>DASYYH010000003.1:0-300000 GCA_035934015.1 Candidatus Acidiferrales bacterium
CGGTGAAACGCAAACTCTCGGCTCGCGCACCCGGTCGCACGCTGCGCATGCAAGGCCGTCAAGCCCTGCTGCTCGGTTTGAGTTTCAATTTGTATCGCCTGTAGCATCGACGCCTTTTTCATAGGATGTCAACAGAGCCATCATGTCTTTTCGTTTTTCTTGGTCCTAAACCATAACGTTCGGTCTTACAAACCGCGACGCGCTGTCAAGCCCTCTGGCTCCTGGTCTACCAAGCTGTTTAGACGTGCGTTACGTTATGCATCTCAGTAAAATAGGATCTAGCCGGTAAAAAGCTTTAATAACCTTGTTGGGTTGTTCCGTAACAGGGGCCATCTACGCCAAACTAGCAAACGGAAAAATTCCATGCAACGCGGGGAAGTATCATATCGCCGCGCGAACGTCGCGACGGCAGTTTGGTCTGCCAACCTGCCTCGACGTGCCTCGGTTATGCGTTTCGACGAAACCCACGACGCAGACGGTGTGCGGGTAGCCCGCCTCAATTCCCATGTCTTTGTCTTTCTTAACAAGCATAACGGAGCGCACTCGCCTCCTTCTATATGATAACATAATACGGATTAGAGGAAGATACGCTTGGGGGCAAATTTGTGTCAAGCGGTATTTGAGCGTTTTGGAGGGAAAGGTGCGGAATTGCAAGTTGCACAAACGAGTTGGGTTAAGCGGCTCGTCTACAATTTCTGTAGTTATGGATAGAACGATTCGCCTGGGATGGCGGTAGAGGTGAACAAGGCTTGCGGTGGGGGCTGCCGAGGGGCATCCATTGCGGAGACGGGCTTGGGTCGAGGTGCTGGCTCGGCGCGCAGTGCGATAGTGGTGGACGTGGACTTCCCTCGGATGAACAGCTTTCAACGGAAATGCATTTTCAGAGGCAGACGGGCTGGGTTGAGTGCCGATGCGATGCGCTTCGCTTCGTGGTGGTTGTGGATGAGGTTTCCCGGCGGAGGCGGACCCGCCGTGAAAGGACTGCCAACAAGAGCATATTTTAGGGACACGTCGCGTTAGCTCAATGCGCTTTATGGGCCAGGCGAGCGGTTCAGTCGTCGGGAGAGGTGATGGCGGCACGCTCCGCAAAGGAGGAGTCATAAGGTACGATCCCGGGCGGTTTTTTCGTCCATGGTAAGCGCGCCAAAGGGGTTCGGGTTCCCTGCGTGATGCAGCACAAATGACGGGCAGCGGCCGAGAATCTCGTACTCGCGGGCGAAAAAGCGCGGGCCGCGCAGAGATGCGAAGGCTCAGCCTTCGCGCTTCGGGCGCGCGCCAGAGGAGGAGGGTTTACGCGGCTGCGCCGAGAGTTGAAATTACGGAGGACGGGACAATGGGTAGCCGACTCGTTGTGTCGCGTGTCCAAAGTGCGCCGGAGAAAAAGAATTTACGCGACGCAGCGGCT
Source organism: Candidatus Acidiferrales bacterium (assembly GCA_035934015.1). NCBI lineage: Bacteria > Pseudomonadati > Acidobacteriota > Terriglobia > Candidatus Acidiferrales > Candidatus Acidiferrales bacterium. The sequence continues at coordinate 1,406 of DASYYH010000003.1, forward strand.
CAGCGCGTCGTAACTGAGCCCGAATGGCCCAGCGCTCAGGAATTGGCCAGGCTAGTTCGTGCTGCAAATGGCAGATTCTTCCTACGCGACTGCAGCGAGAGTTGAAATTGCGCGCATGGAGGCGGCAGGGCGATGGAAGCACTGGGTTAGCGGCAATGTGCGAAAACGCGGATGGCGAGACGCTTCAATTCCCCTCTGACGCTTCGATGGGAAAAATCTTCGCCAACATCGGAGCTGCGCGGCGCGCGGAGATGCGAAGGCGGGGCCTTCGCGCTTTGGACGCGCGCCAGAGAAAAAGAATTTACGCGACTGCTGCGGCGATGCCGGCCGGGTCGGGCGAGGGCCAGCGGCCCAGAATCTCGTATTCGCGATACGCCGCGTCGTAGAGATTCGTCGTGGTGTTCTCCGCGTTCCCCGCAAACGCAATGTTCGTCACGCCCGTGCTGCCTGAAGCTGCATACGTCTCGCTCCTTCGGCTACGCTCAGGACAGGCTCCCGGCGCATACGCCAAATCATTGTACATCGTCCGTGAGGTCGTGGAAGCGAAGCGCGAACTCCCGATCCAGTCGGAATGCTGATAATACGGCGACGAGCCGCTGGACTGCCACACCTCCGCCGTCTCGCCCGGCATGGGAACCCACGCTTTGACGAACGTTTGGCCATTCATCAACTGCATCTGGAATCCTGTGGGAGAGTACTGAATTTGCGTGTAGCTGCCTGATTGCCCTTGCTCCACCATGCGTCCCAACGCACCATAGGTCATGGTGACAGAATCAATCGTCGTGGGTAGCGCTGCCACGGAAGAGTCGTGATCTACGAAAAACTCCATACTCCAAAAAGACCAAAAAACGAAGCCCGACCAACCCGCACTCGTCCCTCACGGCCTTGTCGAAAGCTCAATCTTTGCCAAAGCAGTTCGATAGGCCACGAAATAACCGAGAGGCCCACTGAATAACCACACGACAATAGTGATAGTGATGGCGAAGTTCGCCGAGACCAAGCCCATCTTTACCGCCGAGTAAGACAGCGCCGTCACGGCCAGCTCGATGAATGCTGTGGATGCGATGGCCATGTTGCGAGCGCGCCGCTTCGGAGGGTCTTCGCGCCGTCGGTTTATTCTATCGAAGAAAGGCCCAACCACAATTGGCGCGACTGCCAAGGCGATGTACGGACCAACAAGTCTGTGCACAGATATCTTAAAAAGCCATAGGCCCAAGAACAGTGATCCCGTCTCCAGCAGTAGCCAGGTCCCCAGATACCAGAACATCCATACGAAGCAACTCTCATTGGCCCTGGAGAGTGAAAGCTTCATGGCGCGCCTCCTACGATCCGGGGCCACAGGTGACTGCCTGCTTGATTGCTGAATACGCCCTCTTCGTCTCAAAGATGCTGATGCCCGTCAGGGCGACACCCCCCTGCCGATACGGCTACTGCTCCAAAGCTAGCCGCTGCGCTTTGTTTTCAACACGTTAACCGGGAGCGCCCGAAGGTTAACCGCCAGCGCCGGAAATTTTGTAAGACGTTGATTTTTCGATGGTTCCTATACAGCAACCCAAGTTGCTGTGCAGCACCCTTTTAGGGGTGACGTGTCCCTAAGAACACCCCGTGCGAAGCACGGCTCTTTACGGCGCTCCCCGGCGCTCCCCGTTAACCAGGTGGCTAACCCCTCGCTCTCATCCGCCGGGACTTGACGTAAACTATAAATAGAACTGCCACAGCGATGACATCGAATGCGACGCCCAACGGAACGTGATAATCGAACCAGGCGTTTAAGAGGAGCACGAGCACGACGATCACCCAGAACACAGGGGAACGCCCCTTGAATCGATCAAAAAATGTAGGCCGCACTGGTTGGATGGTGTGCTCGCCTTTTGGTGAAGATTCGGGAATTTTGGAACCTAGTACACGTCCGCCGAATAGTTCTCGTCCCCACTTGTCAACTTCTACGCCACAACTGGGACACGTCCAACCACCCCACATCTCTTGGCGAAGAGACTGCGGATGTCGCAGCTTTGGAAGCGGCGTGTTGCAGCGCGGGCAAGAAACATCGCAAGGATTGATTCCCCACCTGTTCTTTGCAAGAGTTCCGTAAATCACTACGGCCCCACCGACAGCCAGCAAACCCAGAATCACGACCAGAGGAATCATCGCCGCTCTTCCTTTCGACCGCGCTGTGCGACCAGTTCGCCCGGGCCCTAAGACGGGCCGTAGGCTCCGGTGTTAGAGCAAACAAAAGTAGCCGCAGCGCCCAAAAACACACCTGCCCCTGCACCTGCCACGCCCCCAACGACTCCCCCTACGATCGCACCGGGGATGGCACCAAGGCCAGCCGTGGGAACTCCTAGGCCATCTGCCCCTGCAATTGCCCCTCCTATGGCACCCTTTGTTGCGCCGCTCGCCATCCAGTTCAATATCCCACCGGAAGGAGAGTGTCCGCAAAGGTCCCATTTGGCTGCGGCCTTAGCTTTTTGCCACAGAGTCGGCGACGGCTGCGGTGTCGGTGTTTGCGGTGATTGCAGTGACTGCGGTGATTGCAGTGACTGCGGTGGCTGCGGAAACTGGGGACTGAATATGAAAGCGGTCCCCGTTGGTTGGAAGGGGTCGACTGTAAATGTACAAGCCACAACCGGGCAGAACGGCTGTGGCTGCGACGAGCTAACCACTGGAATGTTGTTTATCCCGAAAAGAACGGGAGGCTGCCCAGATACTCCCTGACCAGGTTGGAATCCCCCGTTGGGGATTTGTCCGCTATCGTCTCCGACGTAGGCACCATCGAAGGTGCCACTTCCGCCAACGCCAAGGGACCCAGACCAATCACTAAAGTAATTGCCGCCGCCGCCGAAGGGATTCTGGTGGATGAAGCAGCCGCTCTGCTGCTGAGGAGGATCGGCCTCTGCATCGCTGGCGTCTGTATCCGACGGCCCGTCACCGGAAGCCTGCTGCGAGGTGTCCGTGGGCGTCGCTTCCACCGTGGTACATGACCAAGTTCCCAACCGATCCATCAGCATCAATGGATTGTTGGTCACATAACTGTAGCGATTCCAGCTTTGCGGATTGGCCGGATTCGCGGCGGCCATGCCTGCCGGATCGGGCGAGGGCCAGCGGCCCAGAATCTCGTATTCGCGATACGCCGCGTCGTAGAGATTCGTCGACGTGTTCTCCGCGTTCCCCGCAAACGCAATGTTCGTCACTCCCGTGCTGCCTGAAGCTGCATACGTCTCGCTCCTTCGGCTACGCCCACCACGGTGGGCAAGCTCAGGACAGGCTCCCGGCGCGTACGCCAAGTCATTGTACATCGTCCGTGAGTAAGTGGATGCGAAGCGCGCGCTCCCGATCCAGTCGGAATGCTGATAATACGGCGAAGCGCCGCTCGCCTGCCACACCTCCGCCGTGCCGCCGGGCATGGGAACCCACGCTTTGACGAACGTTTGGCCATTCATCAGCTGCATCTGGAATCCGGTGGGCGAGTACTGAATTTGCGTGTAGCTTCCCGATTGTCCTTGCTCTACCATGCGTCCCAGCGCGTCGTAGGTCACCGTGACGGAATCCAGGTACGCAGGCGGTACGCAGCGCTGCTTAAAGTCTCGGTCCAAAGACGCCATGTCATCATCCGGTGGAGGATCGATTTGTTGCAAAGGGAAGCGTGGTGGGCGTCCCACTGAATCCGCGAGACCACGAAGCCGCCCGATTCTGACTCCTTCTCGGCTTCGTGTCCGCGCTCATTTAGACTGGCCCCTCTGTCGCCATGCCAAGATCTCGCGCGTAAACCACCACCATAGAGTAGACACAAAAAGCACAACGCCGATATCCACGATAGCTTCAAACCACCGCCACGGGTATCGTAGGCCAGCTCGTCCTGCAGCCGCCCTGAACGTTACGTAATCTATCGCACGATACAGAATGATAAAAGGGAGACCGAAGCGGAGTACGGACTGCCAGAAACTGGCGCACTTGAGACTCCCTTTCGCTAGCTTCTTCGTAAATGGTTCATGCATCGTGATCTCCTTCCAATCCAGGTCACCCCATCTAGCCGCCACCGCAGGCTGCGAGACTGGATTTCAATTGGTTTATGATCTGCCTTGTGTCGACATAGTTGTGATACAGCTGCACTGCGGTTCCCTCTAGTAGCCCCCCAAGGAAACCGACGACTGCACCGGGGACGGCTGCCTCCACACAACCGACCTCAACGGTGGTCACGCACCCAATCACGGCCCCACTTACCGTCCCTGCGACTGCTGCCTTGAGTGGATTCTTAAACTGATTCCGAAGTGAATACAAATCCGCAGCAGCGGCGTCAGCATTTGTATAAGCTTCAATCTCGCAATTTTCTACATCATCAGGAGATTTGGGCGATGTCGGTGATTGCGGCGTGGGGTTGCCTGGGCTGCCGGGGCCGCCACCCCCACCGAAGCAGTCGCCGCCTCCGCAGAGGTCTCCGCCACCGGGGCCGCCTCCGCCGAGATTAAAAACATAACAAGTTTGATAATTGAGTTCTCCGACGCATAGCGTCTGCACTCCACCGCCGCCACCACCGCTGCTACTACCACCACCGCACGGCACTAGTGCCCCGTCTACGTCACAATAGCCCCCGTTGTCAGGACCACAATCGACGTCATTCGGGACTCCACCCTGTCTGGCTGCAGCATAGGAGAGCGGCCCTCGTTCTTGCATGCCTGCCGCGAAGCAGCCCTTCGGCCCGAACCCCGACGGATCGATCAATAGCAGCGGGTTGTTGAACACGTAAGCATAGCGATTCCAGCTTTGCGGATTCTCCGGATTCGCAGCCGCGATGCCTGCCGGATCCGGCGACGGCCAGCGGCCCTGAATCCCGTACTCCCGGTATTGCGCATCATACAACGCTGCCGACGTATCCTCGTTGTTCCCTGCAAACGCAATGTTCGTCACTCCCGTGCTGCCCGTCGCTGCATACGTCTCGCTCCTTCGGCTACGCCCACCACGGTGGGCAAGCTCGCCCAGGCGGGCAAGCTCAGGACAGGCTCCCGGCGCATACGCCAAATCATTGTACATCGTCCGCGAGTAGGTGGATGCGAAGCGCGAACTCTCCAGCGAAGATTTGTTTTTTTCCAAGCATTTTCTTGCGAGCGACGCCCTCGATTGTGTCCAACTTGATCAGCTACCGCTCACGATATACTGCACCATGGACAATCATCTTGGCAATGGCGCAAGGCTTGCGAGGCGGCAGAGTGATGGAGATGCTTCAGGCGCGCGGCGATTGTGGCGCTAGCGGCAATGGCCGGAGGAGCAGAGGGCGGCGGAGGAGATTGCGCCGCCGATGAGGAGGAGTTTCGCGTCGTGGCCGAGGCGGCGCCAGAACGAGCCGCCCTTGAGCGCCTTGAGCGCGGCGTCGCGCTGCTCGCCGGCGGCGGAGAGTTCTTCGCCGGCGAGTTTGAGCTGCCGATTTTTTGTTTGTAAATCCTGCTGCGCGGCGGCGAGCTTCGCCTGGCATTCCTTGCACGATTCCACGTAGTCGCGCAGAGCGGGCAAGTCAATTTGCGGAATCGTGGCCAGCGCGGGCGGAAGCGAGTTCCCTGCTGGCGTTTGCGCGGGCTGGAGCGCGGATTTTGGCGCTGAAGATTGTGGCGCAGCGGACGCAGCAACATTCGATGATGCTTGCGCGGAAGCGGCCGCGCGCGAAGTTGCAGGCACAGTGATTTCGACGGGTTCCGGCGTGGGGATTTGCTTCGGAAGCCATGCGGCGATTTGCGCGGCGGTTTTCAGTTGTGCGACTTGCGCTCGCATCGCGGCGATTTGCTGCGCGGTGGCGCGATCGCGCGATTGCTCGGCGGCGGTGAGCGCGTCGTACTGCTTTTTCTGCTGCGCGAGCAACTGGCCCTGTGCGGCGATGGTTGCGGTGGCGTGAAGCAAAGCGTCGTGCGCGGAGAGCCACTCCTTAAAAACAAAACCGCTGGCGGCCAGCGCAGCGACGAGAAGCGATTCGCGCCAGTATTTTGCGACGGCAAGCGTCGCCGTGGCGAACATGCCCATTGGAAAATCTCCCTTTGCGAATTTACGATTGCGATTTCATTTTTGCGCGTGGACGATTCGAGCGGGAAGTATTGCGACGACGTTTCAGCGACAGAGATTCGGATCTGCAGAGCCGCGCCTTGCAGGCGCGCGGGCAGGGCAAGCCCTGCCCCTACGAAGGCAACACACGCGGCGAGTTATTTCACGCCGTCTAAATTGGTGAAGTCGCGCGGCGGCGATGGCACAGGAGCGCGAATGGCGTCGAGCGCGCGGCGAAAAGTTGCAGCGCAGAAAAGCGATGCGGCGAAATGGGCTGGAAGCCGGCGATCGCGCAGGATTTTATGGGCGCGTCACGACGCGGTTTTGTATTTCTCGGCGCACGCGAGAACCTCGCTGGCGTAGGAAGGATTCGCGCCGCCGTTATAGGCCTGGAGCGCGTCGGGCAGATTGCCGTGCTGCAGGCGCAGCTTTTCGCTGAGCGCGCGGCATTGCCATTCGATGCCCGTCGCGGGATCGCACAGCGCGGCGAGACGGCCGCGATAGCCGAGTTCGCGCGCGAGTTCGCCCATCACCTGGCCGAGTCCCCAGGAGAACGCGCGAGCGCGAGCCTCGGTCGAATCATGCAGCGCGCCGGAAGCGAGCATGGGCGCGATGTAGCGCGTGAAAAAAGCGTCCTCGTAGCGAATGGTCCACGGCTGCCAAGAGCTTTCGCGCTCGATCTGGCCGCAGACGATGTGAGCGAAGAGGCCGTGCGCGGTGGCGATGGCGCGAGCCAAAGCGATGAGATCATCGCGCGCGATTGCGTTTTGATTTTGCGTGGCCGACACAGCAATTCCCTTCCCGGCTTTCTTTCGCGCGAGGCGTCAGTTCCCTGCTGAATGCGGATCGCGTGCGTCGCGGATGTGATCGCGGTCGTTGGGATGTTCATCGCGAGAATCGCGATTATTTTCCGCACGCGCATCGGCTGAAGAATCGGCATCGCGCGCAAAACAATCGGACGGAGCGGCGTCCCATTCGCGCGGCAGCGGCGATTGGCGAAGATAGAGCGCGACGCCGAGAATGGCGCTCAAGAGCGCGGAAACACCGCCGATTTTGAGCGTGTCGTGAATGCCCGCAGCGAGATTGAAATGATGCGGGTCAATGCCGATGGCAGCGAAGCCGGTGACAATGCCGTTTGCGGCGCCGGAAATGGCCGCGGCGGCGATGCCTTTGAGCCAGAGTTCAGCGGAAAACCATTTGCTGGAAATTTGTGCGGGCATGAATTTCCTTTTCTACGAGAGCCGCTCAAGTGCGCAGAATTGCGCGCCTAGTGCCGAGGAAATAAAAATGACGGGCTAGCAACGGCGCGGCGGCTATATGCGCGCTATGTTGGTTGGTATTGTGCTTATCCGGGGAGTAAAATGAGCCGTCATGCCCACGAACCTTGACTCCTCTCGCAAGTTCTGGGATCAGAAGGCGCAGCAAAATCCCTACTGGTACATCTCTTCCTATGGCCCTTACGAAGGCCGAGATCTGAAGGAATTCTGGCGCTCCGGGGAAAATATCTGGCAAGAAATCAAAACCACGATTCACTACTTTCCTTCACCTTCTGATGCGGTAGTCGAAATCGGATGCGGCATCGGCCGGCTGACGCGGGCCATTGCTCCAGAGGTCAAAGAAGTTTTTTCGTTTGATATTTCCGAGCAGATGCTGGAGCTTGCGCGGCAAAACGTTCCATCGAACGTAAAACTGAATCTCGCGGAAGGAACTTCGCTTTCCCCGGTCCCGAATGCGAGCGTTGATTTGGCGCTTGCCTATTGCGTGTTTCAGCATTTGCCGACGTTGAAGGATTTCGAGTCTTACTTGCAAGCGATGCATCGCGTGACGAAGCCGGGAGGCATCATTGCATTCACGATTTGCGAGCGCCATTGGACATGGTCGCTTTTGCCACTTCTCAGACTTAAGGGCTTCGTAAAAAGCAAACTGCATCTTCAGCCGCCAGATCTCTATAAGAAGGAGTGGCTTGGAATCCGCCTGCCTCTGGCGCAGATTCGCTCTATCTGCCCTGTAAATTTAGAAGTGAAATATATCGGAGGCGGCCGAACGCTTCTCTGGGGCCGCGTCTAGCAAGCTTCCCTGCACTCTCAAGCAACACACGATTAGTGAACCGTCATGGCGCGCGGGGCGCGGATGACGTAGATGTGCACGTCGGTCTGCTGCCAGGTGTCGGAAAATTGATTGCCCGTGATGGGCAGCGAACGGCCTTCGCCGAGGACTTCGACGCTCGTTGCACCCGCTGGCGGATTCGCGAGCGTGAATGTCTCGGTGAACGGCGACGCGGCGCTGCAAAGATTCGTGGCGAAGATGTATTGATCGGTTTCGCCGGTACCGGAAAGCGCGTAGGAGTGCGTCACAAAATTCGCGGGCGCGGCGGGCCAGAGCGAGGATTGCGTATAAAAATACGGCGTGTAGGCGCTTGTGACGTTGCACGCCGTGGCTGCGGAAACGCTCGACGAAACTGCGGAGACAATCCCGCCGAGGCCCAGAACCGGCGAATCCACCACGGGCGTGAGCAGCACGGGCGCGAGCGCGCGGATTTCGTTTGTGGCGCGCTTCGAATCGAACCACGCCTGGATATTGTTGTTGAGCGGATTGCCGCCCTGCGAAGCGAAAACGGACGACTCAAGCCCGCTCGAATCGACCCAACCCCAAGTCATCGCATCCGCGCCGAGCGAGCCATAGACCTGCACGCCGATGATGGCTTTCCACATTTGCTTTTTCATTTCGGCATAAGGAAATCCGTCGTAATTTCCGCTGCCGAATTGTTGCACGACCATCCACGACGGGCGCGCGCCGAATGTTTGGCGGCCTTCGTCGTCGGCCCAAACGTCCACGCGGCTGGGAAAACAACGCGGCTGGGATGCAGCGGCGCTATTCTGGCCGTACATATTGCAATTTTGCGTTGCGGATTCTCCCGTAGCGTATTCCTCGGGGCTCGGAGCAGCGTTGTAGCCGTAGGGGTCGTAGCCAGTGAGATCGCAGATGTAGCGGCCGAGCAAAACCTGCTCGGGGCCGATGAAGACGCACGCGGTGGGAAGATTGAGATTGTCGGCGAGGAGCGTTTGCTGCTGCTCCCAGAGCGAGCCATAGGAATAGAAGCCGCATTCATCGCACATATACATGCCACCGGCGGATTGCGGATATTCGGCGGTCATCAGATTGAAAAGCTGTCCCCACATCGTCGGGTCGGTGCCGGAGCCGCCGACGGGGCGGAATTGATAGGTCGTGTCGGCCGTGGGCGGAGGCGCGCCGGATTGAACGTTCGAGAGCGTGACGCTTACACTGCAAGGAATGTCGCCGCCGGAGCCGAGCATTCCGCTGACGCCGAGCGGATACTGAATCGCGAACGAACTGTTCGCGGGCGGAGTCGAAGTCGAGCTGGTGGCGGCGTAGATGTTCCAGCCTTCCCAGCGCGCCGTCGGACAGGCGGGCATGATGAAAGTGACGCTACAATTTGTGCCCGCGCACGAGGACGAAGATAAATTCACCGTGAGCGGCGAGGACGGAAGCGTATTTTCCGGCAGCCGCGTTGGCGAATTCCCTGCTGGATTCGGATTCGCAAAAGCGACGGCTTCGAGAAAAAGATAATTCGCGGAGATTGTGCCGCCTGCGGACGCGGTGACCGTTGGCGCGAAAGTCGGCGGCGTGGTGCAAGGCGATGCAGCTTCGCCGACGAGGCAGCTTGTCCAGTTGTTGAGAATCTGCCAGTGCGTCATCGGCGAGCAAAATTCCGAATAGACTTTCAGATATGGCGTGAGCGTGTCGTTCGGCGGCACGAGCGACGGATTGATGCCGGAAAAAGTGGAGAACGAGCCGAGGACGCCGGAAAAACCTTGCGAGCAGTAATCGGTGATGAACGAGCCGTTCTGGCGAGTTCCACCGGAAGGCGCGTTGATCGCTTGCGGCGCGGCATTCACGGGACCAAGCGAGCCGATGCCCTGGATGTAATCCGCGTCGGTGGTCTGGCCGACGGTGGTGTTCGCGCGAAACGTCGCGCTCCAGCGATCGTATGTGCCGAGGAGAAATGTTGGCGATTGATGGTGCATCCAGACGCTATTGGGGTCGTACCAATTTTCGAGCGTGGCGCGAAATGCGGAATTTTCGTAGAAGCCGGCCCATACGACGTCGTTATCAATGAGCGAAAGACCGCTTGTGAGATAGAGCGACGGACAAATCCAGAATTGCTGGCCGACCGCCAGAGAACCATACTGCGACGGCGTGAATTGCCACGGCTGGACGGATTGCGGCGAGGCGAATGTGTCCGTGGCGAGAACGCCAGTCGCGCAATTCGCGCTGGTGGCCAGCACAATTTTCAGTGTGAGTTGCGAAAGCACGTCGCCGGGCGGCGGATCGATTGTGGTGACGCCCATGATTTCGCCGGCGACGGGCGTTGCGCCAGTTCCCTGCATATTCCAGAACGGGCTTCCGGCACTTATCGGTTGAATTTGCGTGAAGCGCTTCGGCGGAACGAGATCGTTCCACAAATAGCCGCGATAGTTGGGATAGAGCAGAAACGAGCGCAGCGGAAACCATTCGTCGTCGATTTCGATGCGCGTGACATAGACGACGTTCTGCTGCTGGTTCGTCCATGTGACTGTGCCATCGGTCGTTGTGCCGCCGGTGGTCGCGTTCCACGATGGAGCGGAAGCGCCGCTCGTGCCTGCCGAGGTCACTTGCTCGACGTTGCCGCTGGCGTCCACGATTTCCGCGCCGAGAGCATACGACGCGTTCGCAACCCACGCAGGAGTTTCGAGCGTGAAGCGTTCGTCGAGATTCGTATCGGAGCCATGCTCGGTGATATTCGGATAGAACTCGACGAAGTTTTGCACCCAGCCGGAATTTCCGCCGGTGGGGCCGCTGACGGTTTGCTGATCGCGCGCGATAGATCCCGGACCGGCGCCATCGCCGTGATTGTTGTCGAACGTGGAGACGCTGAGGCCGCTGGCAACGGAGCCTGCGGGAATGTTGATCTCCCAGCGCACGAGCCATGCTTCGTGATTGTGCAGCGCGAAGCCGGCGTCGAAGACACGCAAATTCGGCGCGCAGCCGGCGAGTTTCATCGCGTAGGTGTCGCCGGGATAAACGACGCTCGATTGAACCGAGGCGCAGCCTGCTTCATAGGCGTAGCCCGTAAAATTGCCCGCGGAGAAATTCCAGTTCGCGCCGAGCTGATTCGCCACCAACTGATCGGGGTTTGGAGGCAGAGAAGTTGCGCCGCCAGCCTGCGCGAAAAGAGGCAGGGCTGCGAAAGAAAACGCAGAAAAACAAGCGCACGCGACGAAGCATGCGATCGAGCGCCGTTGCATGCAGCGAAAGAGATTCACTATTGCACCGTCCAGTAATTTGCGCCGTCGCTGACAAGCCAAACGCCCGCAGTGGGAATCGCGAATGTGGTCGCGCCGTTGATGTTGCAGCCGGAAGTGGTGATTGTCGGCGTGCCTGCGCCGGTCATTTTCAGCATTTCGCGCCAGCCGTTTGCGAAACTCGCGCCGTTCGGGCACGGAAGCGACACGGCGACCGCGGAAGAATTGTTGAACGTCGTGAGGCCGTCCTCATCGGTTGTCTGAATCGTGTAGGAAGTTCCGGCCTGTGCATTTACGGCGCCGTGCGCGGCGAGCGTGCGATTGGAATCGGCGCTCGGAGTGGTGGAAGATGCGCACCAGTTCCCCGCTTGCTGGCACGGATACAAAAACGAATTGAACGCGTTCGCCGGCGAGCCTGCGGCTTCGAAGTAGCCGGGATTCGTGTTGCTGCCGCCGCTGCCGCTTTGCACAAAAACATACGATGGATTCGTTTGCGAGCCGGAGCCGAGCGTAAGGCTATTCTGGCTCGTCAGCGTGAGCGACGACGCGGTGAGAGGGCCGGTGAGCGTCAGAGCGTGAGTGCTCGTCGTATAAAAAAAGTTTGTCGCGTCGCCGCCGAATGCGCCGCCGTTATTGAATTGCACGGCGCTGCTGCCGCCGCCGGGAGAACCGCCGCCACCGCTGCCGGATCCGCAGGCGCTCGACGTGACGGTGATAAGTCCCGGCGAGCCGCCAGCCGCGAGACAATTTCCGTTTGTCCACGAGCCGGTGAAATACGGAACTGTGCCGGAAACTCCGAGCAGCGACGGACCGCTCGAGCCGCTGGTCAGATTGGCGAGCATCGGCCCGGCGGCCCAGGCGTTTGCGTTCGATGAGCTTGTGCCGCTGACGTAGAACGTTTGCGTGCTGCAATCGCCGGACGTTGTTCCGACCGCGCCGCCGCCGAAAACATTCGACGGCCACGCGAACGTCCACGGCCCGCCGCCGCCCTGGCAAATGATGAAATCGAGCCACTGGCCGGGCTGCATGTTTTCGAGCGTCACGGAGGTCACGTTCGCGTTCATAATCAGCTCGAACGTGTTGCCGAGGCTGGCGTCGAACGTGGCGGAATTTCCGGATTGCGTGACGATCACTTCGGCAGCGCTCGCCGCATATGTGCTGAGCATGTCGGGATGAGTCCCGGCGCCGAAGGGCGCGGCTACAAACGCGCTCGCGCCATTATTCGCGAGCGAAAATGCCGATGTCGTCGCGTTGGCCTGCCATGCTGGAGCGCCTGCTTCATTGAAATTCAACTGGCTCGCGCCGCTCTGCGAATCGATGCCCAGGCCGTAAAAATACGGCGTGCCGGGATTTTCGGCTGTGCCAATGGATTCGACGTCGCTCTCGATGAGCCCCGTCGTGTGCGTGAGCCACGCGAGCGGCTGTGCGTCGGAAATGTTGCCGAGCATGTTGATGTGCGCGGACGCGCCGGTGGACAAATCGTCGACGATGTTCTCGTGGCCGCACTGCGAAAACGAATTGCGCTCGATGTCCAGCACCTGCGACGTATCGACGACGATCGGCGAAGGCGGATAGGCGGTGAGGTTGCACTGCATGAAATTGTTGCTGAGGTTGATGGCTCCGGGCGTGGGCGTGAAGCCCTGCGGCGGAATCGAATTGTCGCCGAGCTGCACGTTGTACGACGGCGGATTGCTGCCCTGCTGCTCGAAATAATTGCCGGTGATCTGATAGGGCGAACCATAGAGCATCTTCAGGTTGCCGACGACGTTGCCCTCGAAATCGTCGTCTTCGATGTTGATGTCCGCGCCGTTGACGATGAGTGCGCCAACGTAGTCGGACTGGATGTAGCTGTCTTTGATCGAAAAATCGTTGTTCGAGCCGGAGCCGAAAACGCCGATGCCGAAGCCAGCGATGTAAACGTTTTCGAGCTTGCCGCAGCAGCCGAAGCTCGTGTAGCCGTTGGCCGTGGATGCTGTGCCCGCGGTCGCTGCGTCGTTCGTGAAAATTTTCACGCCATCGAGCTGCGCGCCATTGGGATCGTAGATCGCGGCGTAGGCGGTTGTGTTTACCGCGGGACGAAAGCCGAGGTTGGCGAGCGTGCCTGCGAAGGTCCAGCTTGTGCCGATGGCCAGAGGCGAAGAAACTTGCAGCGTTTCGTTGTTGGGGTTCGAGGAAACGAAAACGTTCCAGCCGGTCGCGCCGGTTTCGCTCGCCGGCGCAGTCACTTTGAAGCACTGGCCGCTCGCCGTCGTGATTGTCGCTTCGGGCGAAACGTTCGTTTGACCCTGCGCGCTCACGTAGGTCGCTTCGACGTAATACGCTTCCGCCGGACAGCCGGAGCCGCTGACCGTTGTAAGCGCAGGGGCAAGAGGCGCGGCGAGCGGTCCGCCGATGGTCGTGGGATACTTCACGCCCATGTTGCTCATCGCGAAGCCTTGCGCGCTGATGTTGAGCGCGTTCTGCGGCGTCGCACCCTGAAAATCGATGTAGCTCGGCGGCGCGTTTTGCGTGATGAACTGAAAATGGCCGATGCCTTCGAAGGTCACGTTTGGCGTGGTGACGTTGATGGCGGAGGTCGTCATGCACACGCCCGGAAAACTGACGATGCCGCCGATGGCCGCGCCGCTTGTTGGCAGCGAATTCACCGCAGCCTGAATCGCTGCGGTGTCGTCGTTCGTGTCGTTACAGAGCGCGCCATAAGCGCGGACGTCGCGCGTGATGCCGGAGCCGCAGCCCGCCGCGCTGGAATTTGGGACGCAGCCGAGCGTGATCGTCTCCGTGAATGGGACGATTGCTTTGCCGGGCGAATAGAATTCGATGAAATACGTGCCGGGCGCGGCCCAGAAACTGAAGTTGCCATTCGTGTCGGCGAGAATCGGATTGGCCGCGGGCGCGGAGAGCGCGGGGTCGGCGTAGATAGCCGCAAGCGGCGCGCAAGGCTCGCCGACGTTGCCCGGGCTCGTGGGATTCGCGACGCAAACGGCGACGGCGCCATTCGAAAGCGGGCGATTATCGGCCGTGCGCGCGACGTCGTTGTAATGCACGCCCTGAGCGAGCGCGGGCGAAGCGGCGAATATCAATAGAGCGAGAATCCGCAATAGTTGTTTCATGTGTCGTGTCCTTACGCGAAGGATAACGTAACGGATGGATTATACGGCGATGCGTGCATATTGAATGCGATTGGCCGCGATGCGATCACGCCGCTTCCTCAGTGCGTGCGATCGTTCCAGTCGATCCAGCGGATCGAAGGCGAGGGCGGGCGCTCGATTCTTTGCTGGTCGCAGAGGCGCGAAAGCAGATCGTAAATGTGCGGCAGATGGTTTGTGGCCATGTCCGCGACGAAAACGCGCATGATTTCGTCGTCGCGGATGCGGCGGTAAATCCAGCGCAGAAACAGGACGAGCTGCACCGCCGTCGCGCCGAGGACCGCGATGGTCGTGGGATTCCAGAGTTTTGCGAGCATGATAGGAGCATTTCGGATGAAATCGCCAGCAATCGCGCGCTAGCCGAAAAGAGCGCCGAGACCGAGGCCGACATCGCCGAGCAATGTGCTTACGCCGGGACCTTTTGACGCCTGCTCCTGCACATTGAGCAACTGCGCGGGCACGCCCATCGCGCGGCCCAGCAGATTCGTATTGATGTTGTAGGTGTTTTCGAGCGCGTTGAGGCCGGCCATTTGCTGATTGATTTGCTCGTTGGCGAAAGCGATTTGGTCGGACTGCGCCTGATTGGCGAGCGATTGCGCCTCCTGCTGGCCGAGCTCGGATTCGAGCGCGTTGTAGCCGGCGGTGTTGTTCGTGCGTGCGACGCGATTCGCGGCGGATTCCTGCAGGGCGTCGTAGGCCGTGCGCGCCGCGCCCATGCCCTGCTGCTCGATGGCGGATTGCTGCGCAGGCGTGTAGCCGGGACCGTTCAGAAGATTTTCGATTTCTGGCGTGAGGACGCCGAGCTCCTGCTGGCCTTCCTGATTGGCCTGCGAGATGAGCTGGTCCTGCGCGCCAAGCTGCTGTTGCGATTCTTGCTGGACTTGCTGCTGTGCACCTCTGGACATGATTCATTCCTTTCGCGAAAATTCATATCGGCCGAGCTTTGGAATCGGCTTGCCGATTCAAAGCAAGTGGCAAGTGACGAGTGATGAGTGATGAGCAAAAACAATGGCGACAAATCAGCGCAGGCGCTTGCAGTAGGGCGTCCAGCGGTCGTCGCGGACCCAGCCGAACGATTCGAGGCGGCGGCCAAAGCGTTCCGCGATGCGCGGCGGCAGCCAGGCGTGGGCATCATCGAGGCCGCGAGCGCGCAAGTCGTGTGCGCCTGCGCGATGCAGCTCGAGCAGACGCGCATAACGATCTCGCGGAGCGCCCGCTTTCGGATCGACAAGCAGATACATCTCGCACGTCAGCCGCGCGAGAGATGCCATCACCGCGCGGCCGGATTCATCTTCGAGAACGAGTTTGCTGACGAAGATCGGGTCGCGCAGATCCGGAAAGGCGTAATCGAATCCTTGCGCACGATGCATGGCGAGGAGCGCGTCGAGATCGGCGTCAGTGTATTCGCGAATCATGGAAAGGCAGTGACGAGTGACCCTTCGGCTGCGCTCAGGGCGGGCAAGTGACGAAAAAAATCAGGCACGAAAACGCGACGCTGCAATTGCAAGTCGTGAACCAAAATAAAACAAGATAGGGCAATGGCCACGGCGAGGTCCTTCGCATCGCAGAAAACGCTCTGCTCAGGATGACAATCCTAGCCGGATTGTCAAAACACGCGATGACGCAGGAGCGGATTCACGCGCGCGAGTTTTTCGGCGAGGGTGAATGTGTCGTCTCCCGAAGCGACGCCGAATTGCGCGAGCGCGGAAGCGACGCGCTCGGAGACAGGCGTGCGCGCGAGCGGATGCGGCAACACTTCGAATTCCGCGTCGTTTTCGAGCGCGATGTGCGCGGCTTCGTCGGCCGTGATGAGCGCGAGGATTGGCATGCCCTTCCCCTCTTCGGCCGCCGAGCTATCTGCCACGACGAAATGCGACTCGGCACAGCGCGGGGCGTGGCGCTGCCAAGCTGCCAAGGTTGTCAGGTAATAGCGCCTTCCAGTCATGGTTTCACTCTAAGCAAATGAAAATAAAGGATTTCGACGAATCTGACCGAATAGATTAATATTATTCATGTTCAGATTGACAATATTAATTTTCTTGGATAGTTTAGTTGCAAAAACGGAGCTGCGAATGGATATTTCAAAGTCAATTTGCCCTGACTGCAAGCAGTCACTGACAGTCGCGAAGATGGTTTGCCCTAGGTGCAAGATGGCCATGGAGGGCGAATTCGATGTCTCGGCGCTGGGCAAGCTGCCGCTGGAAGACCAGGCGTTCGTGATCGCATTTGTGCGGCATCACGGGTCGCTCAAGAAGATGGAAAGCCTCTTTAACATCAGCTATCCCACGGTGAAGAACCGGCTGAACGCCATCGGCGCGGCGCTGGACAAAAGCTTCGAGGCGCCGTCGCCGAATTTGTATGTGCTGGAGCAGCTCGCGCGCGGCGAATTGACCGTGGACGAGGCGCTCGAACGATTGAGTTAGGAGCTGACGCAAATTTACGAAAACGAATTTCGAAAAGGAGCGACGATGAGCGAAGAGCGAAAGAAAATTCTGGAAATGCTGGCCGAAGGAAAAATCACCTCTGACGACGCGGCGCGATTGCTCGATAAGATTTCTGGCGCGGCTCCGGCAACCGGAACGCCCGCGTCGGCGGCGAACGCAGTGGCGAGTTCGGTCGCATACGGCACGCAAGCAAATGCAACGGACGCGAAGAAGCCGCGGTTTCTTCGCATTCAAGTCGAGCGGCCCGGGCGCGAAGGCACGAGCATTCGCGTGCCGCTTTCTTTTGTGCGCGGCGGACGCCACTGGATGGCGATTCTGCCGGAGCGCGTCTCGGAAAAGCTGCGCGAGCACGGAATCGACTTCGGCTCCCTGGATCGCATGAACGATCAGGATTTCCAGCGAAAACTCGATGAAATGAATGTGGAAATCGAGAGCGAGAGCGGCAAGCGAGTTCGCATTTATTGCGAGTAAATTCCACGCAGTCGAAAAGATCTCGAACTATCAAATTGATTTCGGCGCCGCCCGCCGCGGGCTGAACGGAAGCCGAGAGTTCCCTTCCCTCATTTGCGATGGCGGGCGATGCGATGTAAGCTGCGAGAGGAGGGCCTCATGTCGCTCCGACCTGTAAAGCGCATCATTCAATCCAAACCGACGCTCGAAGGAGCCGGTGTGCATCTGCGGCGCGCGTTCGGCTTCGGCAATACCAAGGATTTTGACCCGTTTCTGCTGCTCGACGATTTTCGCAACGACGTGCCGGAAGATTACCTCGCGGGTTTTCCGTGGCATCCGCATCGCGGCATCGAAACGATCACGTATGTGCTTGCCGGAACCGTCGAACACGGCGACAGCATGGGCAATCGCGGCGCGATCGGCGCGGGCGATGTGCAGTGGATGACCGCGGGCAGCGGAATCATCCATCAGGAGATGCCCAAGGGAGATCACGCGGGCCGCATGCACGGATTTCAGCTATGGGGCAATCTTCCATCGGCGCTGAAAATGACGACGCCACGCTATCAGGAAGTCAAAGCGGCGGAGATTCCCGAGCTGAAGGACGACGACGGCACGCACGTTCGCGTCGTATGCGGAAATTTCTGGGGCATGAAAGGTCCCGTCGAAGGCGTCGCAGCCGATCCGATTTATCTGGATGTATCTGTGCCTCCCGGCCGGCACAAAACGCTGCCGGTGGAGACGACGCGGCATGCCTTCGCCTACGTGTTTGCCGGAAACGGAAAATTCTGCAATGCTTCGCGGCCGCTCGAAGTGCCCACAGAGCCTGTCGGGTGGCTGGAGACGAAACCTCCGACGCAAGCGGAAAACCGCTCGCTCATTTTGTTTGACCGCGGCGATGAAGTGGAAATTCGCGCGGGCGAAGACGGCGTGCGATTTTTGCTGGTCTCCGGAAAGCCAATCGAAGAACCCGTAGCGTGGTATGGCCCGATCGTGATGAACACGCAGCAGCAGCTCCGCGAGGCGTTCCAGGAACTGGACGAAGGAACGTTTCTGAAGCCGCCGGCGAAAAAGGCGGGCTCTTCGCGATAACGGCGAGTTTGTTTTTTTATTGGCGGATTCCCTATCGCATTGATCACGAACTGAAATTGTAGTTGTGCGTCAGCACTGACGCGGCGGCGCGGCCGGCGAAAAATTCGTGCGAAGGCTCGCACGCGACGATGACCTTGGCACCTTCTTCGGCGACGAGTTCGATTTTCTTCAGCGTCAATCTTCCCAACCGGCCAACCAAAATATCGCCGAGGCAAAGGCGCTCGGCGCGGACAGGCGCGCCATCGGCAAGCGTGAAGACGTGATGCGGCGTCACGTCGAGCGAATCCTCGTTTGAAAATGTGAGGCGGACAAACGCGTCGGCGGGATGAACTTCGTGACGCACGACGCGCGTCCACCTTTCGTTCAAGAACCCATCGTGGCCGAGAATATGCTCGCCGACGCGCACGTTTTCGATGGCGATGGTGTCACGGTCGCGCGAGAGAACCATCATTCCCGCGCGAACGCATGAACCGGAGCCGCCTCCGGAGCCGCCGCCTGTGCCGGATGTCGTGGTCGCGGCGATCATCGCGCCCGCGGAAAGCGGAATGCGGCCCTGCAATGATTGTTGTTGCGCAGCGGCGATGGTTTTTGAGGTAAACGCGTTCGGCGGATTCCCCGCCGCGGCGGGCCAACCTGCTCCGCCCGCGACCCAGGCGAGCGCGAGAAGCGTGTCGTCCCAATACGGATAAAAATAATACGTGGTGCCGGGCGAGAGACTCGCAATAGCGAGCGAGCCGTTTGCGACGGCTGTTGTTGTGCCGTCGGCGCGATAAATCACGAGGCCGGACCACGACCAGGTGATGCTCGAAGTGGTGCTGGCGTAGGTGAACGAGCCGTTCCACGTCGGCGGGACGGAGCCTTTCATGAGCACGCCGGGCCTGGTGGGATCGACGTCGTTGGACGTGAGCGCAGCGGCGGAGACGCGCGCGAAATCCGTGCCGTCGGTGACGTCGGTATCCATCGAGAGCTTCAGATTGTTCACGCCGGAGACGATGCGGTTCATCGCCTCATAGAGATGCGTGCTGATTTTTTTGAGCGCTTCGATTTGGGGAATATTCAGCGGCATGATTCGATCGTTGTCTTAGACCCGTCTAGGTTCGTGAATTTGATAAGATGCGCGCGCGGATCATTTCTTGCCACTAACGAAAGACAAATCCGGCGGCATCCTCGGCGCGGAGTCGCTGAAAATTGTTCTGGTATCGGTCGCGGCGGCGATGGGCTACGGAATTGTTCACGACGAAGTGACGATTCGCGTTTGCGCGGAGTATTTCACCGTGGCGCACGCGCATTTGCCGCTGCTGCACTCAAGCTCGGCGACGATAGTCGCGCTTGGCTGGGGCGTCGCGACATCGTGGTGGGCCGGGCTGGCAATCGGAATCGCGCTGGCGATTGCGGCGCGCGCCGGCTCACTCCACAAATTCACATGGCGAGATTTTCTGCGGCCTATTGCGTGGCTGCTTTTCGCGATGGCCGCGGTCGCTGCGCTCGCGGGATTCGCGGGATGGTGGCTCACGGAAACAGGCCGCATCACGGCGATGCAAGCATGGGCCGCGATGCTGCCGTTCGACCGGCAAGGCGTTTTCATGGCCGATGTGTGGGCGCACGCGTCGAATTATCTGAGCGGCTCGATCGGCGGCTTGCTGCTGGTTGCGCACACGCTGTGGCAGCGCGTCAGCGCGCCGATTGCATGAATGAATCTGCCGCCACATGCGGCGACCCAGAATTGGCTTGACAGTCCACGCTGTCTTCCCGTGTAATTACGAAACTCTAACGCATTTTGCGTCCGTGAGTTGAGGCTGAACGGGAAGCCTTCAGGTCGGATGGTGTCAACGAATGCTGCGCGCATGGTGGAACCAATTCTGCGAAATCAATAAGAGCATCTTTCGCCTGAAGGGCGATGATTTCGCGTATTTCACGATTGTCGGGCTTGTGGTGATCGTCGCGGATGTGGTGGCGGCATTTTCGACAATTTACGTGAGTTTTTTGAAATTTGTCGTTGGCTTGCTGGTTTCGGATGACAACCTGCGCGCGCGAATCCTTGCCGAACCGCTATCGGGACACGCAGAGTTTCGAATTCTCTTCATGCTCTCGTTGATGGCCGCGGTGTACCTGTTCCTTTATGCGTTCCGCGCGCCTGAAGTGCTCATGCGACGGCAGAGAGATGCTGCTGCCGCGCGAGACGGGATGGCGGCGCAGATCAAACGACTCGAACACGACAAACAGGCGCTGGTGCTGAAGTCGAATTACCGCGACCAGCTTGCCGCCGCCGTGGGCATGAGAGTGACGTCCGTCAAACGATTTTGTTACATTCTCAACGAAAAGGGCGACAGCCGAGTTCGCCAGGAAGAGACGTTTGTCGTGCTGGGCCTGGAAGTTAAACACCTGGTGCGAAAATTGCGGTCGTACACGGCGACCGGCCGCAAGCAGCCAAAGATCGAGGCGCTCGGCCTGCCCGCGGACCGGCAACCGGAGACCACTTGCCAGCAATCCGGGCCGGAGACACGGTTTCACATCCGCTTCAAAGATGCGATTCCCAAGGGTCAGGCCGTCACTCTGCTGATTACCGAGGAAATTGACGGCAATTTCAAAATGGCCTACGGAAAAGACTCCGAAGAGGAGTATGTGGGCCACTGGGTTTACGAGCCGACCGAACTTCTGGAGTTATACGTCGAATTTCCGAAAAATTATGACATCTCACGCGAAGACGTTTGGAACCGCACGACGTATGGAATGAGCGAGACAAGGCATCACGAAGAGGAAGAACGGATGCACAAGGAAGGTGCAGTGAGCCGCACGTTCAACGCCGATGGCAAGCTTGCGCTAGGGCTAACGGTTAAGAATCCAATTTTGACTCTTGCGTATCAACTGTGCTGGAAGCCCAAAAAGGCGTAAAGGAATTAAGGTAAACCCTTGTGAAGAAAGTAGGCAGGATTTCAGTTGCTACTGGCCACCGGTCATTACATCGTTCATCAGTTTCATAGCCACCCTCCGCAGCATTGAATTCTAGAAGGATTATACACCACTATCGGCAACTTGCGCCCACTTTTTGCCATTTGTGTCCAGTTTTGGCTGTTTTTGTATCCACTCTGGCAATAGATCCGTGTAAGGCTCATGTTTTAAGCGCTTTCGGCCGGCCCTAATTGTGGCCGCGGACGAAGGAGAAGGGTGAGGGCTTGGCCCAGGGGACGCATTTCGTCAGCGAAAACCAGGAGCCTGCGGCGTTGGTGGCGAACTGGTAGGCGACGCGCTCGGCGTTGAGATTGGAGATGATCTCGAGATCCTGCGGCGCAGGATAACTGAGCGCGAGCGAGCCGAGAAGCGTTTCGGTCGCGTTGCCGGGCGTGAAGGCGTTGATGTTGAGTGTGCCGGAGCCTTGCGCGAAGGCCGTCAAATAGCCGAAAAGATCGCGGCCGGTGGCGCCGGTGCGCGAAAGAAACGCGGTCGTGTAATGGGAATTGATGGCTGCGCCGTCGTCGGAGAATTGGCCTTCGGTGAGCTGATAGATTTTTCCGTTGGCGATGTTGTTGCCGAGAAAAAGCGCGGCGGTGCCGTTGGGGCGCTCGATGAGGCTGGCGCAATTCGCGGCGATGAACCACGGCGCCCATTTGCGCGCGTTGGGCGGCGACGAAACGGCCATCCACAGCGGGTCCTGAAAACCTTCGACGTAATCGAGCACGAGAATTTCGTTGGGCGTGGTCGCGCTGCCCATGGGCACGCCGACGTAGATGCGTTTGTGCTGCGTATCGACAGTGACCCAGAGCGAGCTGCCGTATTGCCAGTTGATGGCGTCCCAGGTGGGCTGAATTTCCTGCGACAATTTTTGCGGCTCGCCGCCAGTGAAAAGATAGAGGCCGGCGCGCGAAGCGATAACGACCCAATCTTCGCCGATGCCGACGCCGTGCACGGAAGGCGTGCCGACGGAGTTGGAAACTTCCTCGACGTCCCAGAAAGCAGGCTCGGTGGCGCCGTTGTCGGCGGTGACGTAGAGGCTGCGCTCCTTGACGAAATACAAATTGTTGCGGATGACGAAGGCGGAGCGAACGGCCTGGCCGTTGTTCACGGCGATTTCGATGAGGCCTTGCACGCCATCGTAGGCTTCGGGGTCGGAGTTGCGCGAGGCGCGCACGATGGAAGGGCTTTGCGCGGCGTTGGTCGGGAAGATTTCGATGTTGTCGACGAGAAATGATTCGCCGCTCGGCGAAGGGGTGCCATCGGCATAAACCTGAAGCACGAGATCGCTGGGAAGCGAAGTTTCTGGCGGCATCAGCTCGGCGATGAATTCCTGGTAGCCGGTGGTGGCTTGCTGCGCGGTGACGGCGAGGCCGCTGCCGAAAAATCCGTGCGATAAGCTGTAACAATTGATGCGGAAAGTTCCCTGCGTGAGATTCGCGGAGCGGGCCACGCGCGCACGAACGGAATAATCGGTATTCGTTTTCAGTAGCGGATTGCCATTCACGTCGGTGAGCGCGGTTTGCTGAATATTGCCGCGCTCGATGGTGGCGCCATCGGCGGTGATGCGATAGGCGTCGCCCCAGACGACGTTGCTCGATTCGCGCGATCCGCCGGCGCTGAACGTTGGGCCGAGCGTCCAGCCAAGCGGACGGCCGTTGCTGGAAGCGTCCCAGCCGCCATCGAAAGAAAGATTGCGCCAGTTGGGCATTTTGGCGCGCTCGCCCCACCAGAAGAGGCGTTCGGAATACGCGGCGACGCCGAGCTGATCGGGTAGCTCGACGTTGGCGAAAAGATCCTGCATGCTGACGCCCGAGAGAAGAATGCCATCGGTGAAGTCGACTTCAAGCGACGTGGTGACGTTGTCGTTGATGGTCATCGAGGACGGAATCTGATAAAAGGTTGCGCCGCCTGCGCCAGTGAAAGCGAGCAAGCGCTGAACGACGTTCGATGGGCCGGTGGGAATGTTCGTAATGTTGGCTTTGAAACCGCCAGCGGCCGTCCACGAAACGGGCGGCGAAGGCATGGTCCAATAGCCCTGGCGCGTCACGAAAATCACGGCGCATTGATGTACGCCGGGGGAAATGCTGCCGGAAGTTGTGGCGTCGGCGACGGCGGGGCCTTCGGCGGGGCCGATCTGGCTGACGCGATCGAAATACGTGTCGTCATACTGGCGCGGAATGTCCTGGCCAAGCGTGCCGCTGGAAAAGGCCATGTATTCGCGGCCAAAATAATTCGTGCTGGCGAGAAAAAGGCCGGGCGCGACGACGCTGCTGACGATGGAGAGCACGCCCGGCGAAGTTTCCTTCCAGAAATTTCCGAGCGAATCGAGCACCAGCAGGCGCTGCACGAGATCCGTGGTGATGTAGGTTTTCAGGCCGTTGATGTTCGGCGCGCCGCCGAGCGGCGGATACATCGAAAGCAAGCCGGGGCGCGTGCGGACGCCGCCGGGGAAAAATTCGATGTCGCGCACGTCGGGCGACATTCCGAAAGGCACGTCGGAAGGATCGAGCAGCGTCATCCACGTGCCGAAGTGCGTCAACTGAATCGGGAAGAAAGATTCGATGGACATGTTTTGTGCCTGGAATTGCGGTGATAACCTAGAGCGAATGCGGCCTTCCGAGAAAAATGAAAAAGCGAGCTGGCGGCCCAGCGCGGCGGGAAAAATGCGCCTCGATTCCCTGCTGCCTGACCAGCGAAAAGCGCCGCGACAAAGCCCGACGCGGCGATTGCGGCCGGCGGTTTTTACGCTGGTTTTTCTGTTTGCGGCCTACGAGTTTGCGCACATGTGGCGCGAGCCGGAGATGCGCAAGATGCGCCCGCAGCTTGCGATTGTCGCCGGCGTCGTGATTTTTATCGCCGCGTTCGCCATTGCGAGCGTGTTGCTGCGGAGTTGGCGTTCCCCGAAACACGACGACAAGCAAAGCACTCTAAAACTTTAGAAACGATTACTTCGGGCGGTAGAGCGGATTCGGGAGATCGAGCTTCTTTTTGCCGAGCATGTCGGCGGTGCCGCCGAGAGGATTGCGGAAGCCGCCAGAATTTGCGCTGGCTGGCGCTGCCGGAACGGGCGCGGCGACGGTTTCCGTTACGGCGGGCGCTTTGGGCGTGCTGGAATTCCCTGCACCGGCGGCGTGCGACGAATCGGCGTGCTCCTCGACGGGCTCGCCAGCGGAAATGGTCTCCTCCCAGCCCGTAGGAATCGGCCGGCCTACGTAATCGGTTGGGAGTTCGTGCTGCTTGGCGATTTTTTCGAGCGCTGCGGCGATGCGTCCGAGGTCGCGCGTGAGCTGCTCGGTTTCCTTCGTGCGTTTCAGGACGATGAAGCGCTGGCGCGAACCGCTGCCGGTCATCCAAACCAGGATGATGATGACGGCGATGGCCGCCGCGCCGATGGCCATCGGATGCGCCCAGAAATAGTTGACGAAAGAATCGAGCATTGCGGCTCCTTCAACGCCAATTCCAAGTATAGCGCGGCTCACGCGGCATACAAGGACGCTGCGCGAATGTGTTCACAGAGACGAGATCGGGCGGGCCTGAAGGCCGCCCCTACGGCATTGTAGGGCCGGGCTTCAGCCCCGGCCGGGCATTATTTAGCCCAGAGTAGTAGTATTCGCGAATGCATGAACGGCGCTTAATTCGTCTACCGCGAGATCAGTATGTTGGTGCCAGCTGGTTCTTCGTAACCATTTGCTGCCACGAGAGACAGGCAATTCTTGCCGATGGAGATAAGGCCTCGCGCGTGGAGAACCATCTCAGAACTGTCGCGCAAGCCCAAAACTTCTTGGTTCATGCGTGGTGCATCATGCCCGACCACATCCATATGCTAGTCAAAGGGGCCAGCGAGGGAAGTAATCTGTTGCGCTTTGTGGTGTTGTTTAAACAGGCTACGGCGATGGACCTATCCCGTGGGTTCGGAGTCTGCCTTTGGCAGCGATCATTCTACGACCACCGAATCCGGCGACATGACGAGGTCAGCAGAGTCGCTGCATACATATGGATGAATCCCGTGCGGCGAGGCCTGTGTAGTGCACCGACAGAGTATCAATTCTCCGGCTCGTTCACATGTGCGTGGAAGAGACACGCAATAGTTCGGCGAACTTGGTTGCCTCCGTGGAAGCGGGAATGGGCGGGCCTGAAGGCCGCCCCTACGGAACCACTGCGTGGCATTGGGAATTGATGAGGTGCTGAGGTAGCCTGCAGAAATTCGAACTGACGCAGAGCGCGAGTGATGGTGAGCTCCGCTAGCGCAGGCGGGGGAAGATGCCGTAAAACGTGATGGTGTCGGCGGAGATGGCTGCGGGATACGCGCCGGAGGCGAGTTCGGCGAAAGCGCCCGCGGAGCCAGCCTGCTCGAACATTTTGACTTTATTGCTGTTGATGGCTGTGCCGGAAGAAAAAACGTAATCGTAGCCAGCGAGGCCATCCATCCACGCCGTGCCTTGAATCGGCGGCTGCGTCGTGGGAATGCCGAGCGAGCCGATTTCGGTGAGATCGAGCGTGTCGCCGCCGGTCGCGTAATTGCCGGAAGCGGAGATGGTGCCGGCGACGTGGATGCGTTTGCCGTCGTCCCAATAATCAACCAAAGTGAATGCCAGTGCCATGAGATTCCTCCAAAGTGAGTTTCGAGAATGTTGAACGGGCGCAAGCCGTGTGAATTGAGCGAAGTGCGCGAAATTGGCCGTGAAATCCATGCAACCTACGCGCGCGGAGCGTCATCGCAAAGGACTTGAAGGCGGCCTCCGGAGCGCGTGGACAGAGCGCATTGGTGCGTTTGCCGCTGGTGCATTCGTGTTGCGCGAACGGCTGGCCGCGCGGATGATTCGGCGAGAGGGATTCGGCGCTCGTGTGTTATGATTTTGTGCTCTGTGTAACGCCGAATCGCATCAAGCAATCTTGAATTCGAGGAGAGGAAATTTGCGCCGTGTGCTGGCGGCGTTCGCCATATTTGCGACGCTTATTTGGTTGGTAACGAGAACCTCTCGTCCCGTTCGGGCGCAGCAGGCGGCCGCGCAGAAATCCAGCGCCAGCGCGGCGCTGACTGTGGCTTCGGGCGCGCAGTATGCCAACGTGCGCGGCCTGGCGGTTGACGCTGCGAACGAGCTTTACGTTTCGCTGAGCGCCATGCCGCCCGCAGCGCAATGCGTCTCGCCGGGAACAACAACTTCCGCTTCAAAATCCAAGTTAGCCGCGAATCTGACGGTGATCGTCTTCTCGAATTGCGCTTCGGCGCCAAACGAAGATCCTTCGGGCATCGCCGTGACGCCGCAAGGACAAGTGTATCTGGCCAATCGGCTGCAAAATACGATCCGGCTGCTCGATACGGTCGGCGGAAAAGTGACCGTGGTGCCGCGCGCGATGCAAAATGGCGCTGCGGCGAGCGCCAGCCATCTGAATCTCTTTGAGCCTGCGGGATTGTCGCTCGGCGCGTTCGAAAATCTTTACGTCGCGGACCGCGGCAATAACCGCATCGTGACGTTGAATTCCGGCGCGGACAATTTTAGTTATCTGGCGCACGTCCTGGACGCGGATGTTGTCGCTGCGGATTCCGCGCGCGGCGAACTGTACGTGGCGTCGCCGGGGTCGAATCAAATTTTCAAAATTGACCTGGCTACAAACGGCGTGGCTCCGTTTGCGGGCACGGGCGGCGTGCCGGAATCGGACGCTGCGCAAATCGCTTCGCCGATTGCCGCGACATCGGCAACTCTTGCAGCTCCGGATGGCGTGGCGGTGGATGGTGCGGGAAACGTGTTCGTCGCGGACACAGGCGCGAATATGCTGCTGCGCGTGGACGCGAAAACGGCGATGCTGACGCGCGTCGCGACGGCTACGAATTTCAGTTCGCCGGCCGCGCTGGCCATTGACCGGCAGGGCGACGTGTTTGTTGCGGATCGCGGCAACCAGCGCGTGCTGGAATTCCCCAAGCTCTCTGCGCCCGCTTCGCCGGCGAATATTTTTCTGACGCCTTCGTCGTGGGATTACGGCGACGAACCGACGGGCGGCATGGCGCCGGTGGAAGCTTTTACGCTGACGAATAATTCCACCGTGGCGATTGCGCTCAACAGCAACAGCTTCACTTTTGCGGGCGCAAATCCCAACGACTTCACCGAGACGACCAGCTGCATTCCGCAAGTCGCGGCGAATGGCGGGACGTGCCAGGTCAACGTGACGTTTATGCCGCTGGGCACCGGGGCGCGCTCGGCGACGCTCGAAGTGGCAGACTCGGATCCGTCGAGCCCGCAAACCGCAGCGCTGAGCGGCACGGGCGACGATTACCAAATCAATGGAACGATCATTGACACGACGCAGAGCGTGATTGCCGGAACGACCGCGACCTACAGTCTTTCCGTGACCGCGGACAACGTTTTCAGCGGAACAGTCACGCTGCAATGCCCGACGATTTTGCCGAACGGATCGAATTTGACGTGCCAGACTTCGCCGCCGTCGCTTTCGCTGACGCCGGGAGCGACGCAGCCGTTCAAAGTGATGCTCGGCACGGGCGCGGCGACGACGAAAGTGCCGCCGGCCTGGCCGCGGAAAATTCCGCCGGCGCGTTTGCCGATGATGTTGATCGCCGCGATTTTGGCGCTGCTGGCGCTTGTGCTGCGAATCGTGGCGAGGCGTTCCGCTGTTGAGACGCTCCGCGCCGGCGCACGGCCGCGGCGAACGCGGCTGGCCTTCGGATTTGCGCTGGTCGCAGCAATGGCCGCATCCGGTTGCGGAGGCAACACGATAACGAATCCAGTGGCGACGAATCCGGGCACGTATTCGATCATGATTCTGGCGACGGCGCAAAACGCGACGCGCTCGATCACGCTGATACTGAACGTCAATTAGCACACGCGCAGAACGCCTGCGATTCCCTGCTCGCCTGATTTTTCCAGACTACAAATAAACGACGCGGCGGCGATGACCGTAAGGCTTGCGCCGGCGGCCCTTGAATTGTTCGGGGCGAACGTAGCGCTCGATCAAATTATTCGTGGACATCTGCGCTGCGCCCATCATGTCCGCGGCCAGCGCCTGCGCGCCGCGCGAACGCGCCGCGAGCGCCGCGACGGAATACGCGAGCGGATCGATTGACGAACGGATCTGCACGGGATCGGTTCCCTGCACGAGCGCGGGCAGCGATTTTTCGTAGCGCACGCGAAGCGTGATCTCCTGCGTCGCGCCGATGAGCTGAATGGTATCCTCGCGCCATTCCCACATGCGCAGATACGAGCTGGGCTGAAAATTCGGCAGGCCGCTAGTGATTTTTTCCATGGGAATAAAAAGGTCGCTCGAATTCGCGGCCTGCTCCCAGAGCTGATGCGGCGCGAGAAGATCCGTCGGAAGCTGCGGCGAGCTGACGTCGCTGATTTCCGTGACGGTGACGCCGCTCGCGAGCGGCAGATTGAGGTCCTGCTGCGCGACGAGTACGGAGACGCCTTCTTCGGCGAGCTCGCGTTGCAATGCGCGATAGGCGGAATTCAAAAACGGAAAAAGCACGGCGTCGGAAAAAACCGCGCCTGCGGCGTCGTTGAGCAGCGAGCGCGCGAGAGTGAGCACGTCTTCCGCTTGGTCGTATGCCGTGGTGGAAATTACGGGCATTGAGAAACCTCCGAAAACTGTGACAAGTGACGAGTGAAAAGTGACGAGCGACAAGCGACGACACACGAAACAAATGCAAGAAAGCGTGGCCGTCGCAACGACTACTGGTTTGCGACACCGGGCGACGTGGCGAAGGCGCTCGTGCCGTCGAAAACGAAACTTTGCGCGCTGCACTTCCCTGCCGTCGTGCCGATGGTCATCGCGCCGCGCATGCTGCCCGGCCAGGCGAAAGTGAACGGGCCGCCGGAAGACGGCTGGCAAATGATGAAGTGCAGCCACTGGCCCGGCTGCGCGTTGCTGAGCGTGCTGGATGTCGCGCTGGCGTTGAGCGTGACTTCAAATGTGTTGCCGAGGCCGGCGTCGAAGGAAGCAGTACCGCTCGATTCCGCGACGGCGACGAAGCCGGCGGTCATGCCGTAATTATCGACGAGCCCGGCGTACGATTGGCCGCCGAAAGGCGCGAGCTTCATCGTGGTTTCGCCGAGATGCGCATTGAAAGTGAAGCTCAGCGCGGACGAGGATGCGTTCGTGGTCCACACGGTCGAGCCGGAGTTTCGCCAGGTGATGCCGCTCGCGCCGGAGGAGGAATCGATGATCGGTCCGAAAAACGTAGGCGAAGCAAAAGGCGGCGCGACAAGTTGATCGCTCGTGTTTTTCGAGAGCGTTACGTCGGCGGTGTTGGCGTGATTGCGCCAGGCGATGGCGTCGCCATCGGCGAGGCGCAGGGCGCCGCTTTGCGCGGGATTCGCGGAGAGCGTTTGAAACGCAGGCGCGGCGAGATTGTCGTTGCGCAGGCCGCAGATGGTGGCGACGAGGCAGGTCGAATCGTATGTTTTGAGCGCGTTCGCGTACGCGGCGATTTCATTGGGGCTGATGGTGCCCGCGGAAATGTAGTTCATCACCGGCGCGTAGGCTTGAATCGTGTACGTGGCGTTGAAGGGCGCGAAAAACGTGAGCAGCGCGGGATTCGTGGCGGCGGCAGTGACTTTGTAGATGCAATTCTGCCAGGACCATTCGCCGTCGCCGAGAACGGGATCGCCGGTGCAGCCGCCCGTGAGCGCGTTGCCTGTGCCGCCGACGGTGATTTGCAGCGCGGTGAAGGAGCTGCCGGAATATCCGTTGGCCGTGGCTGAGCGTACCCATGCGCCGGCGACGATGTAGTCGCCAACGGCGATGGCATGATTCTGCTGATAAAACGAAAGCGTCTCGAAGCCGGTGGCGCTCGTGTTAGACGCCTGCGAAGCGTTCGTCGAACCATCCGGCGCGAGAAAACCGGATGGCGTGAAAGTCGTTGTGCCGGAATATTGCGAAAGTATCCAGGACGAAGGATTGGTCGGCGCGATATTCGCGAAGCGCACGGGCGCGAGGCCGAAATTGCGCTGCGCGTCGTCGCGCTTGCCGAAAACCCAGCCGCCGATGAATCCCGATTGTCCCGCTTGCAGCGGAGAAATGGTCGAAGCGGCGAGTGTCTCGGGGTATTCGTTGAGGACGGTGCTGGGGCCGGAAGGTTCGCCGCCGAAAATGCCGCTCGCGGTGATGACTGCGTTGCCGTCGTTTTCGACCGCAGGCGTGGGCGCGGTGGCGTCGGCGACAGAAATGTTGCGCAGATCGTTCAGGCTGCCGTTCGAGGACGCGGTGAACCAGACCGCGCCTTTGCCGTCGGACTGACCTTCGGTGATGAAGCCGTCGACTTTCAAGCCGTCGGCGACAATGCCATTGGCTTCGATGCCGCCATCGCTGCAATGCGAATTGTAGATGTAAACGAGGCCGGGCGGATCCGTCGTCCCTTCATTATCGAGCGCCATGCACTGATGCTGCTCCGTGCCACCAGTAGCGGAAATATTCGAATCGAAATTGCTATCGTGAATATAAATCTCGAAAGAATTCGGGCCGATGAGCATCGTGGGGCCGTTCGATGCGGATGAGCCGGTGACGTAAAAATCGTCGTCTTTGAACGTGAGGTCCGCGGCGCCGGACAGGGTCGCGAAGCTGCCGTTGGAATCCTTGCCGAGGAGCACGCCGATGTTGCCACCGGCTTTGATGCGTTCGAAGCTCATCGGCCGCGATTGGCCGGAAATCCAGATGGCCGGATGATTGGAATCGTTGCCGGTCACGTTGCAACTGGGCGTCTGGCCAGAGCTGCCGTTATTTCCCGCGCCGTCGCAAACGATGCTGACATTTTTCATCACCAGCCAGCCGGAAGGCGGCGAAGAAAAATTCGGATCGTTGGGGCCGAGGATTTCGAGGCCCTGGCCCGTGACGGGTCCGCCGAATGCGGCGTTTTGTGCCAGATGAATCGTGCCGCCGCAATCGGTGAAAGAACAACCTGCGGAGCTGGGCAGATTATTCCACGCAGTATAAATATCAGCGACGGCTGTGCCGGGAGATTTGCCGTCGTTGGCGTCATTGCCGTTCACGGAATCGACGTACTGCACACCGTAACCGGGATCAGGTTTGAGCGCGGCGTTGCTTGTGAGCGCAAGATTGGCGTTGAACGAGCCGGCGGTGAGCGTGCCGGTGACGTTTGCATTTCCGCCGACGCTGAGATTTCCGCCGAGACTGAGCGTGAGCGCGCTGATGGCATTTGTAGCCGTGAGCGAACTGAAGAGCGCGTTCGAAGGATTGATGGGCAGCAGAACGTCGTGCATCGTGTACGTGTTGACGCCCGGGCCGTAGATTTGCACGGTGTACATTCCCGGCGCGGCATAGAAATGAAAGTTGCCGAGGCCGTCGGTCGAGAGCGGATTGGCCGAGGCCGTGGCGAGGGTCGCGTCGGTGTAAAGATTCGCGAGCGGCGTGCACGGCGTCACGGTGACGTTCGCGGGCTGCGTGCAGACGACGATGGTCGCGCCGGAGACGGGCTTGCCGTTTTCGCCGAAGACCACGCCGTCGTGGCGTGAGCCTTGCGCGCGCGCAGTAGATGCGGCGAAGATGAATAACAGCGCAGCGGGAATTACAAAGTCAAAGATTCGTTTCATAAATGACTGGCCCCTTGTCAGCGATGCATCGCGGCCCGAGGGTAATCGCTTTCGATACGTCATTTTGTTACTATCAGCCTCTATGAACACCTGCGCACCCTCAGATGTGCCCGCGTGGATTTCCGCTACGTTCACTTTTGTTATAGCGTTGGCCACGATTCTCTACGTTGTATACACACGCAGTCTTTGGAACGAGACCAAGAAATCGGCGGATGCAGCGAAAACAGCGGCTGAAGCTGCCAAAACATCGGCCGACATCGCGGCCGCAATGTACGGGCCAATTATCCAGGTTGCGAAATTGGGATTTGCCAGATCTCCGGCGACTCTGATCAATTCCAACCTTTTGGTGAACAGCAGCTTCGATCTCCAAATTACGTTCAAGAATTACGGCTCAGTCTCTGCCTTGGCTGACCTCGACATCAAAGCCGGTCTAAGAAGCAGACAGGGCAATCGTATGATTAAGGAAGGGTTCGAATTAGCCGCTGGAAGTGAGTGCCCAATCAGCATATCTGTAAGGATACAACCCGAAGATCTCACGCAGATCCAGAAGGGCGAGATATACAGCGTTAATATTACCTGCACATATGCGACCCTAGACGGCCAGAAACGTCACAAGTACGAAACGGAGAGAGTGCTTAGTCGCCATGACTATAGTTTTACCGCCGAGACCAACCGTACGACTCCATTGAACACTTAGCGCAGCGGAGGATTTGCGCGAAATACGGGGCGTTTGCGGATGTGGTCGATCTACGATTCGCTGTGTTGCTTGCGGGGTGATGATGGCCGGGCGGCGCGATCGGGCGGCAGATATTTCGCCGCGCGGTCCGCATCGAGAATTGCGCCGCAGTGCTTGCACAGCGCGACGCCGGCCTTCAGTTTCTCGCCGCAGACGGGGCAATCGACCGAACGCTTGGGCACGTAGGCCCATTCGCGTTCGAGGCCCATGGCGAGCGCAGCGCGGCGATGCATGTCGGAAATTTCGCGATAGGAATGGCCGCGCGCCCACATTTCGTCGGCTTCGGCGACGAGTTGCTGATACCACGCATCGCGGCGCGCGCGAGCTTCGGTGAGTTCGTTTTCCGTGGGACGTTCGCCGGTGCAGACGAAGATGCCGTGATTTTCGAGGTCCTGAATGATGTCTTCGGAAATTTCGCGCGCGGAGATGACGAATGGAAAGCGGCGATTGTCGCCGAGATCGAGCGCGTCGCCGCGCGGTGTGACGATGACAAAGGCATAGTTTTCGCCCTTCGGGCACGATGGAATGTGGAAGACGCCGTAGGTGCGCGTGACGTAAAAATCCTGATCGGAGACGGAGGCGATGGTGGCCGACGCTTCGTGCGCGGCGCTTTTCGGATTGGCAATCGTGGCCGTGCTTGGGGTCGTAGTCTGGGTCATGGAGTCTCTTTCTTCCGTTAGATTGTTGCAGCCGCGGCTTCGCGACGCGCGAAGACGCGGAAAGGCAAGATGCGTCAGGCGACAGCGATGTGCGGCGCACCGTGAAATGCGGGGCCCGTGTCGTTGAGCAACGCATCGGCGCGCGAATCCCAATCGCGCTCGCGGCGCGCTTCCCTTCTCTCGAGCGCGGCGCGATGTTCCTGGCACGGTTGCGCGCGCGCGAACTCGACGGCGCGGATGATTGCTTCGCACGCAGCGGGAGAAAGCGGAATGAATTCTCCGCGCGGGCCTTGCAGCGTGAAGCAGTGCTCGTACTCGCCGCGCCGCGGATAGGGGCCGAGTGCGGGAATCGAAACGCCGCCGGCGCGCTCGATGGTTTGTGCGTACCACTGCTGCGGCGAACCGTAAGATTCGGGCGGCAACCAGCGCTCGATGTGCCAGCGGTCAAATGGAAAGTATTTGGGCACTTCGCGCAGCTCGATGATTTCGCGCGTGACGTTGCCATGGGCGTCGGTGTCGGTCCATTTGCCGCCGATCCATGTGAGCCGCGACCAGCCCCAGACGACGCGAAAGTTCGGCTCGCCGAAGCGGTTGAGTCCGCCAGCGCGCGCGAGGCGAAGCTCGAGCGATATGGGGGCGATGTGCGTTTCGCGAAGAATTTCGATCATGATTTGAAGACGCCAGCAGCTTGACACTGCCAAGCAACTCGCATAGCATCTGTCCCCAGAATTTTCATCCTTCCCTTTGCATCGAAATGCGGACCCTTGGGGCAATTTGGAGACTTCCGCGGGGCGCGGAAATTTGAAACATTTGCACGGAGGAGTGCATGAAACGACGCATCGTTGGAATTGCAGGAATCACGGCTGCGCTGATCGCCGGAATTTTGTTCGCGCCGAAGCCGGCCGCTGCACAGCAGCAAGATTATTACACCTATGTATCGTATTGGGCCGTTCCGAGAGCGCAATGGGCCGCGTTTGAAAAGCAACTGGACTCAGGCAATGCGATGCAGCAAAAGCTCGTGGCCGACGGGACGCTCGTCGCATGGGGCAATGACGAAATTCGCGTTCACCAGGAAGACGGCTGGACACATGAAACCTGGATGATGGCCAATAGCCGCGCGAATCTTTTGAAGGCGCTCGAGGCGGAGTGGTCGACGGCTACGAACGCCAACTACGTTTCGGCAACGAAGCACGTGGATTATTTCCTGCATACCCTCGCGCACAGCGGCAAGACGGCGACATCGTCGAGCGGATATATGCGCGTGGCGATTTATCAGGCCAAGCCGGGAAGCGCTGAACTGCTCGAGCATCTCTTGATGTCCCAGGTGAAGCCCATGCTCGATTCAGCCATCAGCAAAGGCACGCTGCTGATGTACAACATCGATACCGAAGAAATTCACACTGACCCGATGGGCGCATACGATCTCGCAATGCTATTCCCGGATGGTGCGGCGATGGACAAGTTCTACGCCGATTTCGCGGAAACCATGAAGGCGAACCCAGCGTTTGGTGATCTATTTAACAGCCTGACCGTGACAGAAGCTCACCGCGACTCGTTGAGCCGCGCGGTGAACTTTCAGCATCAGTAGCAGCGTAAGGGTGGGAAAAACCGCTCTTGCGGTCCGCAGATTGTCGTATTCGCGTGTGAGTAGATAACGTTGTAGTGAACTATCTACTGTGTTATAAGTCAACCGCTGAGGCGCGTTTCGGAGAGTGCTGCCAGAGAGGGCACTGGACACGCCTCAGAAGCGTTGGGGGTTGGGAACAGCCTCGGAGTTCGAGTCTCCCACTCTCCGTTCTTGCTCTCAACGCGGCATTGCAGCGGCGGTTTTTCTGTGGTATCGTTTGGTTGCTTCTGAGGCGTGTCCAAGACACGTTTGAATTTCGAGGGCGGCGGAAACGCCGCCCTTTTTGTTTTTGATTAGTAGCCGGTGGGAATGGCGAGCGAATCGATATAGGCGCCGGAGCGCGGGGATTCGTTCCAGACCTGGAAGCCGGTGACGAAGTAAAAGATGTACGCCGCGGAGAGGCCGCCCGAAGCGCCATAAATCGGGAACACGGTTTGGCCGCCGACGTCGTAGAAATCGATGTCCTGCATCACGGCGCGTCCCCAGTGCGACAAATCGAGGAAGTCGATGCGCGCCTGATTGGCGTTGATGGAAGATTTGATGGGCACGCCAGCCATGGTCAGCTCGCCGGTGAAGAGCAAGTCGAGATCGCTGGCGCGGCCGCCGGCTCCTTCCTTGATGATTTGCGAAATGCTGATGCCGAGCTGCTCCCATGCGTTTTCCTGTTCGAGCGCCGTGTAAGCGATAAGTTTGCCGATTTGATTTGTGCCCAGCGCTTTGCGGACTTTGTTGATCGCGAGGCGAACGACGCCGGGAGTGATGGCGGCGTTGTTGCCGGCAACGTGCGGCGTGGCAAGCTCGACGGGATACGTGGCGCGATTGAGGTTGAGCCACGTGCCCGTGGTGGCGTTGGTCTGATGATACGGCACGCCGAAAAGCGAGATGGGTTGCGCGCCGGTGAGGCCGTCGTGAACGACGGCGTCGCCGACGGAAGCGCCAGTCGGAAGATTATCGATCTGAATGAATTTGTTGAACGGATCGACAAGCAGGATGTTGGACGTGACGCTCGCGGCGACGTTGCGGTTGGTGGTGAGCGTCGAATCGTAAAACTGAATCGTCTGGTTGTAGTAGAAGAGCGCCGCGCCCGGAGGCGTGGTCAAATTGATTTGCGCGCCGACGCCGGCGGGCAGGCCGGTGGTCACGATGGAGCCGACCGTGCCGAGGACCCCGTTGCCGTTCGTTTGCATGACTTTGTCGAGAAAACTTCGGAACTGCGCCATGCCGTTTTTCACTTCGCGCTTGGCGGCGTTCTCGACAGCTTTCTCCGGCGAATTCGTGCTGTACTCGACGAGCTTGGTGATTTCGACGGCGTTCCGGAAAAATACGGGCGTGACTTGCGCCACGTCGTAGGTCGTGCCGGAGCCGCGGCCCAGATCGCCGCCGTCGAGATTGGCCAGGCCGGCTTTGCCTCCGGGACGGATTTGCAACGGGAGGCGCATATTTCGGCTGGAGACTTTTTCGACGTCGCCGCGCTGCTGGATCATGGTGAGCAGGATGTCGTCCCGCTCGTAGAGCAGCGGGAGTTTGTCGCGTACTTTTTCGAGCTGCAGTGCAACGGACTGCGCATTTTGCATTTGTGCTATTGAGTTGTTCTCCTAGGAGTTGAAATTCAAAGCGATGGTGCGGGGTCTTCAGTCAGGGTCGGTGAAAGCGTTGCTTGTCTTCGGTTCCATGTCGCCACAAGAAAGCGCGAGGCGTAAGACATCCATAAAATCAAGCGAAAACGCGGGCGAGGAAGCTTCTGTACGCAAAAATATACGAAACACAGTTTGCGAATTGCGGCCCGGAGGCGCGGTTTGGTCGGCTAGTACGTTGGTACCAGTGCGAAAGTGCTGAACGTACTGGCAGAATGTAACCCTCGCGCTATATCAGCGTGCCCGGCAAAATGCAAAACTTACGCATATTCAATGAACGGCCCGCGGCGAGCGCGGGCAATAATCGAACTGAGGCGCGGCAATGGGTGAATTGACAGTCGACACGATCGCAACACTCGAAAAACCAATGGCGGAAGCAACGGAAACCAACGAAGCAGCGGCAGCGGCGGACCGTTCGCCCGAACGCCGCCGGCGCCTGCGCACGAAGCTCTCGGCTCCGGTGCGCGTGCGCGCGAATGCAGGCGTTTCGCAGAAGGCGGAAGTCTGCACGACGGTGGACGCGTCGCGCGACGGCTTGCTCTTCACCACGCAAAGCTTGGAATACCGGCGCGGCATGGATTTGGCGGTCACGTTCCCCTATTCCGGCGCCGCCGGCGGCGTGCAGCACGAGCGCACTGCCGTCGTTGCGCGCGTTTTCGAAATGCCCGAAGGGCGATATGGCGTCGGCATCCGATTCTACGAAGGCAAGCGGCCGAACTTCACCGCTGAAGCCGCCGAGGATGCGAAGACCTCTTCGTCTGGACAAAAGGCCGGCGCTGTGGCGCTGGATCTCGAAAAACCGAAGCCGCTGGTGCTCGTCGTCGAAGAGGACCGCCGGGCGCGCGAAGCCATGACGCTGGTTCTGAACAATGAAGGATACGCCGTCGAAACCGTGGAGACCGGCGCGGAAGCCGTGGAAATTTTGCGGCAGCGCACGCCGAACCTGCTGATCACGGAAATCGAAATCACGGATATGTCCGGCTACGATCTCTGCTTGATCGTAAAATCAAACGAGAGATTGCAGCGCGTTCCCGTGGTGATGACTACGCGCGCGGGGCAGCCCAACGATTATTCGACAGCGCATGCGCTCGGCGCAATCGTTTGCATGTCGAAGCCGTATAAGCAGGAGCGCTTGCTGCACGTCGTGCGCATGCTCGCGCCGACGGCGACGGCGCAGGAAATGCCCGCGCTGCCGAGCATGGGGCGCCAGGGTCGTGTCAACGGCCGTGGGCACGCGCATCAAGCGAACGGTCACGCGCACAATAAGCATCGCGCGCGGCGGTAAGCTTTCCGGCTACGCGATCTGCGCGGAGCCGCTTCCCTCAGTTGCTGGTGGCAGGCGCATTGCCTGCCATCGGCAAAAATCATAGCTTCCCATTCCCGTATGCAGAACAGTCGGTCGTAGGGGCGACCCTTGGGTCGCCCGGGCGAGGCAAGCCTCGCCCCTACAGTGTTCTTCCGCGGTGATTGCGCGAATACTATGCCAGTGGTAATCTTCCCCTACTCCATGCCTTACAGTAATTTTCTTCGAAGAGATGTCGCCCTGCTTCCCGTGGCGGCAATCCTTCTTGCTGCGATTCCCTTTTTCGCAGTATTTGGCCACGACACCCAGGAGAGTAAGAAGGAACTCAAAGCACAGGCCGAAGCGCTGCTCGCAAAATCGCAAGGGTTGAGCAATATCGAGGCGCCAGGGAGCCCTCCGTTTGTTCTCAACATGAAAATTCATTACCGGATCGGCGCGCAGTCCATGGATGGTCAGGGGCAAATCATTTGGCTGGCGCCGGATCATTATCGCGAGGCGTTTAACTCGCCCGGCTACGAGTACACAGAAATTGTGCGTGACGGGTATCAATATCTTTCAAGAACTAAGGACGAGATGCCGTTGCAGATGTATGAGCTTCGCAATGCAATTGTCGCGGCGATGCATGGCGGTGTAAATCCCGCAGACCTAAAAATCAAACAAGTGAAGGCCGAACCGAGCGATAGTCACATAATCTGTGTTGATTATGACGCGTTTGCACCGATCACCGATTGTCTGGACGGCGACGGCGATGTAGTCAGTTCAGAAATGCAGACGAAGGACGTCCAAGGTATTCTGGCGCGACATTACGAATTCAGTGATTTTGCTGCTTTCGAAGCGAAGCGGTTTCCTCGGAAAATCGCATTTCGCGGCGGCGACGGCGATGGCATTGAAATTGAGGTCTCGCAGCTTGCGGCAGTGAAGACAGTTGCGCCTGTTGCGTTTAATGTTCCAGCCGGAGCAATGAAGGAAGCCTGGTGCGAGAGCCCAACCTCGGAGCCACTACATCCGGCTTCTCGCGTAGACAATCGTAACGAATTTATGACACTTCTGGATGCTGAGGCGTCGGTATATCTCGTGGTAGACGCGAACGGGCACGTGCGCGCGGGAACCGTCATCCATCAAACACGTGCAATCAGATATGACGATCTAAAGACAATGTTTCGGGCCATGCGTTTTCCCCGTACTCTTTGCGGCAACAATGGAATCGAGTACGAGACAATAATGCATTTCGGTCATTGATCCGTTTCCTTCTACAAATTGAGAATGTCGGCGTCGGAGAGGCGCTTGTAGTCGACGTCGCGCGGCGAGAGCGGCTTGCGATTAACGCCATCAGATGGCGAGGCGCCGGCGATATCGACGCGCTTGGCGGCGGATTCGTGGCGCGAGAGTCGTTCGCGATTCGCGGCGACGACGCTGCCAGTCCATTCGCCGATGACGCGCTTGGCGATCGCGGGCAGCGCCTGCTTGGCGCGCCCGGAGAGGAGCGCGACGATGGCGCGCTGATGTGCGGCGTCGCCCGTGCCGCCTTGAAACGCGTCGCGGAGCTGCTGGCCGAGCTGGCGATTGGCGCGCAGCGTCGCGTCAATTTCGCGATAGATTTCGCCGACGATGCGCGTGCGCGTCGCGGCAGAAACGCTTTGCGGCAAAAGGTGTTCGACCTGCGACTGAATCGCCCCAATGATTTGCTGCACAGCGGCGGCGTTGGTGGAATGAAAGAAGGCGATTTTCGCGGCGCGCTGTGGATCCACGAATGGCTGCGCGGGATTGGCCGGCGCGACGGGCGCAGCGGCGCCTGGCGTGGGAACTGGCACAGCAGGAGGCGTTTGACTCGCGGCTTGCGCTGCGGGTGGCGCATTTACATGCGCGGCAGCAGTTGTCGCAGGCGCTGATGCGTTTACTGTGCCTGTCGTGGCTGCTGCAGTTGTTTGCGTTAGCGCGGCGGGCGGATTTGCGTTTGCTGCGGCGAGCTTCGCCGAATGTGCGTGCATCGCTTGCGCCAGGCCGTGAAACGCTGCGGGCGACAATTCGTGCATGTGCGCGGCGAGCGCGGCGTGATCCGCGGGCTGCGCGGAGAAAAACATGGCGTCGAGATCGTCAAGCTGCGCTTTCGCGTCGCGCGCCGCTTCCGGCGTGGCGAACACGGAGCGATAGGCTTGCGCTTCGGCGAACGCCTGCTGCAATTCCGGATGCGCCTCCAGAGCTTTTGTTGCTCGCGCGGAAAGCGCGGGCGGAGCGGAAGTGCTGGCCGCGGTTTCCGCCGGAGGATTTGCGCCGCTTGCCGCGGAGGCGCTGCTTGCGTCGTCCGGCGGCGGCGCCGGCTTTGCGACGGCGGTTACCAAGCCGAGAATTTCGTCGTCGGAGGGATGCTGCTGCGCCGAACGCGAATGCGCTGCGCGAGCGGTGGTCGAACGCGCGCCGCGCGACGGAACTGCCGTTGTATTTACAGCCATGAATTTTCTCCTTTTCTCAAATTTGCCGGTGCGATAGCGCGCGGCGAAAACAATGCGAACAGGCCAAGCGATGGTTCCGTTCAGAGCATCTGAGGCTCGGCGGCACAGTGGCAAATGCAGCACAAACGAGCTTTCGTACTATTGGCCGCGGTGCTACTCTCGGTGGAGTATAAACGTGCTCGGGCCGCGCCATTTGCGCCCGCCGCAACCTGTCGCTCGACCGCCGCAATGGGACGATCGCAAGGGGGCTTGAGAGCGCTGCCAGCGAAAGCGATTTCTGGCGTGCCTCATGAGGTGCTGCAATGGGAACTTTGAATTCCGAAAATTTGATGGACTCTCCGAAAAGCGCGGAAGCTGATTCCGAGCGGCGTCGGCGCAAGCGTGTGCGCGTCTCAGCGCAGGTGCGCGTGCGCGCCACGGATCCGCGCGCCAAGGACTTCACCGAAATTGCGATGACCGTTGACGTCTCGCGCGACGGAATTCTTTTCGCGACCGACCGGCGCGATTTCTGGAAGGGCATGTCCATCGGCGTGACATTTCCCTTCTCCAATGCGCCCGGCGCGTTGAATTCGGAAGAACCCGCCGAAGTCGTTCGCACCGTCGAGCTGGCCGAAAATCGCATTGGCGTCGGAGTTCAATTTCGCCGCAGCCAGCAAAAAGCCACAGCGGCAACGGCTGCCGCGGGGCCTGGTTCCAAAGAAAAATCGCAGACGCACGGCGCTTCTTCGGCGGCGAAAGGCGCGGCGCTGCCGGCTTCGAATGCGCGGCCCATCATTCTTGCCGTCGAGCCGGATCAGCGCGCGCAGGATCAGTTGAAAAATCTGCTCGCGCCGGAAGGCTATGACGTCTTCGCTGTTTCCACTGGAGCTGCGGCGCTGGATATTCTGAAAACCACGATTCCTTCGTGCTTCATCGCGGAGGTCGAAGCGGGCGACACGTCCGGATACGATCTCTGCCTGATTATCAAGAACAGCGACCGGCTGCGGCACGTGCCGGTTGTGCTCGTGACGCGCAACGCCACTCCCGCCGACTACGCGGCGAGCCACAATTTCGGCGCGGTCGTTTGCATGGCCAAGCCTTTCAAGCCCGAGCGCATGCTGCAAGTCGTGCGGCTTGTCGCGCCGCCGAATCGCGGCGACAAATCGGCGTACGGCAACACGCGCGGCGAAACGCCCCTCATCGAACGGCATTTGTAAACTCCAGAGACGCACTGCCAAATCCTCTTAGCGGATAATAACAATCTTAACTTTCACGTCTTTTGAAGGATTTCCGTTTTCTAGAGTCTTTAGGAACGGCCCAAAAGTCTTTATGGGTGAAGCTCCGATGGCCCAAACTGGCAGCGGCTGACCGTAGTCGAGAAAGAAGTGCGTGGCACCGCCCGTTGGGTCCGGTTCAGCATTCGCTTCTTGCGCTGCGCGTCGAGAATCCTTGCGAGCGGCAGCAGCCTCCGCTGAGGATACCGTTGAGGTAGCGGCAACGCGCCGTCTTTGCCTGCGGATCGCTTGGTCGCGGCGCGGCGCACTGAGGTTGAGCGCGAGCGCGAAACTGGTTTTGGTCCACGTTTGCTTAGCGTGCAGAAGCTCCGCATCATCCATGTATGCAGTCAAATAGCTCGGCTGGCTCGGAGGGAACCGATCCTCGGGTCTGCCATACAGAAATGCGGTGCCGTCACTCCCGATCCAAAACATTCGCAAGACTTCGCCATACGGCATCAGCTTATAGATCGCCCATGCGAGACCCTGATTATTGAAAGCTGGTTGAATATATAGTTGCAACTGATACGAGCCTTTCTCTGCGGGTACCCCCGCGTCATAGCCATCGGCTTGCAGATGGTTGGCGTAAATTTCGTCCTGAATTGCTTGGATTAGCGAGTGAATATCGCCACTGCTGACAGGCGCTTCCGGGATCGATGTGCGGCACTGTTGCGCAGCAGAAGAACACTGAAGAAGTAATAACCACAGGCCAACAGCAAATATTTGGAAGCGGCGGTTCATTCCACACTCATTAGTGTTTTAGATGGTAAACCCGGATGTACACTTTACCACCTTTCTTAGGGCCATGCACGCCGCCTTGGCCCGAGGTAATCCGGAAAGGACCAAACGATTTTATGGGCGTCTTTTTTGCAGCCCACGCAGGAGGTGCCTGGCCGTAATCCATATAGTAATGTGTTGCTCCGATGGTTGGGTCCACACCGGACGCAGCCCCTTGCGCCGCTTTGAGCGAGTCGTTATAGGCGTGCTTCACTGGAGGGTAATTGTGGATCGCATCGACTTCTTTCGAACGGAGATTTTCAGGCGCTACTATACCGAGTTTCCCCGATGTTTCGCGGTTTTCAAGTACGTGAGCTATATACAAACGGGCATCATGGAGATCTTGTGCACTGCCAGGGCCGTGCTTGGTGATAGGTCGTAAGTCCGAAGTCTCGTTGTACACGCGATTCGCATTTTGAACGGGGGTCTCGGGTTCTTGCGTCGTTTGCGGCGATTTCTGGGCAGGATGTGTTTGCTGCGGCGCTGGATGCTGAGAAAGGTGCTGCCGCTGATTCGCGGAGTTGGGCTGCTGGTCGGCCAGAAGCCGGATTCCCGGCTCGCGCTGACGCGCATCATAACCAGGCACCGGGTCAGTCTCGTGTGGCGTATGAGGTCCGAGAAATTCGTTGCGAAATTCTCTTTCGGGATCGTTCAAGCGGGCGCGTTCGAGAGCTGCACCGTACTGCGGATTCATGTAATACCGTTCGTTGATCAAAGGCATCTTGTCCTCTTTAGCGCAAGTAAATCGGTCGACCAGCAATGAGGGTTTTTAGGTGGGCGAAAACAGAGTCGCGTTTGCGTGAATGCCTAGCATGCAAGAGACGTCGTCGCATTCCGCAACTGCAACAGCGGACTCATTTTCGCCCCACCCAAGAAGCGTTCCGGACTCGCTCGGAATGACAACAAGAGGCAAAGCGGCGCGACTATTTCGTCGGGCCAGCGTTGCGCGCCGACTGCGTGGCGGCTTGCGTTATCTGCGCCTGTTGCCGGAGCAGAAATTTCTGATGCACTTGTGCGTGCGCGCGGACGTTGGCGTAGCCCGCGGGGGATGCGATTTTCGCCGCCTGGCCGGCGTCGGAGGAAAACCAGCACATGCAGGACTCAAGTTCGATGGCGTGATTATCCGTGAATTCGTCGGGCATGATGGACGGCAGAAGTTTTTCAGCAGAGGCGCCAGATTCCCCGGCCTTCGCAGAAGGCGCGAAGGATGGGCCACCCGCGGTATTTTCATGCGGTGAAGACATAGGCTGAGAACTCGCGACACCGGAAATCACGACCGGCTGTTCTTCGAGCAACTGCGAAATCTCGCGGTACTGCTTGGTGCGCGATTCTTCGTCAGGAATAACAAGCTCGTCGAGACCGATGAGGCGCTTGAGCAAGCCCAGATTCGACGGATCGCCGAGCACGGCTTGAATGCGCGGATCTGGATTGGCCATCAACTGCATCAGCACACCGCGCTGCTCGGACCACAGCGTCGGATATTGCTCTTCCGTTTCCGGATGCGAAAACAAATTCCCTTTCAAATCGGCGAGGCGAATCCATTTCGATTCGAACGCTGCGCCGGCGCCCAAGAGTGTGATTTCGACGTCGCCGGGGCGATTTTTGCGGAAGCAATCGACGGCCGCGAGCATCAAGTCGGCGTGAAAGAATTTCATGCGCCGCCAGACAAGCCCGATGCGGCCCATGGCTTGATCTCGCGCCATGGCATAGCCGCTCGCGGTGCTGGTGTTCGTCATCGCGCCGCCAAAAAGCGCGGGGAATGCGCCAGTGAGAAATTGCGCGACAGGGCCCATCAGGTCGGCGGCGTGCATCGAGAGATCCGGCGGAATGCGCGCGGGCGCGGGCTGGAAAAATCCCGCGGCGAGAGGCATGCCGGGCTTAGCTTTCGCCGGATAATGCGCGCCGGGCTCGGCGGATTGCGATTGCAGCGCATCGAAATCGAGCACTTCGCTATCGGCGTAAATCGGCGGGATTCCGTATTCGTAGGTTTCGATCTGCATGTTCGAGAGCGTGTTGAAACGCTCCTGCACGCTGATGAGCGAATCGCCGAGCGCGGGACGTCCGCTCGAGCCGTCGCCGGGCATCGCGTGCATCACGCGCCAGTGGTCGTCCACGTTTTCGTTGCGCGATTCGCAGTAGGCGTCGCCGGCGAAGGCCACATAGCAGCCGTCGGGAAATAATTCGAGCAGTTCGGCGCGCAGCGCTTTGTCGTCGAGCTGATAAAACGCCCACGGGCGCAGCCAAGTGCGCTGAAACGTGATGAGATTCGGATTGTAATCGCCGCCAGCGGTCAGCGGTCCGCCCTGCGATTGTTCGAGCCGCGCGAGGCGTTCATACTGCGCCGATTCTCCTGCGGCGATG
Organism: Candidatus Acidiferrales bacterium; assembly: GCA_035934015.1. NCBI lineage: Bacteria > Pseudomonadati > Acidobacteriota > Terriglobia > Candidatus Acidiferrales > Candidatus Acidiferrales bacterium. Next base: position 46,176 of record DASYYH010000003.1, read on the forward strand.
GGCGCGCCGATTTTGTCCGCGGCGTGCGGATAGGCCGCGCGCAAACGCGCCTGATGCACTTCCATGTTCCATTGCAAAAATGGATATTCGTGAATTTCGTTGGCCCACGGCGGAGTTTTCAGCTCCAGCGCGCCGACGATGGTGATGATTTCCTGCCCGTTCGCCACGCGCAACGTGCGCACGCCCGCGGGAACCGTGACGATTTCTTCGGGCACGAAATTCTCTTCGAGCAGCAGCGCGCCGCACATCGCGCAGCTCATCGGTGCGCCATCTTGCGGGCCGGGATGCTGGGTCGGCGCGTTTTTCGTTTCCGCGCCGCACGCCGGGCAAATCCACACACCGCCGATTTTCACTTGCCGCTCGTCGAGCTCCATTTCCGGATGAAAACCGAAGCGCTGGCCATCCACGACGTAGCGCACATGCGCGCCGATTTTGCCGCCGGTCCAGAGATGAAACGCTTCCTCGACGAGCAAATTGCCGACGCGATTATTCAGTTCGATGAGTTTCGAGACTTCGCTCGCGGCCTTTGCCGAAGCGACGTCCGCTTCTGTCTCCGCCGACTGCGGAAAAAATCGCACGCGCGGAATATCCTGGCTGAGAACGGAAATAATCGAGAGGCCGAAGGCCTGATAAATGTTGGTGACGAATTCGTAGCGCGGCATATCTTCGAGCGAGCTTTGATCCGCGAATTTCTCCTCGAAGGGCAGATGCCAGTTCTGGTCGCGGTCGCTCCACCAGAGATATTGCATGCCGCGCCAGAATTGATGAGCTTGCTTGATGCGGCGAATTTCGGCGCGGCGCGAGATTTCGGATTCAGTAGTCAGTTCGAGCACGATGCGGCGCAGCGCGTTTTGCAGCCGATCGGGAAGCTGCTCGTTGTTCTGACCGAAGGCATTCGCGGCCATTGCCGTCGCGCGCGTGGCCAGCCGGTCGGTTGCGTTTCCCTGCTCTACCGGAACGGACGCGGGATTCGGCGCCGATGTTTGTTCTGACGATTGTTTGAGAGTCATAAGATTGTGCCGTACGGAACGCAGTGGCTAGTGACGATTGGCTGGCGGCTAGACACGCCTGAATCCACAACGGTGTTCAATTACGCGCGCGGGACGACGTTGCGCGGCGCGGGAAAAGTTTCTGTGTTGGATTCACGTTCGCGCTGCGCGGCGCGCAAGTCTTCGATTTCCAGCGCGCGCCCAATTTGGTGCCACGAACGTCGCCGAAGCGGCGCCGCGTGCGAGTTCCCGTCTGAGTTCGCAGCAGCCGGCCGAACGGCCGTCGCTACAAAACCGTGGATGTTGTTCTCATCGTGGCCGGTGTTGATGCGCGCCGCAACCGATGCCGAGCGAATCGGCGGAATGCCCGCCACGCCGAGAATGGAATTCACCAGCGCGCGATTTTCCGCGCGCAGCCGCGCCACTTCGTCTTCGAGCGCGCGTACGTAGCTTACGCGCGGCCGTCTTGCAGCACGCGAGCGCAGTCCCGCGGCAATTTTTCGCCAAATAGTTTCGAACGGCATTCGATGTCGTTGTTGTTGTTGCTAGAGTCTTTACGGCTGCGCTGGCTGCGGCGGCGTTTGCGCAGGTGTGGGTTTACGCGCAGCAAGCCGCGCAGGAGTGACATAGACACTGTCAAAAAAATGCTTCGTAAACGCAATGATATCGTCCGCATCGTTCTCTGAAACGTCCTTCAGACCATCCTTGTCAGGGTGAGCGCCGTCGTTGCCTGTAAGCCTGACCTCGCGAGCGTAATCCTTAAGGGAAGCCGTAAGCTTGCCCTTCATTGCAAGCTCGTCAATCTGCTCTACTAACTTCTTGTCCGAGGCGCCGACGTGCAGCACGCTGCTCTGAATGGCGCGGCGACACATCGTAACAGTCGCCTTGTACGCTTTGATCCACCTGCAACGGAGCGCCTCCGCGAAATCTTCGCGAATTGACGACGGCACCGCCTCATCAACCGAATCGTTGGGCTTGCCAAGCGGATAGAAAGCCTCCAATAGATACGGTCCCGTGGCTAGATTCCTTCGTCCGACGAGGAGAATGAAGCTTTTGCAATTCTGGCATTGAGCCGGATGCACCATCCTTAAAGTGCCATTGTCACAATATGGCCCGCCGACTGGCTCGAAATATGAGGGGACGCCGCAGTGTGGACAGCTACCTCTTCCGCCAACCTTGGCAGACTGGGGTCCCAAATTGACGAGTTCCATGGCCAGATTGTAGCACGGCCATAGCATGTCAATGCCTTGCAGAATTGCGTCAATGAACGAGCCTTCTGGCATGGTTTAGCCTACCTTCGGCGCCAGCGGGAGAAGCGGCCAAACACGGGCTGATTTCGCTGCGGCAATTCCAGTTCGGCTTTGCGCGCTTGAATGGCGCGGATCGTTGGATCGCTCGACGTAACGCGTTCGCTCAGCTCCTGTTCGCGCGGCGGCTTTTGCGGACGCGCCGAAGCGCGCGATTTCAATCCGTAGCGCGCGGCGTCGGCGGCGTCGTCGCCGTCGCGTTTGGCGATGTCTTCAACGTTCGCCGAATCACGCACGAGTTCCGGCAGCGTGCGAATCAACTCCGGACACGAATCGGCGATGAGCCACTCGCCGGCGTCGAGCTTTTGATACATCAGCATCCAGCCGCCGACGCGATCGTTATCGGCAGGAACGGGCCGCGGCAATCCCGCCGCCGCGAAAACGTCGCCCATCTGCTCGGCGATGGAAGATTCATCCGTGCGGCGCGCGAAAGCGTCGGGCGAAAGATAAATCGCGTCGATTGTTTCGCGCTTCCCTGCCCCATCGAGCGAGCGCTCGACAATCGCCGTGGCCAGAGCGCGCGGCGCGAGATGCTGCGCCGTGAATTCGCGATACGTAATCGTACTCGTGCGCGATCTCGCCGCATCATTCGGAGAAAGCGTCGAAGAGGAGAACGCGGCGGCATCCGGGACGTGCGACGCCGGCCGCGCCGGGGTGGACGGAGGAGCAGCGTCACCGGCTTTCGGAAACGCCAAGTTGTTCGTAGACAGGCTTTCGCCATGTTCGTGCGTCTGGCGTTCATCGAGCCGGTGACGTTGATCCTCTGCTGCGAGTACGCCGCTCGTGTGCCAATAGACCGCGGCGGGATGCTCGAAGCCCCAATCAATGGAAATCCAGCGCGGCCACCATTCGGCGGCGGCGATGGATTCCGCGCGAATCACGCTGCGTTGCGCATGGAAATTCGTGAAATACTGGCCGGAAAAAACGCTCCAGTCGCCATCGAAAAACGCGCGACGAAAATAATCGGGGAGCTGTTGCAGTGTTTTCAGATACGAAGCGTCGGCGGCATAAATCGGATTGTCCCAGACGCGCGCGGAGATGAATGCATAGTCCTCGGGATCGTATTCGCGCGGGTCCATACCCGGCGCGGGCTGTTTATCAATGAAAAGCGCTTTCACCCACGCGTGGCCGACGTTTCCGGGATTCGTCGCGCCAGCCATGCACGGACGCGAGCCGTTCACGGGACAGCGATTGCGGCTGGTGAGAAATTGCCACTGGCGCAGCGTGAAATGCGTCAGCTCGTCAATGCCGATGAAAAGGAATTCGCTCGACTGATACTGGTAGATGTCGTTTTCCGTCTGCGAATAGCCAAAGCGCGTCGTCGAGCCATTGAGCCACATGACGGTGTGCTTCGCTTCGTTATACGAGCGATAGAGTTCGCGCGGAACGTCGCGGCGAAAATAGAGCAGCAGCGAGCTTTCGAGTTCCGGAAACGTCTTGCGCAGCAGCAGCGTGTTCGCGCCGGCGCAATCGTTGGCCTGCTTGATCGCTTCCATCAGCAGCGCTTTGGATTTTCCCGGGCCCGCAGCGCCGCCAAACAACCGATATTTCGCGTCGCACGTGTGAAATTCCGTCTGCTTCGGGAACGCGCTGTAGAGCAGCTTCGGCCGGCGCGCGGATTTCGCTTCGCGTTCAAGCTCTTCTTCGCGGCGCGCGCGTTCGAGGCCGCAATCGCGGAGCCAGCGATCCACTGCGGAATTGGCCGTTATGGACATGAGCGATTTGTTGCGTGAGTCAGCGTGTGCGGACGCGATAGCGCGGCGAATTAAATTCCCGTCTGCTTGATTTTATTGCCAATGTACATGGCCGCCGCGCCGCCGAGGAAGCACGCGGCAATCCCGGCGTGATGCACGCTGAAAATCGCGCCGACGACGAGTGCAGCCACGCCTCCCAGCTGAACTGCGTAACCGATGATGGACTTCGATGCGCTCATGTTTCCTCCGGATGAAGACTTTGTAGGGGCGAGGCTCGCCTCGCCCGGGCGACCCAAGGGTCGCCCCTACGAAATGCTGCGCGTGTTACTGCACCGTCTCGGTGCGGTCGGAGCGCGGAATATCGTGAACGATTTCCGTTGGCGCGTCGGCTTCTGCAGCGGCACGTGCCGAGGGCGGATCGAGATGCCGCGACGCTTCCTTCAGATAATCGAGCAGCAATTTATTGCGCGCGGCTGTTCCTTCGGCTTCTTCTTTCTTCGGCTGCGCCAGCTCGTCGACTTTTTGATTCAGCACGATGCTGATCTTCCATTCGTCGAGGCCGGTGGCGCGCAGCGCGGTGCGCATGCGGACGCGCGGACGCGGCGCAGCAAGAAGCTGTGGTTTTTGTTTTGCGGACATGGGCTGAGTCGGTTTGCGTTTCGCTTTCTGTTTTGCAGGCGCGCGGCGCGGCTTTTTCGCTGCGCGGAGGCCTCGCGGCGCGTGTTTTTTCTTGCGCGCCACGGCTAGCTAAGAATCTGCACGGTGACGCCGCTGCCGCCGGTGATCGAGCTGACCTTGGCGCGGATAAATTTGGCGCGTACGCCGGAGACGGAGCGAAATTCGCCGGCCGTCACTGTGGACGTGTCGATCGTCGCGTACTGCGCGTCCACGTCGTTCATGGCCGCTTGCAGCACGATGGAGACGGCGGAAGGCGCGGTGCCGTAGATCGTTTGCCAGCTGATGCTGCGGCCGTTGTCGGGGAAACCGGAATAGCTCGGCAGCGCAAATTGCTGGCTGGCCTGGCCCGCGGCGGGCGATTCGGCGTTGAATGCCACGGCGATGTCGCCGGGATAGACGGAGTTCGGCGGATTCTGCGTATTGTAATTCGGCACAAAAGACTCCTTCGGAACGAAAAGAGATGGCGCACGAATGCGCGTGCGCAGGATGCGAGATGGGTGCCCGAGCGCGTGAAAACGCGCCAGAAAATAAAAACGCCGGCGAGGACCGCCGGCGTTGAAATTCAGTGTGGGATTCGCGTGGCACTTGCTTGTCACACGAATCGAGGTTACAAGAAAAACTTTTACGCTCAGGCCGTTTTTTTGTCAAGTACCAATTTATCTAGGAGAAAATCGTCTACGGTAGAATTTTCGGCGAGGCGCTGAAAATGCAAGATTTGAACGCGCCGAGGCGGCGAAAAAATATTTTCGCGCGCGAAGGCGCATAGTACTTCACCCGCCGGATGGCGCGCCAGAAGTGCCGGGCGTCGCGCCGTTCTATTGTGGCGCCGACGCATCCTCGGAAGAAGCCGTTGTCTCGGGAAAAGATCGAGGGGAGTCTGCGAACAGTGCTTCCACCGACGGACGCGTAAATAAAATTAGCCACCACGTCCCCGGCACAATTAAAAATAGCATTCCGATCAGAGCCAGACCGAGTGGTGAATCGAACAGCGATGGCCCCCCCGTACGTCCGTGATTTGGCAAAGTGAGGTATATGTCGATCCAAATATAGGCTCCAGAACCGACCATACCTGTCGCGATACAAAGAATGCTCCACCGCGCCCAACGCCGGAGACGAAAAATCCCCCATGATGTTGCAAAGAACCCGAATCCGATGACTAGAATCCGCAGTACCGGCAAAGTCATGGCGCGGACAACGCGCATGTTTTCTCCGGGATGCAACCGAAACGCAAGGGAGACAAGGTTCACGAATCCAGCGAGGAGCGCGATTGCATAAAGCAGCAGAACGCCTGCGGCTACCATGACGCCCACAGAACGTTTCATGGGGGAGTACCCTTATCCGCAGGAAATGTGCGGGGATCTGCAATCGCAACGGGCGGCGAGGCGAGAGGCGCTGCGCCGCGCGTGGAGAATTCGAGGATGACGCGCTTGCGCGTGAAGAGAATCAGCCACCAGATGGCGATTCCCAGCGGAATGAGCATTCCAACGACGGCAATGATGACGCCAAGTTCCACAAATTGCGCGGGAACGTTCGGCTGCGACTCCATGATTCGCGGAACGATCGCCGCGCCGAGGATTCCCATGCACGAGAAACCAATGGCCAGCACGCTCATCACGATCGCGGAGATGCGCGCCCAGGGCCGCAATTGCAGGACGCCGATGCCCGTGGCGACTCCCCAAATCATGCCAAGCGCGTACATCGCGGCGACCATGATTTCCAAGCCGCGTTGTTCTTGCGGGAGTTGCGCAGAGAATTGCGCAACGAGCCCGCCGAGCAACATGACAGCGGTCATCAACAGCAAAAGCGCGCTGCCGATGAACATGACGACGGCTGCAGCCGTCACAGCGCCGGAACGTTTCATTGCGGCGTTCCCTGCTCTGCGGATGGCGCGGGCGAATATGGCGCGAGAGGCGCAGCAGCACACGCCTCGCGAAAGGCGCGCCGCCGCGTGAAAAGAAAATAAAGCAGCACGGCAAACAACGCCGTCGAAAAAACCAAGCTGATGTCACGAAAAACATTCATATGCTCGAAAGGACTGGATGCCGGAGAACCATCCGGGAGCTTGATTTGCGCAGTGAAGTTTTCTATCTGGGCGTGAACTTCCGAGTTATACCTGACGCGCTCCGGTGAAATGAACATCAGGCCATAATTGGCGATTCCCGCGAGAAGAAAAACAATCAGCGCGTCGAGCGCCCAACTCCTGCGCCGGAGAATCGCCACGCCAAAAATGACGGGCGCGATTCCAAAAACAACATAAAACGCATTGACGCCCCAGCCGTGTACCAGAAATCCGAAAGCGAGCAAAGGCGGCTTCATGTTCATCATTCTGGAATAGAAGGGGCCAACGAAAGTAAGCGCACCAAAAATAATTTCCACAACGGCGATGACGCGAATGCTCACGGGAATTTCCGGCGCGGCCAACGGGACCGCTGTGGCCGGCACGATTTGCGGTTGCGGCTCAAAGACCGGCGATGAAATCGGGTGCATCGAAGGCAGCGAACTCACCGCTGCAAATTCGCCGGCCACGCGCGGGCGCGTGAACAGGACGAGCCACCAAACCGCAATTCCCAGAGGAATGAGCAGAGCGCCGACTCCTGCGATGATTGCGTCGCGCATGGAGGAAGCGGGAATATCGGGAGGGGGTGGCGTCAAGAGCGGCGCGATGACGATGCCAATGGAACCGAAAACGCAGAATGCAATCGCAATCCCGGCCGTGACAAATATTAGAATGCGGCCCCACGGACGGCGCTTAACGACGCCTACGCCCGTGATTATGCCCCATGCAGCGATGAACAAGTAGAAAAACGCCACCATGACCAACATGCCGCGAAACGGAAAACCGAAGTCGGGTTGCGGTGGTGCGAGAGCTGTGAGCGGCATCATCACGGCCAGGAACAGCATGAATGCAGAGCCGAAGAACAGAACGATGGCGGAAGCGTCGACAGCGCCGGACCGCAAAGGCAGCGCGTTCCCTTCTCCAGCCGCCGGGGCAAATTGGGCGCGCACGCTGCGGCGCGTGAAAAGAATCAGCCACCAGACGCCGAGAGCAAACGGAATCAGCGTAAGCCCGACCAGGTGAATATATTGCTGGGAAATAAAGCTTCCGCCGCTAATGGTGGGAACACCCGTGGTTGCGCGAATGAGTTTGTGCGCGCCGATCAAATCGGGGACGTTGATGAGGACGAGCAGCGCGGAAATGATCAGCGCGCAGAGCCAGGCCCAGCGGCGCAAACGCAGAATCGCTGTTCCTGTGGCGATGCCCCAGATTGCGAACGCCATTTGGAAAATAGAGAGTGCGATGAGCGCCCCAAGCTCTTCCCCATGCATCGCGGACGCGTTTCGGAGCGGCCAGGCCGCGTATACGCAAAACGCAGCGCTGGCGGCGATAACAGAAATCGCTGCTGCGGTGACTCCCGGGGAACGTTTCATTGCGAACCTCCTGCGCTGGCGGCGGGCGCGCGCGGATGATCATAGGCAAAGGTGACGCGCAGTTGCGCGACAGCCTTCGCGAACTTCTGCGGCAGCGGCGCGAACGGCGCGGCTTTGGCGATGGCGATGCGCGTCGCGGCGTCGATGGAAGCGTCGCCCGAGGAATGCGCGAGCGAGAGCGCGCCCGCGAGCGAGCCGTCGCGATGCAGCGCGAAAGTGACGATGACTTTGCCTTTTTTGCCGCTCGCCGCGCCGGGAATCGCCGTGAGCCACGCGTGCGTGGTTGCGTCGGTGAACGCGGAAACGAAATTGCCCCAGCCTTCTTTGTTTTTTACGCCCGCGATTTCCAGCGTTTCGATGAGCATCGCGTGCGAATGCGGCGAAGCGCCCGCGGGACGCACATCCGCCTCGAATTCGATCACGCCGTGAAACGTGAGCGTGACGTTCGGCTCCGCGACAGGCTCCGGCACCCCCGGCCGCTCGACCTGCGCGACCGCCCGCGGCGCGACAAAAAGCAGCAATGCGAGTGCACCGATGATGCTTCGCAGCCGCATTGTGTTCCTCCTCGATCCGCCAAAAGCTGATTAGCTATCGAATACTTAGCGCAGAGTATACGCGCGGATGCGCATTCCGCGCAACGCAAGGAGAGCACACGACAGCGGCGAGTAATGACAACAGCAGCGTGTTCGATGCGATAGGGCGCTTACGCCGGAGGCGAAATCGCGTAGACGAGATGCAGGATGCCTTTGCGTACCGTTTCGCTGGCGACGGTCATTCCCATTTTTTCGGCGACGCGGCGCGAAGGAAGATTTTGCGGGCGAATCAGAGAAATCAATCGCGGCGCGCAAAGCGTCTCGAACCCATACGCGACGCACGCGCGCGCAGCCTCCGTAGCGTATCCCTGGCCCCAGAGGTCGCGGCGAACGTGATAGCCGATTTCGATTTCGCGCTTGCCGTCGACGTCCTGCAGCGCGTGGCCGCAATCGCCGATGATCCTTCCGGTTTTCCGCAGCACCATGGCGTAAAGCCCGTAGCCGTTGGCGTCATAGCTGGCCATCCAGCGTTCGATCCATTGCGCGACTTCTTCGCGCGAAAACGCGTGCGGATAATATTGCATCGCCACCGGATCGCTCAGCACGGCGGCGAGCGCGCCGGCGTCCTCCGGCTCCATGCGGCGCAGCACGAGCCGCTCGGTTTCCAGCACAGCCATGGAGGGCGGCTTCCCGTCGCAGATGCTCATCGAAGTAATAGTTTCCGTAGTGGCGAGACCTGCCTGCGCAGGCAGGCTTCAGTTTTGCCTGCTGCTGCGGCGGAAAAACTAAATCAAATGCTTCAGGTGCGCAAAAAAAAGGCCGACGCCGGAGGAAAAATCCAGCCAGCCGTGCGCGATCATTCCCGGCGCCAGCGATTTTCGCCACCATGCGGCGCCTCCGAGAATCAACCCGATCGCCACGATGATGGTCATATGCGCCCAGCCCTGGTAGCCATGTCCCAGGCCGAAAATGACCGCCTGAATCACCACGGCGGCCGCAGCGCTGCCGGTCATTCGCCGGAATTGCTCCTGCAAATAGCCCCGGAAAACAAATTCCTCGCAAAATCCCGCTGAAATTGTCAGCAGAGCCCAGACCGGCAATTCGATGAACGCATGCGGCACAAGCTCCGTGACGACCTTCGTGCCTTCGCCGCCCGCCGTGCGAAAAGGCACAGATAGAATCCCCGCGATAACCAGAATGGAAAACCAGACGCCCAATCCAATGCCAATATCGCGGTAGACGTCGCCGGCGCGATTCCACCGCGCGTTCACGCGATTCCGCACCGTTTCTCCGCGGGCGCGCATGCCGAGATAAACATACACAAACAAAAACCACTCCAAAGCCATCGTGCTCGCATAGGTCATCAACCGCGCCTCGAGCGAAGGTCCGCCAGTGGCCGCGGATTTCGCAACAAAAGTGCGCGAAAGAAAAAATGACGCGTAGGAATTGCCGAAGACCAAAATCAGAAGCCCGATGGTGTGCCAGAGCGGCGCGATCAGGCGCTCTTTCGGCGGCGTCGCGCGGAGAGATTCGGCGGGAGCGGCGGATTCGGACACGGCGTCAGCGCCTCTTCGCGCCGCCGGTTTGCTCCACGGCGGCGAGGAAGCGTAGCCGGTTACGCCGCCAGCGTCAACGGACAATCTGCGCTCTGCGACTTGAGCGGTGAAGTGAGCCTATTCCACTCGCCCGGTCGGGTCTGAAGCCCCGACCCTACTTGTCACTCATCACTGCCTTACTCGTACCGCAGCGCGACGATGGGATCGACTTCCGTTGCGCGGCGCGCGGGAATGTAGCACGCAGCCAGCGCCACAACCGTCAGCAGCGCGGCGACGGCGATGATCGTGACGGGATCGTTCGCGTGCACGCCGTAAAGCATCGAGTTCAAATAATGCGTCACGCCGAGCGCGATGGCGACTCCCACAACTGCGCCCGCGAGCGCGAGGACAATTCCCTGCTTGACGACCATGCGCAGGACGTCGCCCGCTTGCGCGCCGAGCGCCATGCGAATGCCGATTTCGCGCGTGCGCCGCGAGACTTCATACGACAGCAAGCCGTAAAGCCCGATGCACGCCAGCACCAGCGCGAGCAAACCGAAAAAGCTCGAAAGCCGAGCGATCAGCCGCTCCTGAAACAGCAGCCGGTCGATTTCCTCCGATTCCGTGGTCACCTGGAAGAGCGGCAAATTCGCATTCACCTGCGCGACGACTTTGCGGATCAGCGGAAGCAGCGCCTGCGGGTCCGCCGCGGTGCGCACTTCGAACGATGCGCCGCCGCGCCGCTGCGGCTGATACATCATGGCGTGAATATCGCGGCGCAGGCTGTTGTATTTCGTGTCCGCCACGACGCCGACGATCTCGTAGCCGGGATTCGCCGGGCCGTTCGCGTCCGCCGACGCTTCGCCGAATTGCTTGCCGAGTGGATTTTTTTTGCCCAAATATTTTTCGACGAACGCCTGATTCACGACGACTGGCGTCGGCGCGGAAGTCGGCGTCGCACCGCCATTGGTGTCCGCAATGGCGTAATCGGATGCGTAAAAATTCCGTCCCGCGAGAAACGGAATATGCATCGCGTCAAAAAAGTCCGGTCCGATTTGCAGAACGTCCGCCTCGGATACCTGGTCCTGCGGCGTTCCGGGCCAATGGAAACCCGTGATCATCAAGCCGCCGCTCAAAAGCGGCATCTGCGAATAACTCACCGATTTGACGCCCGGCGTCGCCGCCAGCCGCCCCTGCAAATCGCGATAGAAGCTGTTGATCTGCGTGTCTTTGTAACCGGCGAGCGTAGGATCGATTCCGAAAATGATGATGTTGTGCGCATCGAAACCCATGTCCACACTGCGCAGATTTTCAAGCGTGCGCACCAGCAGTCCCGCGCCCACAAGCACGACAATCGCCAGCGCCACTTGCGCCACCACGAGTCCATTGCCCAGCCTGAAAATGCCGAACCATCTCCCGCCGCCCGCGTGTCCCGCGCCGGCCGAGCCGCCTTCGCCTTCCTTGAGCGCCGGAGTCAAATCCACGCGCGCGCTGCGCAGCGATGGCGCGATGCCAAACAAAATTCCCGTCAGCAGAGATACCGCAATCGTGAATCCAAGCACGCGCGTGTCCACGCCAAGCGCAAACGTGAGCGGCCGCGTCTGATTGCTCGAAACGAAAGACACAATCGCGTGCGCGCCCCAGTACGCGAAACAGATTCCGAGAATTCCGCCGAGCGCCGAAAGCAGTACGCTTTCCGTCAGAAGCTGCCGGATGACGCGCATGCGTCCCGCGCCCAGCGCCAGTCGCACGGCGATTTCTTTTTGCCGCGCCGCCGCGCGCGCCAGCATCAGCCCGGCGACGTTCGCGCACGCGATCAGCAAAATGATTCCCACGGCCAGCATCAACACGTAAAGCGGATCGGAAAATCGGCCGCGATCGCCGGTAAGGCCGCTCTGCGCGGGCACAAGCGCGATTCGCGGATCATCCGAAGGATTCGATAGCGTGTGCGGGCCGTTGTTTGCGGATTGCGCCGCGTTCGCACCTTGCGGGCCGCCCGCGGGAGCTCCTGGCTGCGGTCCGCCGATGATGACCGGTTTATTCCCCGCCGATTTCGGCATCGGCAACGGACCGCCGCCGATTTCGCGATGAAAAAATGGCCCACCACCCTTTCCCGAAGGCATAGCCCCAGCTGGAGGCGCGCCCGCGCCGATGGGCCTGTTGCCGCCGCCCGGAGACGGCCCTCCGCCCATCATGACCACCATTCCTCCGCCACCCGAAGCTGGCCGCCCGCCTGGCCCCCTTCCCATCGCGCCGCCATTGAAAAGCGGCACCGCGCCGTGAATCATTTCGTTGTAGAAAAGATTGCTTACCGCCGTTTGCGTCTGCGCGACAGGAGTGCCCGGTTTCATGCGCCCGATAATCGTCAGCCACCACGAGGCAACGTCGTCCTGCCGCTTGGCCATCCCCAGCCGGTCGATGATCTGCTGGCGCGGATCGATGCGGTCGCCCATGTCGAGCGGCAGCCAGATGTCGTAGTCTGAGCCCGGCGTGATGCCGGTGAACCGCGCCTCGGCCACACCGATAATCGTGAACGGAATGTTGTTCAGCTCAATCGTGCGGCCGACGACGTCGCGCGAGCCGCCAAATGCGCTCTGCCAGTAGCCGTAATTCAGCACGGCGACCGGCGCTGCATCCTGCCGGTCATCGCTCCGTTCAAAAAGGCGGCCCACGGCGGTTTTCACGCCCATCGTCTTGAAAAAATCGCCAGAGACAAGCTGGCCACTGATGACCGTCGCCGGACCGTTGCCGGTCAAATCGAGGCGGCCAGAGTTGGCAAACGCTGCGACGCTCGAAAACGCGCCGGACGTTTCGACCTTGCGAAAAAACGGCTCGGAAAGCGAGCAGCCGGAGGGATTCTTCGCGCCGAACCCCATTTCCGACGCGCAATCCCCGAACGCCATCATCGAATGGATATCCGGCGGATTCCGCGCGCTCCACTGCAGCAACACCAACTGCGAAGGGTTTTCCACCGGCAGCGCGCGCAGCATCACCGCGTCAATCAGGCTGAAAATCGCAGTGTTCGCGCCGATGCCCAGCGCCAGCGTCAAAATCGCCACAACGGCGAAGCCCGGCGACTTCACGAGCATGCGGAATCCGTAGCGAATGTCCTGCAGGAGCTTGTTCATGGCGTGTTGTCCCCCTCTGGCTGAGCCATCTTACGCGGTACAGACGAACGATGCGACAAATGGGAAGCAGGAGCGTGCCGCAGGGTTGCAAGCCCCGCGCGGAAATTTTCGCGCCCCGCCGCAATGCACGATGCCTATTCGGGCCCACTCCTGCGACTTTGTGAAGCGCAGAATTCGGCTCGACTGTAAGGGCAAGAACGATGCCCATTGGATGTGCAGCCGCTTGTCACTCATCACTTGCCACTTATCATTCATCACTTGTCACTCGTCACTGCCTTATTCGTACCGCAGCGCGACCATCGGATCGAGCCGCGACGCGCGTCGCGCCGGAATGAAGCTCGCCGCGAATCCGATCGCCGCAAGCAGAACGACCGCAGCCGCCAGCGTCAGCGGGTCGCGCGCCTTCAGCCCGAAGAGCAGCGAACTCGCCGCCTTGCTGCCCGCCAGCGTCAGCCCCACGCCCACGACGACGCCAATCGCAATCAGCACGCCGACTTCGCCCAAAATCATGCGAATCACGCCTCCGCGCTGCGCGCCGAGCGCCATGCGTATGCCGATTTCGTTTGTCCGCTGCGCGACCGTGTAGGAAATCACGCCGTACAATCCAATCGCCGCCAGCAGCACCGCGAGCACGCCGAAAAATCCGCACAGCGTGGCCATCAGCTCATCCTGCGTGAGCGTGTTGCGAATCTGCGTGGTCAACATCTTGAACTGAATATCAATCACCGGGTTGACTCCCACGATGGCATCCTTGACGGCGTTGGGCAGTCCGGTCATACCGCCGCGCGAACGAATCAGGAAGGTCGCGCCGGAGTCGATAAATGGCGGCTCGAGCTGCGCGAACGGAAAATACATCACCGCGCTGATGGTCTCGTGCATGTCGTCATAGACGGAGTCCTTCACCACGCCGACAACCTGATAGATGCGCGGAGGCTTCCCCGGATCGTTCCACACGCGAAAGGTCTGGCCAATCGGGTTTGGCGCAGCGGTCAGAAACTTTTTCGCAAATGTCTGATTCACGATGGCCACTTTCGGCGAGGTGGCTGTGTCGTCATCGTTGAAATCGCGGCCCGCAACGATGGGAATTTTCAGCGTCGCGAAATAGCCCGGGCTGTCGAAATCTTCATACGAAACCATGCCTTCGTGATGATTCCCGTCTTTGTCGAGAATCCAGTCGTTGCTTTGGTTGCCGCTCATCGGTGAGCGCATCGACGCTCCCGCTGCCGCAACGCCCGGAACGGCGCGGATATGTTCGATCAGATTGCGAACATACTGCGTCCGCTGGGCGTCCGCAATGTTGGCGCGCGTGTAATCAACGTTGGCAACGAGCACGCCGTTTTGCTGAAAGCCCGGATCGCGGGTCATCAGGTTGCGCAAGCTGCGCGCGAAGAGCAGCGCTCCGGCCAGCAGCACGAGCGAGAGCGCCACCTGCGACGCCACCAGCACGCGCTGCAAACGGAAGCGCTCGCGCCCGGCAGTCATCCCGCGCCCGCCCGTCTTCAAGACCGAGCCCGGCAGCACGCGTCCTGCGCGCAAAGCAGGCGCCAGCCCAAAAAGCACGGTCGTCAGAATGGCCAGCCCCGCCGCAAATCCGAGCACGCGCCAATCCGTCGGCATGTCGAGAAAAACCGGATTACCCGGCGTGCTGATGAACGCGATCAGAAAATGACTCAGGCCCGACGCCAGAAATCCTCCGAGAATCGCGCCGGAAAAAGCCAGCACCGCGCTTTCCGAAAGCATCTGCCGAATCAATCGTGAGCGCGACGCTCCCAAAGCCAGCCGCACGGCGACTTCGCGTTCGCGGCCGCTGGCCCGCGCCAGCAGCAGATTCGCCAGATTTGCGCACGCAATCAGCAAAACCAATCCCGATAGCCCAAGAAGCAAAAACAGCGGCTCGGAGGAATCGCGCCGCATCTGCGAAAATCCGTTGGCCGCGGGTTGCGCTTCGATCTTGTAGGCAAGATAGTGCTTCACGCCGTCCGGGTCATATTGCGGCGGAATGGTTTCCTGCAACGATGCCGGCGTAATCACCGCAAGCTGTGCAGCCGCGCGCTTCAAATCCCAGCCCGGCTTGAGCCTGCCGATGATGGAAAGCCACCAGTCCTCGCGCGTCCGCGGGCCCGTGATTCGGCTGAATTCGCTGCGCAGAATCGGCTCGGCGCAAACCGTGAGCGCCACATCGAAGCGGTCGCCAACGGAGACACCATAAAAGCTAGGAGGCGTGACGCCAAGGATGGGAAACGAGTGCCCGTCCAGCGTCAGCATCTTGCCGATGACCGACGCGTCCCCGCCATACCGCTTCTGCCAGAATTCATAGCTGATGTCGGCCGCGCCCGAACATCCCGCAGGATCCTCCGCCGGTGAAATCAGCCGTCCGAGAACGGGCTCGATGCCCAGCACGCGGAAAAACTCACCGGAAACCCAAAGCACATGCGCGTTGTCCACTTCCCCGCCGTTGGCGAGGTTGTCCTGCTCCTGGCTCCACGCGGCGATTGACGAAAACGCTTCTTGTCTCTCCTCGACCTGCTGCCACAACGGATATGTGAAATTGGCATAAGCCCCATTGAAACTCCCCGAACCCCAGTGATTCATATTCAAGTGGACGATGGTGAGTGTATCGGGGTCTTTCACCGGCAGAGTGCGCAGCCGCACGGCGTCGATAAGTTGGAATATGGCAGCGTTCGCGCCGACGCCCAGCGCCAGCGTAAAAATTGCCACCGCCGCAAACGCCGGCGACTTCGCCAGCATGCGCAAGCCGTAGCGGAGATCCTGCAGCAGGTTCCCCATCGGTTCCCCCTTCTTCAGCTAATCTGCTACGCCGTAAACTACGGGAGACTTTCTATTCCAGCTTGAACACACACGCCCCACAATATCCAGACGCGCGAATTGAATTTTGGATAGCAGCCCTGCCGCAAACAATTCAGGAATGCAAAGCGCTTCCCCGCGCAGCGGTTCAGTTGGGCCAGCGACGAAGCTCATGATCAGTTACGAGAATCGCAGCGTTTTTTGTTCGCCGCTTTCCCGTCACTGGTCACCGTCCACTTGCTTGCCGTGAGCCCGTCCGCCGTGGCGGACGCAGGCGAAGGGATACCGTCTTTCGCTTTGCTTGCTCGTCGTTGTCCTCTGTCCACTGACCACTGATCTCTGTTTTATTCCGGCTTGGCCGTTCCATTAGCGACGGCCTGATCGAGCAAGGTTTTCAATTGTTGTGCCACTTGCTCAGAGGCTTGCCCTTCGCGCTCGCCGAGTTCGGACTGCTGATTTCCCAGCTCCGATTGCTGATCGCCCAGTGCGGATTGCTGGTCGCCGATTTTGGATTGGGCATCGCCCGCCTGCGATTGCAGGTCGCCGATGCGGCTCTGCAAATCGCCGAGTTCAGACTGCAAATCGCCCAGTTGATCTTGCGTGCCGCCCTGCGCGCTCAGCCGCTTCGCATCCGCTTCGACCTTGGCGAAATCCGCGCTCATATCCGGAACCGGCACTTTCACGTCGCGCTGGTGCCGCCCAAGGTCCCGCTGTTTTTCGCCTAGCGCGCGTTGCTGGTCGCCGAGGGCCCGCTGCTTTGTCGCCAGATCCTCGACCGGCGCAAAGAGCGCCCGCGCCCGCTTCACCGTGGCCGGATCCCTGATCTCATACGTTTTGCCGTTCTGCCGGAACGTGAGCTTCGTCGGCGAAATTTTCACATACATCGAAGACGGTGTGCTCTCCGACCCGTCCCAGGCTTCGCAGAGATCGTCGCCGACGGCAATGCCGATGCCCATGCCATGTCCCGTTCCCGCGCCGGCGTCAGTGCTCACATTCCGGTCGTTGCTAGTCATCGCATAGCAGCTCTGGCCGCTTCCGGAGACCCTCAGCCGCATCCCGCCTTCGTTGTTCGTAAGGAGCGTGATGGTGTCGTTATCGTAATTTGCCTTCGACTGCGCGCGAACGAATAGCGGTGCAACGTTCGCAACAAAAATCAGCGCGGCGCTCGCCGCAGTCCATCGCATTGCACTTCGCATCGAAATTTGATTCATCGTTTTGCTCCTTCGCTCACCCTGTTTTTTCTGTTCACGGGCCACTCACCGCTGACCACTGTATTCATTCAGGCTTGGCAATTCCCTTCGCAATCGCGTCGCCGAACATGTCGCGCAATTGCCGCGACGCCTTGCGCGCTATTTCCCCTTGCTGCTGTCCAATTTCGCCCTGCTTCCGTCCGAGCTCGCCCTGCTGGCGTCCAAGCTCTCCCTGCTGCCGGCCAATCTCCGATTGCTGCACGCCGGCATCCGACTGGAAGCGGCCAACCTCGCTCTGCAAGCGGCCGAGTTCGGATTGAATGCGGCCCAGGTCGCTTTGCGTCCCGCCATTTGCGCGCAGAGCGTCCAATTCCGCCTTCACGCGCTGCAGCTCCGGCGAAATATCCGGCACTTTGACTTTCACGGCGTCCATTTTTTCGCCCAGCGCGTCTTGTTGCTTGCTCAATGCATCCTGCTGGCGGCTCAATTCGTCTTCCTGCTTCGAAAGCTCATCTTCCGGAGCAAAAAGCGCCTTGGCCTGCGCGATGAACGCCGGATCGGTGATGACATACGATTTCTCGTCGCGCTCGAACCAGATCAGATCCTTGCCGAGCTTTTGGCGCAGCGCGCGCGCATGCTGCAGATCCTCGTCGTCGCCGGACATCTCCACGGCGCTATCCTTGCCGCTCAGAATGACGTAGCGTCCGCCGCCAGAGTTATAATCGCCTCGAATCTTATAATTGCCGCCGTAGCTCTGCTGCCGCTCGGCTTCCGCGATTTCGCGATCCGCCTCGGCCAGCGCTTCTCTGGCCTCCCGCATTTGGGAAGACATCCGCGCGTCAATAATTTTCGCGGCTTTTTCAGCGGCACGCTGCGCCGCGCGGATCTGCGCCGAATTGGAACCGAGCTGCGCTTGCGCCGCTTTCAGCGCTTCTTCTGTGGCGCGCATTTGCTCGGCGATATCCTGATCGCTCGCCTGCGGTGCAAGCGCCGCGAAGGGATCTGCGCTGGGCGCCGGAGGCATAGGCGCGAGAGCAGGGCTTGGCATCGCGCTCATCGCTGGTGGCGCGAGCGGGAACGATGGCTGCGCCATTGGCGCAGGCGCTGCAACTCCCGCAGATGGCGCGGGCGGCATCGGTCCTGGATTTTCAACGCCCTCCTCTGGACCTGGCGTCGCTGGAGCAGGCGCAAGCGCCGGCGCTGCCACTCCGCCATTGGGAGCCTTCGCCAATACCGGCGCAACCGGTGGCGCAACGCTCTTCGGCGGAACGGGCGTTTTGTCCTGCGCATGCGTGATGAACGGATGCGCCGCACCCGCGACAAAAATCAACGGCGCAGCCACCGCCGCGACGAAAACCAGCAGCCATTTTTTCATGGAGTTCGCTCCGTTCCAGGAAAGAATCCGGTCCACGCGCCGGGCCGCACCCAGCCCATTGGCCATGGACACGCCTTGCCAGTAAATGCGCCCGCTTTCGGCTTCCCGTTGCGCGAAAAATTCCAGCAGCGTTTCGGCGTAACTCGCGCGATCCGCGCCGCCCGCCAGCGCCGCTTCGTCGCTCGCTTCTTCGGCCAGTTCCGCGATTTGCCGGTTGATCCACCAGCTCAGCGGGCTGAACCAGAAAATCACGCGATGGACGAGCGCCAGTCGCAGCGTCAGCGCATCGCGCCGCGCCACGTGCGAAACTTCATGCGCCAGCACGGCGTCGAGCTTCGCGTCGTCCCATTCGCGCCAGTCCACGGGCAATAAAATCACCGGGCGCAGCACGCCAATCGTCGCCGGCACGGCCAGAGCTTCCGACTCCGTGAGCCGAGGCGTCTTTTCCAGTCCGCCGAAGCACGCGCGATACCGCAAAATCCGCAGCGCGCGCGAATCGGCAATCGCCGCCGCGCCTCGCGCCAGCCGCCCGCTGAAATAGAGGCCCAGCAGCAATTGCAAAAGCAGAACGAACGCGCCGGTACCGTACGCCGCCAGAAGAATCGTCATCCATGGAATCGTCCTGGGCGGTGCAGGCCCTTTCGCCGCGTGCGCAGATACTGGATGTGAAATGATCGCCACTGCTAAAAATGCCGGCGCGGATTTTTGTGCCGCATTGTTTCCAAATCGCTGCGTCGGCGCAGGCTTGGAAGAGGTCGCCGCGGCATTTTTGAACCAATCCTCGCCGCTTGGCTGCAAGGCATTCGCGCTGCCGCGAATCGCAATTGCCGTGCTGTTCGTCAGCGCGATCAGAGTCGTCGAAGAAGCCGCCGTCACATGCTGCGCCGTTCGCGCAGGTCCGCGGTCGAAGCTCGTCTCGAAGCTCCGCGCGAATTTCTGCGCCGCTTGTTCGGCCCGCGCTGCACCCGGCAGCGTGAACGGCAATCGCGGCAACAGCGCGCCAAGGAACGGCATCGCCAGCGCCACATAGAGCACCAACGTCCACACAAACAGCCGCAGCGAAACGCGCTTCACGCGAAACGCCGCCAGCGCCGCCGCAGCCAGGCATCCAATCCCCAGCGAACGCACCGCCGGCTCCGCGAGGTTCACCAGGAAGCCCGAAGACGCCCCAACCAGCGAATTTGCCATCATGGCTTCCCTTCCTTTCGCGTGGCGATCTTGCGCGCCAGTTGCTCGAGTTGATTGCGGTCGAGCACTTCGTTGTCAACCATTCCGATCACCAGTTGCTCCGCCGAGCCGCCGCAGAATCGGTCAATGATGTTTTTCACCGCGCGCACCGCGACGTTCTGCCGCCCTTCCGCCGCGCGATAAACGAACGTCCGCCCACTGACTTCGTGCTGCACGTAGCCCTTCTGCTCCAGCCGCCGCAGCACCGTGCGAATGGTGGATTCTTTCATCGGCCGCGTCGCCGCCAGCGCTTCGCGGCATTGCTCGGAAGTGCACGGGCCGCTCGTCCAGACGTAATCCATCACTGCTTGTTCGACGTCGCCGAGGTTCTTTGGTTTGGCGAGTTTTTTCGGGGTCGTCACGTTGTGTTAATCCATGTAGCGTTACAACGTGTAACAGACACCCAGTTTTGTGTCAAGCCCTATTTTTTGAGGTTTCGGCTGGCGCTCGCCTGCGCGAATTTGTCCGCGTAGTGCGAGTCGCGCAGCAGCGCGGAAAAATCGCTGACGGTCAGGATGTCGCGCAGGGCTTGGCGCTTGTCCGTGGCGCGATCGTAATACGCCTCGCAGATGCGATAGCCCATGAAATAGCCGAGGTCTGCGGGACGGTCCTTGCTCTTATCGCCCTGATAGAGCCAGTGCGAAAAGTCCGTGCCGTTCATTTCCCCTCTGAATTCCTGCCACAGCTCCCCCTCATGTGCGTTGCCATAGGCGTAGATATTCTGGTTGATGCTCTGCCCCGAAATCATCTTGCCGACAAAATCCGCGCTGCCTTCGATGATGCTGGCAGCGATCAGCGTCTTAGGGTTGTTCGTTGTCTGCTGGTAATGAATCAGTTCGTGCGCGACGATTCCCGGCAACTGGTCCGGCGGGCCAAGCACAGCCTTCAGCCAGTTATCCATCTCACCCATATCCGTAGTCGCCGTCTTGGCGTGCATTTCAAGGCCGATCAGCAAGCCGCTCGCGCCCGTGGTGCCGCCGGAATTCATCCTCCCAACAAGGAAGTACACATCCGGAAAAACCGCGTCGCCGTAAAGTTCCTTAAGCTTGCGGAAGCTCGCGCGCATCGCCGGCTCCATCGGCGCAATCTGCGGAGTCACGTCCTGCAGCCCAGCGTAATACTTCGGATGCATGTCGATGGCACGCACAAGATTGGCCGCCGATTTGATGCGCGCGTCTATAAAGTCCTTCAGCCCCGGGCTGCCCTTGTCGAGATATTCGCGCTGATAAATCGCGGCCTTCTCCTCGTCGGTCGTCGCGTGCGAAGCGAGCGCATAAGCGTGCAAAAAGTTGCCGAGGTCCGACGTGACAAATTTCGCCGCGTCCGGATTCTGGTTCAGCTTCGCGCCTGCACCCGCATCCTGCGCACGGCCCGTCGGGGACACGGCGAAAATTGCCATCGCGAGCGCCGCCACGGCATATTCTCTTAGGGCTTTCATCTTCTCTCCGCGGCGCGCCACAGATTGCATGACGTGGCTCCGAATCCCCTCGTTCCCGGGCGGCTGCCGCTCGCGCTCGTCACTTTTCACTTGTCACTGCCTTCAAGAATTCCATGCCACGCGCCCGAGTTCCCGTCGGCGCTCCAGCCACGCCTCGCCGTTGAAAATCTGCGGCGTCTCTTCGATCAAGCGCGGGAACACATTGAAGATCGTGAGCGGCGTCCACGGCTTCCCTTCCCGTGTCAGCGAGCCCGAGCGATTCAGCTCTTCGGCCATGCGCTGCAAAGAAATATCCTGGACGATCAGCTCCATCATCGTGTTCAGCGCGCGCATCTCGACGGGATCTTCTTCGAGGTGCGCGCAGTCCGGCGCAACGCGAAATCCGAAAGGCACTTCGCGCAGCCCGCGCGGTGCCACGCGCTCGCTCACGGGCTCTTCTTGCGCAGACTCGCGTTCCCATTCGAGCGCCGTCAGCCGCCATCCCGTCGCATACTTCCGCTGCATATCTTCGAGGTCGAGTTTCCCTTGAATCAGTTCCCGCACGCGTTCAATCCTGGCCATCGTCTTCTCCTTTCGTTTCTCTCATCACTTGTCACTCGTCACTTGTCACTGCTTCACTCGTATCTCAGCGCCACCATCGGATCCACTTTCATCGCCCGCCGCGCCGGGATGTAGCACGCCGCGAGCGCCACGCCGCACAGCAGAATCGCCACGCCCGCGAACGTCAGCGGATCCGTCGCGCTCACGCCAAAAAGCATCCGCGACATCAGCCGCGTCAGTGCCAGCGCACCAACGAGGCCGATTCCGACGCCCGCCAGCGCCATGCGCGCGCCGTGGCCCAGAATCAGCCGCAGCACATCGCCGCTTTGCGCACCCAGCGCGACGCGAACGCCGATTTCGTGCGTGCGCTGCCCGACGAGATACGAAATCACGCCATAAATCCCCACGCACGAAAGCGCCAGCGCCAGTGCCGCAAAAATTCCCAGCAGAATCATCGAAAATCGCTGCGCGGCATACGACCGAGCCACAACAGCGTCCATCGTCGAGACGTTGTAAATCACTTCGCGCGGATCCATCTCCTCGACCGCGCTCCGCACCGGCCCCATCGCCTGCCCCGGATCGCCATTCGTGCGCAGCACCACGACCACGCCGGTCGCAACCAGCCGCATGATCTTGTCGGGAAGCTGCATGAAGGGATAGAAAAACTCCGCTTCGAGCGCCGACTTCGGGTCCGCGCCGAGCCCCCACTGCTTCACGTGCCTCACGACGCCGACGATTTCCGCCTGTACGCCAAACGTCGCCATGTTGATGTGCTTGCCGATCGGATTTTCGCCGGGAAAAAATTCACGCGCGAAGACATCGTCAACGACGATGGCAATCGGCGCATGTTCGTCGTCCTGCGCCGTGATGAACCGCCCGCGTTCGAGCGTGATGCCCATGGCTTTCTGGAAGCCGGGCCCAGCCAGAGTGAAGAGCGACTGATGCATGTCGTTGAGTTCTGCTGGCTTCGGCTGGCCCTCGATCCAGAAAAATTCCGAGGAGTCGTGCTGCATCGGCCGCGAACCCAGCGTCGCGGACACAGCTTCCACGCCTGGAATCGCCATCATTTTGTCGTCGAATTGGCGCAATCGCGCGCGCGTTTCGGCGGTTGTCGTCGTGGGCGAAGCAGGCAGCGACAGGCTGAACGTAATCGCGTGGCTCGGATCGAATCCCGGATTGACGTGCCACAGCGCCGCAAGGCTGCGAATCATCAGTCCTGCGCCCACAAGAAGAATCAGCGCCATGGCCAGTTCGCCGACCACAAAAACTCCCTGCAGCCGGTGGCGTGCGCCGCTCGAACCGCGCCCGCTTTCTTTCAAAACTTCCTGCAAATCCGCGCGCGCAGCTTTCAGCGCCGGCGCGAGTCCGAAAAAGATTCCAGCGAAAAGCGACAGCAGCAGCGTGAAGAAGAGCACGCGTGCATCGAGAGAAATCTCGTTCGCGCGCGGCAGCGTTCCCGGCAGCGCGCCCAGCACCGCTCTCGTTCCCCAGTAAGCGATCAAAAGCCCCAGCGCGCCGCCCAGTCCGGCCACCAAGCTGCTCTCTGTCAGGAGCTGGCGAACAATTCGCCCATTGCTCGCGCCCAGCGCCGCGCGAATGGCAAACTCGCGCGACCGTCCCGTCGCCCGCGCCAGCAGCAGATTGGCCACGTTGACGCACGCAATCAGCAGCACGAAGCCCACCGCACCGAGCAGCACCAGCAGAAACGGCCGCACATTCCCGACCATGTCCTGCTTCATCGAAACGACTACCGCGCCGACTCCTTTGTCCGCATCCGGATAAGCCACTTCGAGATTGTGCGCCACGGTCGAGAGGTCGGCTTGCCCTTCGGAAACGGTCACGCCGGCCTTCAATCGGCCAATCATCCCGGAGCTGAAAACGATGCGGCGGTCGCGCAGCATCGGATCGCTCCACTGCCCGACGGGTATGTAGACGTCGCGGTCAGTTCCGTAGAAAGTGAAGCTCGGAGGAATCACGCCGATAATCGTGTACGAAGCGCCGTTCAGCACGATCGATTTGCCGATAATATCTGGCGAAGAGGCGAATCGCCGCTGCCACAGCCCGCCGCCGAGAATCACCACTGGCGCTGCGCCAAGCTGATCATCCTCGGGGCGAAACGCGCGGCCCAGAATCGGATTCACGCCGAGCGTCGAAAAAAAACCGGCAGAAATCTGATAGCCGCTCAGGCGTTCCGCCATCCCTGCGCCGGTGTAGTTGTAATCTTCGTTGTGATAAAACGCGATGGATGAGAACGAATGATTCTCGCGCTGCCAATCCAGAAAATTTGGATAAGCAATGGAAACATGGTCATATCCCGGAGCTTTTCCATAGAGCGTCGCAAGCTCCTCCGAATGCGGATACGGCAGCGGATTGAGGAGCACGCCATTGACCACGGAAAATAGAGCGGTATTCGAGCCGATGCCCAGCGCCAGCGTCAGCACCGCAATCGCCGTGAACCCCGGCGACTTCCCCAGCATGCGCATCGCGTACCGAATATCCTGCAACAGCGTGTTCATCATTCGACCCCAACCAGTTTTGTATTCATCATCGCATTTCGGTATCGCGCATCGCTTGCTCGCCTTGCTTTCGGCGCCTTGGCGAAGCTAGCGAGCGGCCGCTGCCTCCGCCACTCGCAAGGTTTTTGTAGGGGCGAGGCTTGCCTCGCCCGGGCGGGTCTAAAGACCCGCCCCTACAAAATCACTCGCCACGCAAGCATTGGAGCTATTTTCATCCTTCACCGCACCGAACCCGTGATTTTAGCGCAGACAGTTCACCACCATCGCTCTTGCAGTCGCTTGCTGACCACTGGCCACTAACCACTGACCACTTTTTTCACTCGTATCTCAGCGCCACCATCGGATCCACTTTCATCGCCCGTCGCGCCGGAATGTAGCACGCTGCCAGCGCCACAGCCGTCAGCAGCACGGCAACACCAATCATCGTCGCCGGATCGTCGGCGTGAATGTCGTAGAGCATCGTTTGCAAATAGCGCGTCACGCCCAGCGCCACGCCAACTCCCACCGCCGCTCCCACAATCGCCAGCGCGATTCCCTGCCCCACCACGAGTCGCAGCACATCACCCTGCTGCGCGCCCAGCGCCATGCGAATCCCGATTTCGCGCGTGCGCCGCGAAACTTCATACGACAGCAGCCCGTACAATCCGATGCACGCCAACACCAGCGCCAGCACGCCGAAAAACCCCGAGAGCTGCGCAATCATCCGCTCGCTCAGGAGCAGTTGGTCGATCAGTTCCGTCTGTGTGTGCACCTCGAACACCGGCAGGTTGCTGTCCATCTGGCTCACAGCGCCGCGAATCGCCGCAGTCATCGCCGTGGGATTCGTCCGCGTGCGCACCTCGAAACTCACTCCCGATCCGCTCGCCGGAGAATAGACCATTGGCGCGACCGGTGTCCGCAGACTGTCATACTTCGCGCTGTTCACCACGCCGACAATCACGTATCCGGCGCTGGCCCAATCTCCCGTCGCGGGATTGGCTTCGCGCTCGCCGAAGTGCAGTCCTAGCGGATTCGTCTTCGCCAAATATTTTGTGACGAACATCTTGTTCACAATCACCGGCACCGGTGCCTCATGTCCTGCCGCCGCGTTGTTTGCTGCGCCCGGCGAACTCGGGGCTGCTAGTCCCGCTTCCGCCGCCCCTGCCGCTGCAACTCGTACGTCTTCCAGTTCCCGCGCCACTTCCGCCTGAGCGAAATCGGCCGAATTGAAATTACGTCCCGAAAGTAGCCGCATCTGCATCGTCGCGAAAAAATTCAACCCCACCGCGAAGCGATCGACGTCCACTGTCTGTCCCTTGGGCGTTCCGGGAAGATTGACATCCTGACTCCAAGAGTCGCCGCTCAAAAGCGTGCTGCTCGAATAGCTGACTCCTTCGACTCCCGGCAGCGCCGCAATGCGCTCCTGCAAATTGGCGTAGAACGAATCGATTTGCGGCGTTTTGTATCCGATGAGCGTCGGGTTCAGGGCGAACGTCAGCAAATTCTGCGTGTCGAATCCCGGATCCACGCTCTTCAGATTTCGCAGCGTGCGCACCAAAAGTCCTGCGCCAACGAGCACCACCACTGCCAGTGCGACTTGCGTCACGACGAGTCCGTTTCCGAGGCTAAGCCAACGCCCGCCCGCGCGTCCTTCCGCCGCCGAACTTCGCGCGCCTTCTTTCAGCGCCGGCGTCAAATCCACGCGCGTCCCGCGAAATGCAGGCGCAAGCCCAAAGACAATTCCCGTCAGCACTGACGCCGCAATTGTGAACGCCAGCACGCGTCCGTCAATTCCCACGTTGAATCCAAACGCGCGATCCGAACCGCTGGTGAAAAATGAAATCACCGCCTGCGTGCCCCACAGCGCAAATAAAATTCCCAATCCGCCGCCAACCACGGAAAGAAGAATGCTCTCGGTCAGCAACTGGCGAATGATTCTCCCGCGTCCCGCGCCCAGCGCCAGACGCACGGCCATCTCTTTTTGCCGCGCCGTGGCGCGCGAAAGCAGCAATCCTGCCACGTTCGCGCAAGCAATCAGCAGCACGATGCCCACGGCCATCATCAGCACGTACAGGAGCAAAGCAAGATCCGTCGTTCCGCCCGTCAGCGCCTCTTGCGCTGGCAGTGCCGCGACCGTGGGATCATCCGCTGGCTTCGAGAGCGGCTTCGCACCGTGCAGCATTTCATTGCGGAAAAGCGTCGAGACCTGAGCCTGCGCTTGCATGCGCGTGACGCCCGGCTTCAGGCGCCCGATAATCACCAGCCACCAACTGTAAATATCCGTCGGCCGATCCTTTACATACGGCGCCGGACTTAATTGCGGCAGCGTGGAAAACGGAATCCACGCGTCCTTAACATTCCCCGGACTCAGGCTGTCGAATCGCGGGTCGGCCACACCGATAACCGTAAACGGGACGTTGTTCAGCCGAATGGTTTTACCGATCGCCGAAAGCGAGCCGCCGAATTCCGTCTGCCAGTAGCCGTAATTCAGCACCACGACTGGTGGTGCCGAGACCGAATCATCGCCCGGCGCAATCAGCCGACCCGCTGCCGCGCGCACGCCCAGCAACGAAAAATATTCGCCGGAGACAGCTTCCGACCTGAGCACGCTCGCCGTCCCGTTGCCACTGACGTCCAATTGGCCGCCAGCTGCGAAAGCGGCGACGCTCGAAAAGCCGTCCACATGCGCGGCGACGTCGTGAAAAAATGGCTCGGAGAACGAGCAGCTCGACGACGGGCCATTGCTCTCGCGGTGCTGCGTGCAATCGCCGTAACTGCTGCTGCTGTGCATCCCCGGCGAGTTCCGCGCGCTCCATTTCAACACCACGACGTGCTGCGCGTCCTGAATCGGCAGCGACCGCATCAGGATGCCGCTGATCATGCTGAAAATCGCCGTGTTCGCGCCGATGCCCAGCGCCAGCGTGAGCACGGCAATCACCGTAAACGCCGGCGACTTCGCCAGCACGCGTATCCCGTAGCGCAAATCCTGAATCAGCGTGTTCATGTGTCCATCTCCTGTGAAGCTCAATCGAAATAACACGCAAAATGTTGCGATTAGAAATTGGCCCAAGCTTTATTTACAAGCACTTACGAGCAATTCTAATTTCGACCCTGTGGCGATTAGAGATTAGAGATTTCGTTTTTTGTTCGCTCCATCGTGCTCTGACTTACCCTAAGGAGACCGAAACGCGATCTACTCGTGCCGCAGCGCCACCATCGGATCCACCCTCATCGCCCTCCGCGCCGGCAAGTAGCACGCCGTGAGGGTCACCGCTGCCAGCAATGCGGCTACGCCTCCCCAAATCGCGGGATCCACTGCGCTCACTCCCACCAGAAAATTCCCTACCACGCGCGACGCAGCCAGCGAGCCAAGCAGGCCCACTCCCAGGCCGCAAATGACCAAAATAATTCCCTGCCGGAAAATCAGTTTGCGAATTGCTGCCGGCTGCGCTCCCAGCGCCATGCGGATTCCGATCTCATGCGTGCGCTGGCTCGCTGCGTACGACACCACGCCGTAGACTCCCACAAGCACCAGCGCGAGGCCGAGCAGCCCAAGTGCCGCGGCCAGCGCCGCTCCCAAACGGAAAATCAGAAATCCCTGCCCGGACCCCAGCGCATCGTCCATGGTTTGCACGTCGAAGACCGGCAGCGCGGGCGCAAGGCTTTGAATTTCCTTCTGCGCTTCCGCGGCCATGCTCCCCATTCCACTGGCCGTGCGGATTTGCAGCGTTTGAAAGGAATCGTAATTCTGAGCCAGCGGAACGTATATGTAGGGCTCATCGTGTTCAAAGAGCGATGCATAGCGTGCGTCTTTGACGAGTCCAACGATGTGGTATGTCTTCGGCGGCTTATCGGTCGTGGAGAACGTCATGCCGATGGCGTCCTCATGCGGCCAGAAACGCTTGGCCATGGCCTCGTTCACAATGGCCACGCGCTCCGCCTTTTCATCATCCGAGTCTGCAAACGCTCGCCCGCGCACCAAAGGCATGCGCATGGTGGCGAAGTATTCCGGCGAAACGATGTTGTTGCTCACCGCCGGCGCTGGCTGGCCCGCAGGCGGCGTGTAACCGGGCACGTTGATCGTCATTGATGTGTACGTCGCGCCCATCGGCACGGAAAACGCCAGGCTCGCCGATTCGACTCCCGGCAGCGCGCGCGTGCGGTCGAGAAGCTGCTTATAGAACTGCTTCCCTTGCGCTTCGCTGTATCCGACTTCATTCGGGTCCATGGTCAGGTTCAGGACGCCGTGCGGCTCGAATCCCAGGTTCATCTTTTGCTCTTCCTGCAAGCTGCGCGTGAAAAGCCCGGCGACAATCAGCAGCATCAGCGAGCCCGCAATCTCCGCCACCACGAGCACGCTGCGCAATTTCTGGTGCGCGCCCGCGACGCTGCGCCCGCCTTCATGCAGCACTTCATTCAAATCGCTGCGCGCCGCGCGCACCGCCGGCACGATGCCGACGATGACGCCCGTCAACGCCGCCGCGGCAAAGGCAAACGTGAAGACGCGCCAGTCGAATCCGAAATTCAGCAGAATTGGCAGGTCCATGTGAAAATTGATCGAGCTGATCATCGCGCTGCCCCACATGCCCATCACGATTCCCGCGCCGCCGCCGAGAAGCGCCAAGATCAGGCTTTCCGTCAGCAGTTGGCGGATCAACCGCCAGCGCGTCCCGCCGAGCGCCGCGCGAATGGCCATTTCGCGGTGCCGCACCGTGGCGCGCACGAGCAGCAGATTCGCCACGTTGAAGCACGCCAGCAGCAGCACCATCGCCGCCAGCGCCAGAAAGAGCGCCGAAACAGCAATGATGGGATTGTTCGGCAGCGGCGCGGGCCTCGCGAGCAATTCCGGGAACACGCTCAGCTTCAAATCCTTCTCGTCCTGCGGATGTTCCTCCGCAAGCCGCCGCGCAATGACGTTTATCGCTGTTTGCGCCTGCGCCACGCTCACGCCCGCCTTCAGCCGCCCATCTACGAGGAACTCCTTCGCGTTTCGATCCGTCATGAAATCGGTTTTGAGATCGCCCTCAATCGTGGACATGCTGATGGGCAAATATGCCTGCATGTCCGCGATGGAATTCAGTCCATGAAACGATTCCGGCGCGACTCCCACCACCGTGAACGCATGGCCATCCACCGACACGCTTTCTCCCACTACATTCCGGTCGCTCCCGAAGCGGGTTCTCCAGTAGTCGTACCCAAGAACAATCACCGCGTCGGCGCCAACCGTTTGTCCCTCCGAAGGCAAAATGAGCCGGCCGAGAAAGGGCTTTACGCCGAGCACGGTGAAAAAATTCCCGGTCACAAAACTCGTCAGCACATGGTCCGCATGGCCGTTGACGCTCAATCCATCAAGCCCGACTCGATACACCAGCATGTCCGAAAATGTGCTGGCGCCCTGCTGGCGCAGGTCCTGGTATTCCGGATAGGAGAGAAACTGCGACATGATTTCATTCTTCTGCTGGCGCGCGAGAACTGTGATTTGCGCGGGGTCTTTCACCGGCAGCGGCCGGAGCAAAAAGCTATTCACAACGCTGAAAATCGCCGTGTTTGCGCCGATGCCCAGGGACAGCGTGAAAATGGCGATGACCGCAAACGCCGGCGATTTCTTCATCACGCGCAGCGCGTATTTGATGTCCTGAATCAGAGTCGTCATTTGTTCCCTCTCAATCGTAGGGGCGCGGCCTGCCTCGCCCGGGCGGGTCTAAAGAGTCGCCCCTGCAAAAGCTCACTCATAACGCAGCGCCACCATGGGATCGACCCGCATCGCGCGCCGCGCCGGTATATAGCACGCCAGCATCGCCACAAACGTCAGCAGAACAGCCACCGCCGCGTACGTCGCTGGATCCGCAGCCGACACGCCAAAAAGCGTCGCGGCAATCAATTGCGTCAGCCCGAGCGCCGCGATTGCGCCCAGCGCGACGCCCGCCGCAATCAGCTTCGCGCCGTGCCCCATCACCATCCTCAACACGTCGCGCTGCTGCGCGCCCAGCGCCATGCGAATGCCGATTTCATGCGCCCGCTGAGTCACCAGATAAGACATCACGCCGTACAATCCCACCGCCGCGAGCAGCAGCGCCAGCGCCGCAAAACAACCCAGCAAAAACGTTTGCAGCGTATTACTCTGCATATTTTCCGCGATGAGTTCATTCATGGTGCGAATGTGAAAGATCGCTAGCGAGCCGTCCAGTTCATTCACTTGCCGCCGCACCGAACCGAGCACGCTCGCCGGCGCAACCGCTGTCTTCAGCGACACGAAGCCGCCAAAATGCGGAAATTGGAGATCTTCCGCGAGAGGGCTGTATGCCTCTGGCGAAGCCTTCTCGCTGATTGCCCCCTGCTTTTCATCGCCCACGACGCCAATCACGATGGATGGCACTCCGCCCTCAGGATCCGTATACCATTTCCCGATGGGATCCTGTCCTGGCCAGAATGTTTGGGCCATCGTTTCGTTGATTACCACGCGGAAGCTTAAATCCGGCGGGACTTGCACCTTGGTCGTGTCTTTTACGTTTTTGTAAAGCGCATCAACCTTCGCCGCAACCTCGGCTCCGTTCTGTTCGTCCTGCTCCGTGAAGGTGCGGCCTTCGCGGAGCGGAATCCGGAACACACTGAAATAATCCGGCGTGACCCAGTTGTGTTCGACCAACGTCTGCGCCAGCGCCGGATTCGTATTTCCAGCGGCCTTAATGTATCCGTTATCCTGGCCTTGCAGCGCGATTTCATTGGAGATCGCCGCTTCCTTCACGCCGGGAATCTGCTGAACGCGCGTCATCAGCTCCTTGCAAAATGTCGCGCGCGCATCGGGCGTGCTGTATTTGGCGTCCGGCAAATTCAGGCGGAAGGTCAGCACATTTTTGGGATTCACGCCGATATTTGCCGAGCGCATCTTCGCGAAGC
This sequence comes from Candidatus Acidiferrales bacterium, assembly GCA_035934015.1. Lineage (NCBI taxonomy): Bacteria > Pseudomonadati > Acidobacteriota > Terriglobia > Candidatus Acidiferrales > Candidatus Acidiferrales bacterium. Next base: position 77,436 of record DASYYH010000003.1, read on the forward strand.
TGCGCAGCAGGAGTCCCGCGCCAACCAGCAGCGCCAGCGACACGGCAATCTCCGCGACGATCAGCGTATTGCGCAACGCTCGCCCGCTGCTCGTGGCGCTGACCACGGCGTTGGCGCTGGATTTCAGCTCCTCGCTCAAATTCAAGCCGGAATTCTGCAGCGCCGGCGCCAGGCCGAACAAAATCCCCACGAGCAGGCTCACGCCAATCGTGAAGAGCAGCACAGTCACGTCCAACTGTACTGGATTGACGCGCGGGATCGGCAGCGTCTCCGCCGATTGCAAAAACGCGACGCCCCACGACGCGCCAAGAAGACCGACCACGGCTCCAAACAGAGAGAGCAGCACACTCTCGGTCAGCATTTGTTGCGCCAGACGCCAGCGGCTCGCGCCCATCGCCGCACGCACAGCCATTTCTCGCTGCCGGCTCGTCGAACGCGCCAGTAAAAGATTTGCCACGTTTGCGCACGCCACAAGCAGCACCAGGGCCACGGCGCCAAGCAGGATCAGCAATTCGCTGCGCGAGTTGCCGACCAGCCGCTCCTTCAGCGGCAAGACGATCGAATGCTCGATGTCGTCGGCAGTTCTGTATTGCTTGCTGATGCGCGTGGAAACGGCCAGCAATTCGGCGCGAGCCTGCTCAATGCTTACGTCCGGTTTGATTCGTGCAATGGCGCTGGCCCAGTGTGAGCCGCGTCTGTGCATCAGTTGTGAGTTCATGTCCGTCGGCGTCCAAATGTCCGTCGCCGCGGGATAATTGAACCACTGTGGCATCACGCCAATCACCGTATAGGGCTGATCGTTCAGATTGATCGTCTTGCCTACCGCCGCGAGCTGCCCGCCGAAGTGCCGCTGCCAGAAGCCATAGCTCAAAATGGCGACATTGTTTTTACCCGCCGCATCTTCGCCCGCGGCAAAAGTTCGTCCCATCAGCGGCGAAACGCCGAGAGTCGCAAAGAAATTAGCCTGCGTCGCACACACTGTCGCCGATTCCGGCGTGCCTTCCCCGCTGGCGCTCAAACCCTGCGGATAACCGAAGAGACTCATCGAAGCGAAGCTCTTGCTCTGCGCCTGCCAGTCGAGATAATCCGGCCCGTCGAGCGGAAAGTTGCCGGGTGCGTTTTCCGTTTCGCGCAGCGCTACGAGCTGCGCCGGATTCTTGAATGGCAGCGGCTCGAGCAGCACGGAATTGATCACCGAAAAAATCGCCGTGTTCGCGCCGATGCCCAGCGCCAGCGTCAGCACGGCAATCGTCGTGAATCCCGGCGATTTCGCCAGCATGCGCATCGCGTAACGAATATCTTGCAGTAGCATGTTCATCTCTCGGCTCCCTTCACTGCCTTACTCGTACCGCAGCGCAATCATGGGATCCACATTCATGGCCCGACGCGCCGGGATGTAACACGCCGCGAGGGCCACGAACGTCAGCACGACGGCGACGGCCGCAAACGTGAGCGGGTCCGTCGCGCTAACGCCATAAAGGATTCTGGCCATCAGCCGCGTCAGCGCCGCAGACGCCGCAAGGCCAAAGGCCACGCCGATCACCGCCAGTAACGCCGCCTGCCCCATCACGATCTTCAGCACGTCGCCTCGCTGCGCGCCGAGCGCCACGCGAATTCCGATTTCATGCGTTCGCTGGCCGACGATGTAGGAAATCACGCCGTAAATTCCAATGCTCGAGAGCACCAGCGCCAGCGCGGCAAACACGGCGAGCAGAATCATCGCGAACCGCCGCGAGGCCAGCGACCGCGAAATGATGTTGTCCATCGTGTCAGGCTGGTAAAAAACAGCTTTGCTGTTGAAGTCATGCACCGCACTGCGCACCGCGCCAGTGAAACCCTCGGGCGCGCCGGCGGTGCGCACCAGGAATCCACTCGAGGTGAAGAATGCCTGCATCAACTGGTCGGGAAGCTGCAGCGTCGAGGTGTACATCTGCGCTTGAACGGGCGCGCCTGCGTTTTCGTCGAGGCCGAATTGCTTGGCGTGCGCGACGACGCCGACGATTTCCAGTTGCTTGTAAACCAGGTCGAAGTCCAGCCGCTTGCCGATGGGGTCCTGATTGCCGAAATACTTGCGCGCGAGATTCTCGTCGATGACGCAAACGCCGGGGGAATTCCCCGTGTCCTGAGGGCCGATGAAGCGGCCCCGCAGCAGCGGGATTTTCATCACTTTCAAATAGTCCGGGCCGACGCTGTACCACAGCGCATCCGGCATGCTGTTTTCGTTGACGGGCTTGGGTGTGCCGTCAACCCAAAACGGCAAATCGTTTTCCGCGGACATGGGAACCGCGCCGTTCATCAGAGAAACCGCCTCGACGCCGGGGATCGCGGCAATTTTGTCCGTGACCTGAAGGAGACCGGCGCGAAGCTCGGCGGCGCTGGCTCCGGCGAGCGTAGAAGGAAAGCCGACGTCGAAGCTCAGCACGTTGTGCGGATCAAATCCGGGATTGACGCTCCAGAGGCCCTCCAGCGTGCGAATCGTCAGTCCCGCGCCAACCAGCAGCACAACCGCCAGCGCCATTTCCACCACAACAAAAATTCCCTGCGTGCGGTAGCGCGCACCGCTTCCGCCGCGGCCACCTTCCTTCAGCGTTTCGTGCAAATCGGGACGCGAAGTCTTCAGCGCGGGCGCAAGTCCAAAGAGGATCCCTGCGAGCAGCGACACGGCGAGCGTAAACAGAAGCACGCGCGGATCGATGCGCACATCATTCGCACGCGGCAGCGTGCTCGGCAGAATCGAAAGGCCGGCGCTGGTTCCCCACGCAGCCAGCAGCAGGCCGAGCGCGCCGCCGCAGAGCGCGATGAGCATGCTCTCCGTGAGCAGTTGCCGGACGATGCGTCCTTGGTTCGCTCCCAGCGCCGCGCGAATCGCAAACTCCCGCGCGCGCCCCGTCGAGCGCGCCAGCAGCAGATTCGCCACGTTCACGCACGCAATCAGCAGCACAAATCCCACCGCCGCCAGCAGCACCAGCAGAAACGGCTGTATGTCCTGAACCATTTTCTGCTTCACGGGCGTGACGCCGATGCCGCGATCTTTGTCCGCATCCGGATACGTTGCCGCCAGACTGCTGGCCACTCCGGCCATGTCCGAGCGCGCTTGCGTGAGAGTGACTCCGTCCTTAATCCGGCCCACGGCGTAAATTCCGGGATGGATTTTGCGGTTGGCGAAGAGCGGATTCTTGACCGCGCTGAGCGGCACGTATACGTCGCCAGGGCTGAAATTTATATTCCGGCAGCAGAAATAGAAATTCGAGGGGAGGACGCCGACGATGGTGTAGTCAGTGCTGTCGAGATTCATGGTTTTGCCGATGACGTCGCGCGAAGAAGCGAACTTGGATTTCCAGAATGGCGCGCTGAGAATCACGACGGGCGCGGCGCCAGCCTGGTCTTCCGCTGGAGTGAAATCGCGGCCGAGGGCCGGAGCAACGCCGAGGGTTGAAAAAAAGTTGTAAGCCACTTGCGTGGCCGAGACGCGCTCCGCGTCGCTCTGCCGCGTCCAGTTCAAGCTCTGAAAAGACTTGTAGCCGGCGAGCGAAGAGAAAGAGTGATTGTCGTGGATCCAGTCGGACAAGTCAGGATAGGAAATGGAGCCCTCGCCAAAGTCGGGAGCGGTGCTATCGACCGTGACAATCTGGTCGGGATGCGGATACGGCAGCGGATTCAGCAGCACGCCATTCACCACGCTGAAGAGCGCGGTGTTCGCGCCAATCCCCAGCGCCAGCGTCAGAATCGCAATCGCCGCGAATCCGCGCGATTTCGTCAAAATCCGCACCGCGTAACGAATGTCTTGAAGCAAAGTGTTCATCGTTTATCTCCAGTGATTGCTCAATTCATCCGCGTCTTTTCCCGCCACTCGCCACTTTTTTTCCTCACTGCCGACGCAGTCGTAGGGGCGAGGCTTGCCTCGCCCGGGCGACCCAAGGGTCGCCCCTACAGAAACTCACTCATAGCGCAACGCCACCATCGGATCCACGCGCATCGCCCGCCGCGCCGGAATGTAACACGCCAAAAGCGCGACGACCACGAGCAGAAGCGCGACGCCGATGAACGTCACAGCATCCGTTGCGCTGACGCCAAAGAGCAAGCTCGACATCAGCCGCGTCAAAAACAGCGACGCGACGATGCCGACCGCGACGCCGATCGCCGCGAGGCGCAATCCCTGCGCGAGCACCAGCCGCAGCACCTGACGCGGCTCGGCGCCGAGCGCCATACGAATGCCGATTTCATGCGTCCGCTGCGTGACGGAATACGAAATCACGCCGTAAATTCCCACCATAGCGAGCAGCAATCCGAGCGCGCCGAATGCAGCCAGAAGGAAACTTTGGAAGCGCGGCGACGCGACAGAAGTCGCCACGCGGTGCTGCATCGTCTCCACACTCGAGATCGGCTGGTCTTTGTCGAACGACCAGATTTCCCTTTGCGCGGCGGAAATGACGGCGGCGGGATTGGCCTTCGTCCGCAGAAACAAGTCGATTTGAAAACCAGACTTGAGCGCGTCAGAAAAATCGGATTGAAAGAAAGAGGCGTAGATTTCAGGCCTGGGCGCGGCGCGCGGATTCCAGTCGCGCGCGTTGCCCGCCACGCCGACAATCTCATTCCAGATTCTATTGTGCTTCGCGTCCTCGTCGCCCATCCAGATGCGTTTGCCGATGGGACTCTGCGCGCCGAAAAACTTCTGCGCCAACGACTCGTTCACAATCACCGCACGCGCGGAATTGAGCTGATCGGCTTCCGTGAATTCGCGCCCTTGCAACAGTGGAATCCCCATCGTGTGGAAGTAGCCGGGCGCGGCGCTCGCCCAATCCGCGGTCAGTTTCGCGCTCGGATTTTCCGCAGCTCCTTCGATGGCGAATTCAGCTTCGCCGTGGCTGCCGGAAAGCGGGCCGCCGTTGGTTGTTGCGCAAGCCGATTCGACTGCGGAATTGCTTCGGAATCGGTCCGTGAGCGTGCGCACATAGGAAAACAGGTCTTGCTCTGTCTTGAATTTCGCCGCGGGCATATCCAGTTCGATGGCGAGAACGTTTCGCGTGTCGAAACCAAGATTCACGCGCAACAGACGAGAGAGGCTGCGCAGAGCGAGCGTGGCGCCGATAACCAGCACGAGCGCGAGGGCGATTTCCGTGACGACGAGAATCTGGCGCAGCGGATTGTGGCCGGAGCTTGATGCGCCGGTTTGCGCGCCGGCGGCGCTCTCTTTCATCGCGATGGTCAGATTGTTGCGCGAGGAAAGAAATGCAGGCGCAAGGCCGAAGAGCAGCCCGGCGAGAATCGAGACGCCGAGCGTGAAGAGCAGAACGCGCGTGTCAATAGTGACTCTGTCTCCGCCGAACATCATCACGCCGACGAGCGGCTTGAGCGCGACGACACTCCACTCCGCGAGCAGCAATCCGCACGCACCGCCAGCAAGCGCCAGCATCAGGCTTTCGACAATCAACTGGCGCACGAGCCGCGCGCGCGTCGCGCCAAGCGTCGAGCGAATGGCCAGCTCGCGCCGCCGCGCCCAGCCGCGCGACAAAAACAAGTTGCCGACATTGGCGCAGGCGATCAGCAGGACGAAGCCGACCGCGCCGAGCAAAATGAAAAGCGGCGTGCGCGAATCGCGCGTCATATCCTGGCGCAGAGAATCGGCGCGGAAGCTCCATTCCTTGTCTTCTTTGGGATACGCCTTGGCAAGACGCGCGGCGATGCCGTCCAGTTCTGCTTGCGCCTGCGCAATCGAGACGCCCGGCTTCAAGCGCGCCATCACCGGAATCCCGTGATTCCCGCGCTGCGACAGTTCCTCCTGCGATGGTGCGAAAGGCGTCCAGATATCGACCATAGCGGGAGAAAACATGATTTTCGGAAGCGGCGGCATGACACCGACGACTTGATACGGTTTGCCGTCGAGCATGATGCTTGTCCCGACGATATGCGGATCGGAGCCGAATTGCGTGCGCCAGAGCGCGCCGCTCAGAATCGCTTCGCGATCCGCGCCGGGCTGCATTTCGGCCGGCAAAAACGCGCGGCCATAGAGCGGCTTGATTCCCAGCATGGAGAAAAAGTCGGAGGTGACTGTCGCGCCGTCGAGCTGCCGCGGCGTGCCGCGGCCGGTGAGATCCACGTTCGAATATTGGAACGGGACGACGGCGGAAAAGGATTTGCTTTGCGAACGGACGTCGATGATGTCCGGAAGCGAAAGACCGAGATTCCAGAAATCGAAAAATGTGGCGTGCGCGTGGATATTCACGAGTGTCGAGGGATCGTTGAACGGCAGCGGCGCGAGCATGGTGGTATTCACGACGGAGAAAATCGCGGTATTGGCGCCGATGCCGAGGGCGAGCGTGAGCACGGCGACGGCAGCAAAGCCGCGCGATTTCGCGAGAGTGCGGATGGCGTAGCGAATATCCTGCAGCAATGAACTCACGTTCTCCTCCCTGCGTTACTCATAGCGCAGCGCGATCATGGGATCCACCCTTGTCGCCCGGCGCGCGGGAATGTAGCAAGCGAGCAGCGCGACGAAAACCAGGACGATTGCAGCGCCGCCGAAAGAAACCGGATCCGCGGCGCTGACGCCATAGAGCACGCTTTGCATCGCGCGCATGAGCAGCAGGCCCGCGACGATGCCGGCGGCGGCCCCTGCAAAAGCGAGCTTCGAGCCCTGCCGCAGCACCAGACGCAGCACATCCCCGCGCTGCGCGCCGAGAGCCATGCGAATGCCAAATTCATTGGTGCGTTCGGTGACGCTATAGCTGATCAACCCATAAAGGCCGACGGCTGCGAGGACGATCGCCAGCACGGCGAAGACCGCGAGCAAATTCGTGGCGAAACGCTGCGGGCCAAGCGAATCGGCGATGCGCGCGTCCATGGTTTCCATGTTGGAGACGGGCAGTTTCGCATCCACATCATGGACCGCCTGACGGATGGCTGCGTCGCCCGCTGCCGTGCTGCCGCTGGTTTTTGCGATCAAATATCCAAAGGACGCCTGGCTTTGATAGACCGGGTAATAATACGAGCCTTTTCCCGCAGACATCGAGATGCCCACGGATTGCTCTTCTCCAGCAAGCGTGGTGAAGCGAATGTTACCGACGATGCCGACGATCGTGGCCCAGGGCGAGTTATTGCCGTTCCTGATTTGTTTGCCGATGGGATCTTCGTTGGGCCAGTAAGTTTTCGCGAGATTTTCGTCAATGATGGCGACGGCCTGCGAGCCTTTGCGGTCATCATCGGTGAAATAGCGGCCCTTGAAAAGAGGAATGCCAAGGGCTTTGAAATAGCCCGCCGTCACGATGCGAATCGCGCCATGCGGGCCGGGATCACCGGGAGATGTGGGCCGGCCCTGAATATTGAAAGATGATGTGCCGTCGTTTCCCGTGAAAGGAAGCGGAAATCCCCCGCCGGCAGCGACAACGCCTGGGGATTGAGAGAGACGGTCGAGTACCGTCTGGAAAAATGCTTCTTGCTTGTCCTGTGTGTTGTACTGCGCGTTGGGCAAAGAGACGCCGGCCGCGGTCACATTCTGCGGGCTGAAGCCGGGATTCACGTCGCTGATGCGCGAGAGGCTCTTGAGCAGGAGCGCGGTTCCGGCGAGAAGCACGAGGCCGAGAGCAAGTTCTCCGGCGACAAGCACGGCGCGAAAACGCTGGCGACCACGGCTGCCGGTCGAGGAGCGGCCGGATTCGCGCAGGGCGTTATAAGGATCGGCGTGCGACATGTGCCAGGCCGGGACCGTGCCGAAAATCAGGACGGCGACGAGACCGGCAATGACGGTGAAGGCCAGCACGTAGCCATCGAGCGAAAACGTCAGGCCGCTGGACATTTCCTTGGGCGCGGCGAAAAGAAGCGCTTGGAGGCCGAATTGCGCGACAAAAAGCCCGGCGAGAATTCCCAGTACGCCGAGGCCAAGATTTTCGCAGAGGGCTTGCGTCATCAGGCGCGCACGCGATGCGCCCAGCGCGGCGCGGACGGCAAGTTCCTTCGAGCGCCCGGCGGCCTTGGAAAGCAGAAGTCCGGCGATATTGGCGCAGGCGATGAGCAGAACGAAGGCGACGGCGGCGGTGAGAATTACGATGGGCGTGGTCAGGTTGCCGAAGACGTAACTTGTGAGCGGCATGAGGAACATGCCCCACTCCGCGGTTTTTGCGAAATTTGTCGCGGGATTATCGAAGACGCGCTGCATGAGCACACGCATGTAGGCATTGGCTTGCGAAAAGGAAACGCCGGGCTGCAGGCGCGCGACGGAGAGAAAGTTTTCGTTGAAGGTGTTGTCAACGGCGAACGCTTTGGGATCGAGGCCCATCGGCGCCCACAGATCGGTCTGCGGATTCGGCCAATGAAAATTGGCGGGCATAACGCCGATGATGCGATAGGGCTGCTGATCGAGCTGAATCGCGCGGCCAACGGCGCCGCGATCGCCGCCGAACCAGCGTTGCCACGCGCCATACGAGAGAATAATTTCGCGATTGGCGTTCGGCTGATCTTCCTCTTTGGTGAACGTGCGTCCGGCAATGGGCCTGGCGCCGAAGACGTCGAACCATTGCCAGGTGACCAGCGCGCCGCGCAGCCGCTCGGGATAATCGCCGCCGGTGTAGTTGAAGCTCGCGCCTGTTTCCAGAGCGGCGACGGCGAAGATGTTCTTGCTGTCGCGCACTTGCGCGTAGTCGGGAACGGAGACGACGATATTCTTCAGGCCGAGCTTGTTGTAATACGCGCGCTGCACGACGACGCGATCCGGCTGCACGACGCCCGGCGGATGCAGGAAAAGCGTGTTGACGACGGAGAAAATCGCCGTGTTCGCGCCGATGCCGAGTGCCAGCGTGAGGATGGCGACGGCGGCGAAGGCGGGAGATTTGACCAGCGCGCGAAGCCCGTAGCGAATGTCTTGCAGCAGCGTATTCATCGTTCACCTCCGCAGGCCATTTCAAGCTGGGCTCGACTTCTTCGCTCAGTCGCCATGCCGGTATCAGTAGCAACCCTCTGCACGCTCCACTCTGCGCCGACCTCTTATCGCATCAGAGCAGCCGCGCGTTGAACCAATTGCGCTTCAGTCTGCAACACACCAGCAACCTTGACAATGTTTTGCTGTGCCTCGAGCCATTGTTTTTGCTCAATGGCCTCGCGCACAGCCGGCATCGTCTTTGCCACGTATCCGGTATAAAAACCAGGCGCGTAAAGCTGGTGTTTGTACCAGGGACGATTGGGCAAGCCGGAATCAAGCAGGAGCTTGCGCTCGCTCTGGATCAATAGCGCGTTCACCTGCTCGAGAACGTTCGCGTTTACGGTGTTTCCGCGCACAGCGACGGCCAGATCGTAATGCTGCGCGGCCCGCGTCAGTTGCTCGACGGCATTATCGAGCGCGGAAAAATCCAACGCCTGACCTGGCGGCAAAATCTGCAGTTTGGGCGCAATGGTCGGATGCAGTGGATCGTTGACATTCCGATAGACGCCTTCCTGCAGTTCCCTGTTCGTCTCTTCCATCTGCTCACGCGTGCTGCGGTCGAGTTCTTTGAGTTGCGTGACGTAGAGCTTCACCGTATCGGCCAAGCTCGTGAAGTTGAAGGGCAAAAGGTCGGCATCGGCCATGCGCATTACCGCTGTTCCGACGGTCTGCGCCAGGGTGCGTTCATACTTAAAACCGGGATCTCCGAAATGTGAGAAATGGTAGAAATCATCGTAAATCGAGTGATACACCCCATACTCATCCTCTCCTGCGTAACCCATGTTCAGTGAAGCAATGCCAAGATGGTCCAGAAAAGGAGTGAAATCAGACCCTGAACCGGACGCGCCAATTCGCAAATCAGGCCGTGTGCGCGCTTCGCGGCGATACTCAGCGAGCGGTTGATTGACATCCTCGTCATCACCGTCATACGCAAAACCTTTGCCCGTCACAATCTGAGACGCCTGCGCGCGTTGCCACACACTCACATTGACCTCTGGGTCTTGAACGTCGCGCGCGACGCCATTGATGAATGGCTCGAGCGTGTGCGAACCATCGACAACCAGGAATCCGCGTCCGTTCCCATCGGTGTTAACATACATGACGGCTTTTTGTTGCAACTCCGCGGCATGCGTCTCGGCATATTCGGTTGAACCGAACAAACCCCACTCTTCGCCGTCCCATGAGCCATAAATGATCGTGCGTTTCGGTCTCCAGCCTTGCTTCAGGAGTTCGCTATATGCGCGCAGCTCCTCCATTTCCGCAACTTGCCCGGCGAGTGGATCGTCGGCGCCGTTGACCCAGCCGTCGTAATGATTGCCACGGAGAATCCACTCATCCGGATACTGCGAACCCGGAATGCGCGTGATGACATCGCGCACGGGTCTCAGTTTCCAGTCAAAAGTCACCTTCAGATGAACCTTCGCAGGCCCTGGGCCGAGGTGATAGGTTATCGCCAAACCGCCACGCATGTGTTCTGGCGCCAGCGGCCCGCCCAGAGCGCGCAAGAGCGGTTCAGCATCGGCATAACTGATGGGCAGCGTTGGGATTTTTGTGATTACCGAGATCGTCTTAAGATCAGGAATCGGGCGGTTCGGATCGGTAGCGCCGACGCCTGGAGTAAGCGGATCACCGGAGTAAAGCGTTAAATCCATCAAAGACCCGCGTTGCACGGCATCTGGCGGCCGATACCCGCCCTTGGGAAAAACGTCCCCTTGGAAATAGCCATCATCGCGTGGGTCCGAATAGATGATGCAGCCTACCGCGCCATGCTCCGCCGCAACTTTCGGCTTCATACCGCGCATTGAGTCACCGTAACGTGCAATCACAATTGCACCTTTCACAGAGACTCCGAGCCGCTCCAATTCCTCATAATCAGCGGGGACGCCGTAGTTCACATAAACGAGCGGCGCGGTCACGTCGCCATCAATGGAGAAGGCGTTAAATGTAGGCAACTGCTCGTCCTGCTGACTTGACGTCGGATCCTGCGCCACAGCGGGTTCACGCAGCTTCGCGGTGAACCGCATCGGCTCTTCAAGTTCGAGCACGCGCTCCTTCGGCCAGGGTGCCAGAGCGTAATAGGTCTCTATGTGTGAATCCAGTCCCCAAGATTTGAACTGATTCATCAGCCACTTGGCATTACTTTCGTCCCAGGGCTGTCCAACGGCGTTTGGGTGCGCTGAGAGCCGCTCTAGGTAACCGCCCGCCTTTTCGGCGCTCGGAATGCTCTGAAACTTTGCTTCCCATTGGCGCTCACTGTCCGCATTTTTGAAATTGTAGCCGGCTATTGACGGCTGCTGGCTGGAGTCTCTATGCGGCGCAAGGAGGCTCGAATTGACTGCCGAGAAAAGGGCAGTATTCGGGTCGATGCCGAGTGCCAGCGTGAGGATGGCGACGGCGGCGAAGGCCGGAGATTTGACCAGCGCGCGAAGCCCGTAGCGAATGTCCTGCAGCAGCGTATTCATCGTTCACCTCTCAAGTACAGTGACGAGTGACCCGCCTACGCCAAACAGTCTAACCGCACATGCCGCAAAAGCCTCGTGTCAGCCCGCAAATTGCGCGGCCTGGACGTGAGCTACAAATTCGCACAGCTCGCAGGCGAGTTTACATCGCGAACGAACATGACCGAGCACCCCATCAAAGAATAGAGATGCTCCGCAGGACGTATGCCGAAGACATTTTGCGTATTACGCTGATAAAACAGATGTTAGAGGGACAAGACGGCGAGCTTGCGCGTTCGGTATGTCCATTTGCGGGAGAGCGTGTCGCGAAAACGAACAATGGTTCCGGAGGCTGGAAGCTTGAAGCTAGAGGTTGGAAAAAGCGGATTTCGAGGGTATAGCCTCGCCCGCCACAACGGGCAAGCCTGGGCGGGTCTCCCACCCAAACGCTTAAAGACCCGCGTTTCCCGGCCCCCGCCCAAAAACCTCGCTCCTAGGAAGGCACGTTCGCCTCTTCGCGCCAGTCGCCACTACTTTTACGGTTGCTTGCTAACCACTGGCCGCTGATCACTGACCACTCTCTTCATTCATAGCGCAGGGCGACCATCGGATCGATGCGCATGGCGCGGCGCGCGGGAATGTAGCAGGCGGCGAGGGCCACGAGCATGAGCAGCACGACGACGGCGATGAACGTGAGCGGGTCTTTGTCCCGCACGCCGTATAGAAATTGGGCGAGCAGGCGTGACACGGCGAGCGCGGCGGCTATTCCAATGGCTGTGCCGATGAGGACGGCGCGCATGCCTTGGCCGATGACGAGACGAAGAACGTCGCGCGGTTGCGCGCCGAGGGCCATGCGGATGCCGATTTCGTGAGTGCGCTGTGCAACCACGTAGGCGAGCACGCTGTAAATGCCAACGGATGCGAGCACCAGCGCGAGAATACCGAAGAGTCCGAGGAGGATGGAGCGGAAGCGTGCGTCACCTTCGGAGTCGGAGACGAAAGACGTCATCGGGCGAACGTCCTGCACGGGAAGAGACGAATCCATATCGTGGATTTGCGCTTGTAGAGCGCTGGCAAGCGAAGAGGGGTTGCCGCGAGTACGCAGCACGAACACCATGACCCACCACTTCTCTTGCGTGTAGGGGAAGTACATCATCGGAGTAGGCGCGTCGGCCATGGTCTGGTCCTTTACGTCGCCGACGACACCCACGATTCGCGCGTTGTAAGGCATACGGAGGCCACTGATTTGAAGGCTCTGCCCAATCGGATCCTGGTGCGCAAAATAGCGGCGCGCGAGCTCCTGGTCGATGATGACGATCGCTGGGGCGTTCGGCGCGGTGTCGGCTTCTTCGAATTCGCGCCCGCGAAGAAGCGCCATGTGCATCACGCGAAAATAATCCGGCGTGATGTCGTGTGCTTGCGCAATCGGCGACTGGCCGGGCGGAAGAGGCGGAGCGCCAACGACGCTGAAACCGTAGCCGAACGCCGATCCGGTGAAAGGGACGGGCAGTGCGGCCGCAGCATCTTCAACGCCGGGAAGATTTTTCATACGGCCGACGGCCTGGCGGAAAAATGCGTTCCACTGTTCGGGCATGCTGTATTGCGCTTTCGGAAGCTCGACGGTGGCGACGAGGACATTCAGCGGATCGAAACCCGGACTCGAATGTGTGAGCAGATAAAAACTTTTGAGCAGCAAACCGGAGCCGATCAGCAAAATCATGGCAAGAGCGACTTCCACGACGACGAGCGCGTTGCGCGTCCAGCGGCGCCTCGCGGAGCCCGTTGAGCCGCGGCCGTTTTCGCGGAGAACTTCGTTGAGGTCGATTTCGGAGGATTGCCAAGCGGGCGCAAGGCCGAAGAGAACTCCAGCAAAAATGGAAAGTGCAAAAGTGAACGCCAGCACCCAGCCATCGACACTAATGTCGCGCAGGTGCGGGAGATCGGCGGCGGCGAATGACTTAATCGACGCTACTCCGCCATAGGCGAGAAGCAAGCCGGCAATGCCGGCGCAAATTCCGAGGAGCACGCTTTCGGTGAGAAGCTGGCGAAAGATGCGCGCGCGTCCAGCGCCGAGAGCAACACGCACAGCGATTTCCTTGGCGCGGCCCGTGGCGCGCGCGAGAAGAAGATTGGCGATATTCGCGCAGGCGATGAGCACGACGAGGCCCACGGCGCCGAGCAGGATAAGCAGGACGGGCTGAGCGTCGCCGACAACCAGACGCTTGAGGTTCGAAACATGGAGGACTTCGGTGGGATCGAGCAAATTGCCGTATTGCTTGAGCATACCCTTATATAGGGAGTTCAGCTCGGCTTCGGCCTGCGCGTCCGTGACGCCGGATTTCAGGCGTCCGATGAAAGAAAGAAAACGCCCCTTGCGGATTCCGATGATGGATGCATAGTCGGGACTCTGCATGGCGGGAATCCAGAATTCGCTGGGCGGGCTCTGGTCGGGATAACGAAAATCCGCCGGCATGACGCCGACGACGGTGAAGGGTTCGGAATCGAGCTGGATGGATTTGCCGATGATGTTGGGGTCTGCGCCGAGCTGATCGCGCCAAAATCCTTCGCCGATGACCACGACAAGACCCGCGCCTTTGACGTCGTCCTGAGATTCGAGCGTGCGGCCAAGGAGGGGCGGGGTACCCAGCGTCGTGAAGAGTCCTGAACTGGTGATTGCGCCGTAAACGATCGTGGGAGCGCCGTGGCCGGTGAGCGTCATCTGGTTGGAGGCATAACCGGCCACAGCGGAGAAGGATTTCGCGTCACGCTGGTAATCAAGGATATTCACGTAGGATTCGCTGCTTTGAATCGAAGAGCTAAGCGGGACGCGCGAAGAGGTTTGGCTGACGACCACGAGCTGATTCGCGTTGGAGTAGGGCAGCGGCTGCAAGACGACGGAGTTCACGATGGAAAAAATCGCAGTGTTCGCGCCGATGCCAAGAGCGAGAGTAAGAATTGCGACGGCAGCGAAGCCGGGAGATTTGCGCAGCATGCGCAGACCATTGCGAATGTCCTGCACAAGCTGTTCGAGCCAGAGCGTAGTCCACACGCCACGCGTGTCTTCCTTCACTTGTGTGACGTTGCCGAACTTGCGCACCGCGGCGAAGCGCGCCTCTTCCGGAGACATTCCACGATCGATGTTGTCTTGCGTCTCGCGGGCAATGTGCTCGCGAATGTCGTCATCGAAGTCCTGCATCATTTCCTTGCGGCGATTCATGGTTCGCCCTCCTGTCGCGCGGGCCGGAGAATCTGCGCAATCGCGCCGCTGAGTTTCTGCCACTTGCCGGTTTCGACCGCCAGTTGGCGGCGGCCCAGTGGAGTCAGCTTGTAGAATTTTGCGCGCCGGTTGTTTTCCGAAGTTCCCTTCTCGACGGAGATCCATCCTCGCCTGATCAGCCGGTGCAGCGCGGGATAGAGCGAGCCTTGCTCGACCTGCAGCACTTCATCGGAGTTGAATTCGATGGCTTTGGCGATGGCGTGGCCGTGAGCCGGGCCGAGAAGCAAGGTCCGCAGGATGAGCATATCCAGCGTGCCCTGCAGGAGTTCGACGCGGTCGTTCTGTTCTTTAGTAGACATTCTAGGTGACAATACGCGCTTCCGGTAGAATGTCAAGGGGAAGATCATTGCCGCTCCGGTTCTCGCTAGGAAGCCTGTCGCGTCATTCGTAGCGCAGGGCGATCATGGGATCTACCTGCCTGCGGCAGGCAGGCGCGCATGGCGCGGTGATCAGTTCCCGTGTGGTCTATTCATAGCGAAGAGCAACCATCGGGTCCACTTTTGTGGCGCGGCGCGCGGGAATGTAGCACGCGAACATGGCCACGAGAATCAGCAGGAGTGCCACGCCGATGAACGTGAGCGGATCGTGCGCTGTGACGCCGAAAAGCATTTGCGCCATCAAGCGCGTTAGCGCCAGCGCGGCAACGAGCCCGATGCCCACCCCAGCCAGCGCCAGTTTCCCGCCCTGATTCAACACCATTTGGAGCACGTCTCCGCGCTGCGCTCCCAGCGCCATGCGGATGCCGATTTCGTGTGTGCGCTGTCCGACAAGATAGGAAATCACGCCGTAGATTCCGATGCAGGAAAGCACCAGCGCCAAAACCGCAAAAACGCCGAGCAGAATCATTGAAAAACGCCGATCGGCCAGAGAATTCGCGATGGTTTCGTCCATGGATTCAGCGCCAAAAAATACGAGCTGGCTATTGAAGCGTTGCGCGGCGCGGCGAATCGGATCGGCAAAACTATCCGGCGGGCCGAGAGTTCGCGCGACCATGTCCACGCCTTTGGACATCAGCGGCATGAATTGATCGGGAACCTGCAGCACCGGAAAATAAAATTGCGCCTGGATTTTCGCGGTGGCATCGCTGTCGAGTCCCCAGTGCTTCACGTGGCCGACGACGCCCACGACTTGCGCCTGCACATTCAGAATCGAGAGGTTGACGAGCTTTCCAATCGGATCCACGCCGGGGAAGAATTTCCTGGCGAACTGTTCGTCAATGACGATCACCGTCGGAGAATGAATCGTGTCCTGCGCGGTGATGAAGCGGCCGCGCACGAGCGGAATCTGCATGGCATTTAAATAGTTCGGGCCGACCAGATAGAAAAGCGCCCAGTTCATTTCGTTGTCGCTCTGCGGCTTGGGATGGCCTTCGAGCCAGAACGGCAATTCGGAATCGCCCTGCATAGGCAATGAGCCGCCGACCGCGTCTACATCTTTGACACCCGGAATTGAACTCAGCGACGACACAAGCTGCAGCGCTTCATTGCGCATCTGATCGGGCGGCAGATTGCCCATGTCCGGAGGGTACGAGAGGCTGAACGTGAGCACATTGTGCGGATTGAATCCCGGATTGACGGCCCAGAGGCTCACGAGGCTGCGAATCATTAGTCCCGCGCCAACCAGCAGCACCAGCGCCAGCGCCATTTCGACGACAACAAAAATTCCCTGCATCTTGTGACGCGCGCCGCTCGACCCGCGTCCGCCTTCCTTCAGCGTGTCATGCAAATTCGTTCGACCGACTTTCAGCGCCGGTGCAAGGCCGAAAAGAATTCCGGCGAGGAGAGAAATGCCCAGCGTATAGACGAGAACACTGGCATCGAGGCCAATCGTCGCTGCGCGCGGCAAGGCGCTCGGCAAAACGCGAATCGCTGCTTTGGTTCCCCACGCAGCAATCGCCAGTCCCAGCGCGCCGCCAGCAACCGCGAGCATCACGCTTTCGGTGAGCAACTGCCGCACGATGCGATTGCGTCCCGCGCCGAGCGCCGCACGAATGGCAAATTCGCGCGTCCGGCCCGTGGAGCGCGCCAGAAGCAGGTTGGCGATATTCACGCAGGCGATCAGCAGCACAAACGCCACGGCGCCAAGCAAAATGTAAAGCAACGGCGCGACGTTGCCGACGATATCCTGCTTGAGCGGAACAATCGTGATGCCGTTGTTTTTGTCCGCGTCGGGATAGACGCGCGCAAGGCTATTCGCGACGCCGTCCATATCCGCGCGGGCCTGTTCGAACGTGACGCCCGGTTTCAGGCGAGCGACGGCGTCCATGCCCATGCTGACGCGCCGGTCCAGAAAAGTTTTGTCCGTCCACTGGCCGATGGGTACGTACACATCGCTCAGGCGAAAATTGTTTCCGCGGAAATAAAACCCTGCGGGAATGATGCCGACGACGGTGTATGGCGTGCCGTTAAGGTTGAGCGCCTGGCCAATCATGTTCGGCGAGCTGCCGAATCTGCGCCGCCAGAAGCCTTCGCTGAGCAGGACGACAGGCGAGCCGCCCGGGTGGTCATCTTGTGCGGTGAACAGGCGGCCTGCGACAGGCTTGACGCCGAGTATGCTGAAGAAATCCGCGGAGATCATTTCGCCGCGCAGGCGCTCCGGCTCGTCTGAACCAGTCATGTTGTAATTTTCGCTGCGGTAGGCGGCCATCGTTTCAAACGAGCGATTATCGCGCTGCCAGTCGAGAAAATTCGGATAGGAGATGGAAGACTGCTCGAAATTTGCGACGCGCGAATAGAGTGCGTAGAGGCGATCCGCTTGCGGATACGGCAGCGGGCTCAGCACTACGCCATTGACGACGGAAAAAAGCGCCGTGTTTGCTCCGATGCCCAGCGCTAGCGTAAGAATGGCAATCGCCGTGAACCCCGGCGACTTCACCAGCATGCGCAGTCCGTAACGCAAGTCCTGAAGAAACGTTTCCATGTCGCCTCCGCATTCGATCTGTTCGACGACGGCCGGGCCGCGACGTAAGCGCGCAATCTGCCCCGCTCGCACAATGATACGCAGCGGCGCGTGGAAAAGTTCGACGGGAAACGCGAAAAATGCGCGATGCGCTAAACCCGTTGCAGTAGCGAAGCATGCTCGCCTGAAGACCGCCACTGTAAAATCATTCGTAGCGCAGGGCGATCCTGCCTGCGGCAGGCTGGCATGGGATCAGCGCGGCCGGAGCAAACTTACTCGTAGCGCAGAGCAATCATCGGGTCCACTCTCGCGGCGCGGCGCGCGGGAACGTAGCTGGCGAAAAACGCGGCGGCGAGAAACAGGATCGCGCTCGCGGCGATGGTCACGGGATCGGCGGGGCTGACTTTGTAGAGCAGGCTCGACATCAAGCGCGTGAGCGTGAAGGGCGCGACGAGGCCAATCAGAATGCCCACGCCCGCAAGCTTCAATCCGTGGCCAACGACGAGGCGGAAAATGTCTTTTCGATCCGCGCCGAGTGCCATGCGAATGCCGATCTCCTGCGTGCGCTGCGTCGCCGCGTAGGAAATCACGCCGTAAATTCCGACAATCGCCAGCGCCAGCGCAACGGCAGAAAAAATTCCGAAAAGCACCACTGTGAAACGCGACTGCGCGCGCGCATCCGCGACCATTTCGCCGAAAGTTTGCGCGTGTGTGATGGGCTGGTCGCTGTCAATATTTTGCAGGCCTTTTTGTACTTCGGGAATGAGCGCCATCGGATCGCCGCCCGCGCTGCGCACGCTCAAATGCAAATCGGTCCACGGCAGGCTCGGGAATGGGAGCATCACTTCCGGAGCGGCTTCGGCGGCGATGCCGTTGTTTCGAATGTCGCCGAAAACGCCGACGACTTCCGTTTGCGCCGTGTTTCGGCCAATCAAAATGTGCCTGCCAATGGGATTTCCGCTGGGCCAGAAGCGCCGCACGAACGCCTGATTCACAATCGCGACGATCGGCGTGGCTTCATTGTCCTCGGGCGTGAATTCCCTGCCGCTCACAAGCGGCACGCGCATCACTTTTGCGTAATCGGGACTAATCGTTTCGATGATTACCAAAGGCCGCTGCGGCATGGGGACGGCGGTCTGGCCCTCCGGCAGCATCGGCGTCAGCCGCGACGGAGTCAGCGGCAGCGCAGACGAAATCGATACGGCGGCGACTCCCGGAAGCGTCTGCGCCTCGCGCAGCAGATTGTTGTAGAACGTTACAATCTGCTCCGGCGTCGCGTACTTCGATGATGGCAAATTGATCCCCATGGTCACCGCATGATTTGGATCGAATCCCGGAGACACGGTCATTAACCGGAGGAAGCTGCGAATCAGCAATCCTGAGCCAATCAGCAGAATCATCGACAGCGCAACTTGCACGACGACGAGCGCATTCTGCGAACTTACCATGTTGCGTCCGCCGGTTGCGCTGCGGCCTTCATCGCGGAGGACCATATTTAAATCCGTCTTCGAAAACTGCAATGCCGGCGCGAGTCCAAACAGCACGCCGCTCGCGAGCGAAATCGCCAGCGTGAAGACCAGCACGGACCAGTTCATCGCCACGCCACCGCTCAATTGCGCAACGGTATTCTGGCTCATCGCCAGCAGCGCGCGCGTGCCCGCGTATCCGGCAAACGCGCCTAAAACGCCGCCAATCATAGCCAGCAGAACGCTCTCCGTTAATAATTGGCGCACAATCGTCCAGCGACTCGCTCCCAGCGCTGTGCGCACGGCGATTTCTTTTCTGCGCTTCAGCGCGCGCGAAAGCATCAGGCTGGCCACATTCGCGCACGCGATCAGCAACACAACTCCCACCGCGCTCATCAGAACCAAGAGCAGCGCGCGAACATCGGCCACAATTTGCGATTGCAGCGGCGCAACCATCATCGCGCGCCGCGGGTCGGCGTCCGGCATTGTAGGATTGTCGCGGCGATACTGCGCGTCAATCACATTCATTTCCGCCTGCGCCTGCGCGAGGCTGAGTCCGGGTGAGAGCCGTGCCACGGAAGACAGATATCCCGTGCCGCGTTGAATGTGCTCTTGCGTCGTGATGTTCAATTCGAATTCGCGCGGAATCCAGATGGAAGTATCCGCGGCGAGCAGCGGAAAACGAAACTCCGCGGGAAGCACACCCACGATGGTGTACGGCACCGAATTCAGCTCCAGCGTCTGGCCGATGACGTCTTTCGCGCCGCCCAATTTGCTCTGCCAGAATTTATGTGTGACCATCACCACATGATTGCCGCCGATCTGGCCTTCAACGGCGAGGAATCTCCGGCCAAGCTCCGGCCGCACGCCGAGCACATCGAAGAAATTCCACGTCACGCGCGCGGCGGTGAGCTGGCGCGGGTCGCCGCGGCCGGTCAGATTGAAATTGTCGAATGTGTAGGCGGCGAGGCCGGAAAAAGAATGCTGTTGGGCGCGCAGCATCGTAAATCGCGGATAGGAAAAAACGCCGCCGACGCTGCGACTCTGCTCAATGCTCTGATAAACAAGGACGAGCTGCGAAGAATCGGCAAATGGCAAAGGCTTCAGCAGCAGCGCATCGACGACGGTAAAGATTGCCGTGTTCGCGCCGATGCCCAGCGCAAGCGTCAGCACGGCGACGGCGGTGAAACCGGGCGACTTGCGCAGGCCGCGCAGCCCGTGGCGAATGTCGTGCAGCAACGCGATCATGCTCACTCCGAGCGTCAGCTTACACCAAAAGCGTGTCCTTCGCCGCGTTCGCTCGCGCCGAGTTTTCTGAAACTTAAGGATAGCTGGCAATTCTTCTGGTTGACGCCGCACACCGCGCGTGTATAGAGTCGCGCCAATTGTGGTGGAGCGAAAAGGCTTTAAGGAGGAGCGCAGATGCACAATCCTTTGCCGGTCGAACGGGATTTCGAAGTGAAAAAACGGCGCGCGCGTTTTTTCTTTCTGTTCGTTGCGCTGGCGATGATTCCGATCCTCGTCCACGGCGCGGCGCAGAAATCCGCAGCGAAAAAACAAGCTGCCGCCAAATCAGGCGCAGCGGCAACCGGCGCCGTAACGCTTCCGCCCGCGCTTCCTCCCCCGCAATTGACGCAGGAAGACCTGACCGCTTTTTTCGACGGCCTTGTCCCGCTGCAAATCGCGCGCGACGACATCGCCGGCATGGTCGTCGCCGTAGTAAAAGACGGGAAAGTGATTTTTGCCAAGGGCTATGGCTACGCGGATCTGAAAAATAAAAAGCCCGTGTCCGCCGAAGACACGCTTTTCCGCGTCGGCTCGATTTCCAAGCTTTTCACATGGACCGCTGTGATGCAGCTCGTGCAGCAAGGAAAAATCAATCTCGATGCGGACGTCAATCGCTATCTCGACTTCACTGTTCTCGAGCCTTTCGGCAAGCCCATCACCATGCGCGATCTGATGACGCACACGCCGGGCTTCGAAGAAACGATTCAGGACCTGATTCAGCTCGACGGACCCAATGCGAATCTCCTGACCACGCGCCAATTCCTCGTGATGCATCCGCCGAAGGAGATTTTTCCGCCCGGAACGACAGGCGCGTATTCGAACTATGGCGCGAATCTCGCGGGTTACATCGTGCAGCGCGTCTCCGGGGAGAATTTCGACGACTACGTCGAGCAGCACATCTTCGCGCCGCTGGGGATGACGCACGCATCGTTTCGCCAGCCGCTGCCCGCAAATCTCGCGCCGCTGATGTCCGATGGCTATCAGCTCGCTTCCGGCGGCAAGAAGCCTTTTGAACTGGTCAACACGCCGCCCGCCGGCGCTCTCTCCGTTTCCGCGATGGATATCACGCATTTCATGATCGCGCATTTGCAAGACGGCACGTACAACGGCGCTTCCATTCTCAGCCCCGAAACCGTAAAGCTTATGCACACGCGCCAGTATGCGCCCGACCCGCAGGTCAACGGCTTCTGCCTCGGCTTCTACGAGGATTCGCGCAACGGCCACCGCGTCATCGGCCATGGCGGCGATACGCTTTATTTCCACAGCGATTTGAAGCTGATTCTCGACGCCGATACGGGAATCTTCGTCTCCTACAACAGCGCCGGGCGCGGCGACGTCGAGCCGCGCGGCCCGCTCTATGAAGAATTCATGGACCGCTATTTCCCGTATACGCCGCCCGCGGTGAAGGCCCTTCCAACCGCTGCAGCGGACGCGCGCGCGGTCAGCGGCGCATACATTGCCAGCCGCCGCAGCCAGACCAATATTTTTTATCTTTTCTCTTTGCTCGGCGAATCCAACGTCGGTCCGGGCAAAGACGGCGCGCTTATTCTCGGCGGCTCAAAGGGCATCGACGGCCAGCCGGTTCAGTACATCGAGACTGCGCCGATGGTTTGGGAAGATCGCTCCGACCCGCAGAACAAGATCGTTTTCAAACACGCCGACGACGGCCGCTATGAAATCGCCATGGAGTTTCCCGCGGAAATATTGCAGCAAGTTCCCGGCTACGAGTCCAAAAATTTCATCACGCTCTGCCTCGTGTTTTTCTTTGTTGTTTTTTCGCTGACGCTGCTTCTGTGGCCCATCGCTGCCCTGGTGCGCTGCCATTACGGACGCAAGGTACAGGACGGCGATCGCCAGCGCCGCGCGCGTGCCTGGGCGCGCGTCGTTTGCGCTTTGAATTTGCTTTTCTGGTGCGCATTCCTCGGCACCATTGTTTACGGCAGTTCGCACCTCGAGGTGCTCAGCCATCGCGCCAATCCGTGGTTTCGCACAATTCAGATCTTCGGCTGGCTGGGCGTCTTTGGGACGCTGCTGGCGATTTGGAATTTCTTTGTATCCGTTGGCACGGCGGGCCGCTGGTGGTGGGCAAGGCTGCACGACACGCTCATCCTGCTGGCGTGCTTCGTGAGTGTGTGGCTGATCTGGTTCGCGCATTTGCTGCGCTTCAACCTGAATTACTAGCGCGCAAAGAGCGGAATCGCGCTGGCTAGGCCGGCGTTGCAGACACCGTAGTGTGGCTACAAGCCGGATAAAGTATGTAGTTTCAGTTCGTTACAGCGCCTTCCACGTCAAAAACGACACTTTCCGCCCTCCTTCCTTTCTCGCACAAAATAGTACCTTTGCGCCATTCCCACGCTCCATTCCAAATGGCAAATTCATTTGCGGACATTCTCGTGCCCGAAGACATGCCTCCGGCTCATACTGCGAAAAAGCCCCGGCCCCGCGCCGCGTCGTTTCTGCGTGGCGGCGCTTCAGGGGCGCATTGGGATACGCGCTGGCTCGCTTCCGCGCGCGACCAAATTTATAATTTCGCTTCCGGCTTTCGCCTGCGCACCAAATTCCTTCTGTCGCTCATTCTCGTCACTTCGGGGCTGACCTGCGCAACACTTTTGGTCGTCGGCCACGAAGCCGGAGTTCAGATCAATCGCCAAATCCGTGAGGAATCGGCGAACGCGATTCTCACGTTCCAGGTGATGGAGCATCAGAACGAAATCGCGCTCGAGCACAAGGCCGATCTGCTCGCCACGCTGGCGCTGATGCGCGACGACGATCCCACAACCATTCAGGATGCGAGCGAGGACCCCTGGCAATCCGAGGATTGCAATCTTTTTCTGCTCGCCGATCCGCAGGGCAAAGTGATCGCTCTGCACACCACGCTCGGCAACTTCACCGCCGGCGCGGCCGAACCACTGTTGCGCCGCTCGCTTGCGCGCCATAAAACCTCCGCGTGGTGGTTCAGCGGCACGTCGCTCTATCAAGTAGTTCTGCGGCCCGTGGACGGCGCGAACGGAAGCTCCAACCGGCACATCGGCACGGTCGTCGTTGGGCGGGAAATCGATTTTGTGGCGGCCAATGAACTGCATCGCATTTCTTCGAGCCAAGTCGTATTCCTTCGCGGCTCGGACCCCATTGTCAGCACGCTTTCGCCCTTCGATGAGCGCGACCTCGCGCAGCATCTCGGCGATGCGGCCTTGCCGCAGCAAGTGCTCGTCGGCAATCATCGCTACGTCGCCGCGTCGCTCGATTTGTCGCCGGCCGGCGCGGGCTCCGGCCCGGCAATTCGACTCATGGTGCTGAAGTCATACGACGAGGGCGTGGCCTTTCTTGGCCGGCTGAATCGTCTTCTTCTCGGATTGCTGGTCATCGCTGTGCTGGCGGGCGCGGCGCTCGTCTTCCTTATTTCCGATATGTTCATGCGCCCGCTTGCGTCGCTGGTAGGCGGTGTTCACGCGCTGGAAGAGGGCAATTTCGACTATCCACTTGGCGCGCAGGGCAATGACGAAGTCGCCCAAGTGACGCGCGCGTTCGACCGCATGCGCCGCACGCTGCTGAAAAATCAAACGCAGCGCGAAGAGCTCGAGCAGCGCTTGCGCCAATCGCAGCGCATGGAAGCGATGGGACGCCTCGCCGGAGGCGTGGCGCACGATTTCAATAATTTGCTCACCGTGATCAAGGGCCACAGCGACATTCTGCTCGAAAAAATCAGTCCCAATGATCCTCTGCACTCCAGCAGCCAGCAAATCGCACGCACCGCCGACCGCGCCGCTTCGCTCACGCGCCAATTGCTGATTTTTTCGCGCAAACAGGTGCTGCGTCCCAATGTTCTCGACCTCAACGCTGTGATTGCGGACATGGATAAGCTGCTCCGCCGCCTGATTCGCGAAGATATCGAAATGACTTTCCGCCCCGGCGGCGCTCTCGCGTCCATCAAGGCCGATCCTTCGCAGATCGAGCAGATGATCATGAATCTCGTCGTCAACGCGCGGGACGCCATGCCCCGCGGCGGCAAGCTCCTGCTCGAAACCTGCAACATCACCGTAGGCGAAGAACTCGCGCGCTGCCGTGCGCCGCTCGAGCCCGGCTCCTACGTCCTTTTCACCGTCAGCGACACCGGCTGCGGCATCAGCGCGGAAACGCAGGCGCACATCTTCGAGCCATTTTTCACCACGAAAGATGAAGGGCAAGGAACGGGCCTCGGCCTCGCAACCGTTTATGGCGTTGTCAAGCAAAGCGGTGGTTTTATATGGCTCGATTCCGAACCGGGCAGAGGCGCGCACTTCGAAATTTACTTGCCCGCAAGCGCCGCGCCCGCCGACGTGGTTTATACCAAGCCCCAAACCACGCCCGCGTGCGTGCGATCCGAATGCATTTTGATCGCCGAAGATGAAGACACCGTCCGCGATATGACTGCGGAATTCCTCGCCGCTGCGGGCTATCGCGTCTTTGCCGCGCGGGATGGAAAGCAAGCACTCGAAATCGCCGCGAAACTCGGCAAAGAACTAAATGTGCTGCTCACGGATATGGTCCTGCCGCAGATTCGTGGGCTTGATCTGGCGCAACAGGTTCTGGCGCTGCATCCGTGCGTAAAAATTATTTATGCCTCCGGCTACATCGAATGTCAGAAGGACGCTGCGGAACTCGTCAATTCTGGCGCGTTCCTCTCCAAACCATTCACGCGTACGGAGCTACTGAAGATTGTCGAGACCGTCCTGCAAGGCGCTCCCGCGAAAAATCGCGAAAGCGATCGCGTCGCCGTAACGGTTCTCTAAACCGTTTGCAGGAATTCCCTTCCCGAATGGCTCGCGAATAAAAGCACCCGCGTCTGCCGGGCGCTTGACTCTCCTGCCCGCTTCGACGAGAATTTCCGGGACTTCCATGTTTCGGGGCTCCCCGCTTTTCGTTACTGCGCCATCGCTGGCCGCCGCGCCGGCATCTTCTTCTGGCGATTACATCACGCCAATGCTAAACCACGGCCTGCGCATCTGGTGGGCGTATTACTGGCCGACGATGCTCGCGTCCAACATCCTCGTCTTCTGCACCGCATACTGGCTGCGCGTTTTCGCCGCCAGTCGGATCATATCGGCCGCCGCGTATCTCTGGACGGCGCGCCTGCAAGGATATGTGCTCACCGCGCTCCTCGGCATTTTTGCCATCTACTACGTTCTCCGCCGAAGCTTCCTGCATTTCCGCATCGAGCTGCGCCCGCGCAACGCGCCCGATTCCTCCGCTAAGCTGCCCGTCACGATGGCTCGCAGCCTGCGCGTTTGGTGGACATTTACTTGGCGAACGCTGGGGTACCTCGCGGTCGCGTTCGTCATTGTTCTGATGCCCGTTTCGTGGTTTGTGAATTTGTTCGCGCCCGGACCGGTTTTTTCTTCGTATTTCGGATTGCTTTTGGGATTGATCGTCAACGGAGCCATTTCGCTTTTCGTGATTTATTCCAATGTGCTCGATGAGGAGTTCGGCGATTTCACTGTACGCCTCGTTCCGCGCGAACCCGCCGCCGCGATTCCTTCCGCCACTCCTGCGTCGCCTGCCGCGCCCGGTCCTGCGGCCCCAGCAGCTTCGTAGCTCGCACGGGCGGGGGCGCATACGCATTCGGCCGCACCCCGTAGGAGCGATCCCGCGGACGTACTTGGGGCCGCAGGTCCTCGGATTTCTCTGAAACATTATCGACTGCGGTGAGCCAGCGCTCTGAATGGTAACCTTGAACGACTTCCAAGTATCTGGATTTGTGCGCTCTGTCCTTCCATGAAGCTGCGGAATTCATCCCACTCCTGATTGTGGTGAATTTCACAAATTACCGGGATAAACTTCTCTCGGAAGCTCGCTGCAGAACCCCGCAAAACATTCCCAGCGAACCCCTCCACATCAATAAGCATAAAATCGGGAATGGGGTTCGTTTCGCAAAACTTATCCATCGTCGTGGTTTCAACTTCAATCGCACCAGAGCTTAGTTTGCACATACTGCCGTCGTCCGAAATCGTCGCTATTCCCTGCGTATCCGAAACTGCTAAAGGAATAATATACACATTCGATATAGAATTGATTTGCAGATTTTCTAGAAGCCAATTTCGATTCTCCGGAGACGGCTCAAACGCGAAAACCATTCCACTTGAACCGCATATTCGGGCAAGCCCAAGGGCCCAGTATCCGAAATGTGCACCTACGTCGGCTACGACTGACCCGGGGCTCACAAATCTCTTCAAGGGAGAAATCAGGTCGCTTTCGTATTCTTCCCTAACAAAGAAATACCTATGCGACGAGAGGCACGAAAAAAGCATACCGTCAGCAAGCCCTCCTCGCATGCGAAATGAGACTTTACGCGGACCACGAAGGATCTTTTGTGCAACCTTTTGGAGCGGATTGGCTAGGGGTGATTGGCCGAACAGAGCCGCGTCGGCAAATAATCTCAGGAATCGCATCTTAGCGAATCCTATTACCCGCCTGTGTATGTAGTCAAGCCAGCATCTATCTAGCTTCTTTATTACGGGGGGAGTATAAGCGCAGGATATATCCTACCTTTTTCGAATGCTTTGCGCCTTAATTATTCCCTCGAGTTAACCCCAGTCGACACTTTCATCCCCGCCGCTTTGTAACTCGCACTAGCAAGGCGTGCGCGTGCTTTCTTGTAGTAGAATCTCCCCATGAACACCGCGATAGGACGTCCTGAAGCCGGCGAAGCTGCTGCTTATTATTTCGGCTACATCAACCAGGTTGAAGGCGATGACGCTCTCGCCGAAATCGAAGCGCAGCTCGACCCGGCGCTGAAATTCTTCTCCGGCATTTCCGCGGAAAAATCGCTGCATCGCTACGCGCCCGAAAAATGGAGCATTCGCGAGACGCTCAATCATATCTCCGACGTCGAGCGCGTTTTCACCATGCGCGCTTTGTGGTTTGCGCGCGGCCTCACGACGCCCATGCCCAGCTTCGACCAGAACGTCGGCGTCACAGGAGCAATGGCGGATTCCTTCGCCTGGCCCGCGCACATCGAGGAGTTCCATCGCGTGCGCATGGCGACGACTTCGTTTTACCGCAATCTTCCTGTGGAGGCGTGGTCGCGCCGCGGCATCGCCAGCGGCAATCCCTTCTCTGTGCGCGCCACGGCGTACGTCATCGCCGGACATCTCACGCACCACATCAAAATCGTCCGCGAGCGTTATTTGTAGGATTGTTTCTCGCCGTTTTTTTCTTGCGCCGCTACTGCTGCGGATTGTCCTGTGGCTCTTCCTGCGATTGCGGCGGCTGCGGGGTCAGCGTAAACGTCACTCCGCGCTTGTAATTCATATCCACCGTCTTTTGCAGATCGAGATCGCTCAGCGGAATGCTGGTTTTGATGTTGTACGTAGTGATGTAGTAGAGCTTGTTGTCCTGCAGCCAGTAGCTCTTCACCGGGAAAACGGTCTGATCCGTCAGCACAAGTTCCACAAGCGGCCCATTCAGCGCTTGCGCTTCGGCGTTCTCCGGCGCGGGCGGCAAGAATGGCGGAAGCAAATCGTAGTATTCCGCCGTGAAATCCGGCACGCTCGGATAAGTCTCCTCCACGCCCGGCTGGGTCGCTTCCTCTTGGTTGTACTCCGGGTAGAACCAGCCATTTCCGTAGCCGCCGAACATTCCATAGCCGTAACCCAATCCATAACCAAAGCCGTCGTCAAAATCGAAGTCGTTGTCAAAACCGAAGCCGCAAGGATTAATTATGAAGCACGGCCGCAGCCCGAATCCAAATCCAACGCCGAATCCGAAGGCATGATGAAAATGTCCGAACGGAGGGAACGGCGGCAAAATCATTCCGCCATAGGGTCCATGCGGACCCATCGTCACCACGCCCGGCGCTTGCGGCGCAAACTGCACAGGACGCGGACTTACCGGATGCGCAATCACCGGCATCGGCCTCACTGCGCCCATAACAGGATGAAACACCGGCTGCGCTCCAACGCGAATTCCGCCAGTCAGCGGCGCGCGAAAAATCGGGCTCGGCATCGCCACCGGATGCGCGATCGGCATGGCAACGGGCCGCGCGACAGGCGTCGCCACAGGACGCGCCGCTTGCTGCGGCATCCCCACATGCGTTTCCTGATCTGGCTCCGCCCAGAGCCTGTTATCCGCCGCATACGCGCGCGAGCCTACGACCGTATAATTGCGCCCATCGATTCGCGTCTGGCCGACGAATGTGTTGCTCCCGTAGCGTTCTTCCGCGCTCGGATATTCCGGCGCAGCAAACCGGCTCCCTGAAAATCCCGCTCCGCCGCGCGCGCTACGAGCAGACGAACCTCCAGAGTAACCGCGCCCCACCGAAACTTGCCTCCCTGCTCCGCCGCTCGCATGCGTGGAAACAGCTCCGCCGCCATGGAACGATCCGCCTCCGCGCGAGCCAACATGCCCGCCTCCGCCGCGCGCTCCACCGCCGCCGTGAGCTCCGCCCCCTCCGCGCTGCGCCAGCGCTGCCGGCGCGAACACAGCCAGGCACACGGACGCGCAAAAAATCAAAATCGTTCTCGCTGTGCTTCCTGGGACGGCGTGGATCTGCATTGCCGTTACCCCTTTCGTCCTGCGCCTTGCTTGCATCGCGCGTCGGCGGCAGCAGGTGCCGCTTCCGCGCCCTCAGGACTGAAAACTTCTCCGGCTCATGGGCAGCCGGTCCGCATCACGCAGCTACATACATTAGAACACTTTTTCGCCCAAAAGGTTTCACTAATTTTGCCCGCTCCCTGCCTCTCAAAAGCCGTTCGCGCGCCGCGCTCTTCGCCCCTGGGTTCTCTCATTTTGATGTGCTTCGCAGAACTTTTGGGCATCGCAGAAACGCGTGTATACTTTGCGCGCGGGATCGCGCAAGAAAGCATACGCCGACTGACAGGAGAATGCGATGAAAGAGATCTGTCTCGATGGGCGGGTGATGTTCGTAAGTGCGACGGATGATCGCGGTGTCGTGGGCGCGGACACACGTTTGTATTTCAGGCAAAAAGGATTGCGCGTGTTCGCACGTTATCATGGAGGATATGTGCGCCGCGGCAGCCTCGTGGGAGGGATTTCCGGCTCCGAGCTTGCGTTCCGCTACACGCAGGTAGAGACCTCAGGACAGGTTCATGGAGGAAGTTCCGTCTGCGAACTTCAGCAAGGAGAGGATGGACGCGTCCGTGTGCTGGAGCACTTCACGTGGCGCACGCGGAACGGTTCCGGCACCAACGTTTTCGATGAACTTCGATGAGCAAGGTGGTCCATTCTTGCCGCCGTTCACGACGGCTGTGTGCGGTTCGTCGCTTACTCTAACTTCGCGCCTTTAGGCTCTGTAAGCGCAGGGCTGTGCGCTTTTTCCCCTGCCACTCATCCTCACGACACTAGGAAGTTTGGTACCAGCGCGAGTAAAAAATCTCCGGAGCGATTGCCCTACTTCTGCCGCGCCGCAAATGCGCCCATCCCGCGTAAGTTGCCGATATATTTGAGTTTCGCGGATTTTTTCCAAATCCGTTCTCGCTCTGGCACGCTTCCTGCACACAAATCTTACGAATCTCGCCCAAGCCCACCAAGGAGACCTGACCAATGAAATTTGCCCCCAAAATGTTTTTGTGTGCGGCGAGCAGTCTGATCCTGACGGCGGCGCTGTGGGCCGTCCCGGGAAGCGTCAATCACAAGACCTCGCTTTCCTCCGCATCGCTGATCCAGAATCCGCCGCAAACGCAGTCCGCATCCGGCACCATCGCTTCTTTTGACAAATCCTCGCTCACGCTCAATGTCGCCAGCGCCTCCGCGAAACAGCAAGTCGAAGCTCTGCGAGCGCAGAGCGCGAAGACCATGACGTTTGCCATAGATCAAAACACAGCCGTGGATGGCGCTCTGAAGGTCGGCGCCAACGCCGATGTCAGCTATCGCACGGACACGAGCGGGAACAACGTGGCCGTCAGCGTTCGCGTTTCGCAATAAACGTCAACAGGCTTCTGTATTTTATCCCGCCACCTCCACCCTCCTCGCGCTTCGCTTCACCCGGCGAAGCGCGCCCGGTCACGCCTCGCGCGGAAAAACAATTCGCTTTGCCTCGCGCACGAAACATTTTAGAGTCTCTTTTCGTTCCTTAATTCAGGCTGCCGCGATTCACTCGAAGTTCCGCGGCGGCGCTTGCATTTCATTTTTGCTTTGCGCATTTGCGAGGAGCGCCATGAGATTACGCAACTTCATCCTGTTTTTTCCCGCGGCCGTCGCGCTGGCCGGGCTTTCCGGCTGCTTCATTGACAGTGGCTCGTTCGCGCATACCGGCGAATTGCAGACCCAAAACATCAGCGTGCCGCCCGGCGCTGCCAAATCCGTCCGCGCGCATCTGCAAATGGGCGCCGGCGAACTGGCCATCTCCGGCGGCTCATCGCGATTGCTCGACGGCACCATCGAATACAACGTGCCCGAATGGAAGCCGGATATGACTTACAGCGTCAGCGACGGCGAAGGCTCGCTCCGATTAGCGCAGCCCGAATCCAGCCATTCCGCCATGGGCGGCGTGAAATACAATTGGAATCTGCATTTCAATAACGCCATTCCCCTCGACCTCACCATCGAAATGGGCGCGGGCGATTCCAATCTGAATTTCAGCGGAATGATCTTGCGCAGTCTCGACGTGAAAATGGGCGCGGGCGAATCGCGAATTGATTTCACCGGCAACTGGAAGCAGAATCTCAACGCCACGCTGCAAGCCGGCGTCGGCGAAGCGCATCTCAAGCTGCCGCGCGAAGTCGGCGTGCGCGTCTCCGTGCAGGGCGGACTCGGCGAAGTTGACGCGCCCGATTTCAAGCGCGACGGCAGCGACTACGTTAACGACGCCTACGGCAAATCGCCCGTCACGCTCGACATTCGCATCGCCGGCGGTATCGGCGAAGTTCATCTTGAACTCGCCGGCTCCCGCGGCATCGTTTAGCAAAATCCGCCGCGCCGAATCTCGATTCTGGCGCGCGCGAGTCTTGGCGAATCGTAACCGGCCGGCGCAAATTCATCTGCGCTTTCCGGTTTCGCTTGGTTCGTTGGCCAAATCTGCTCACAGCCGTCCGGACTTGCTCGACAACCAGTCCATTTTGGCTTTATCTTCGCCGCCGCTATGATTGCCCCGCTCTATGCTCGGTTGACAGCGGGAAATACACTGGCATCAAACTAGGCGCAGTCTTTACACCGCCAAAGAGAGACGAGGCATCTGATGAGATCACTGAGGAATACAAAACCGGTTCTTTTATCGCTTTTCGTGCTCGCGTTCGCCGCAGCCATTTTGGTTCCGGCACACGCCGGCGCTGCGCCCAGCAAAGCCGCAGCCGCGTTTCAAAAATTGAAAACTTTGACCGGCCATTGGGAAGGCAAGGACGCTGACGGCAACGCCGTGAAATCCAGCTTCCAACTCATCGCCGGCAACACGGCCGTGATGGAGACGCTCGATATGCCCGGCATGGACGAAATGGTCACGCTCTATAGCATCGATGGCGACTCGATTTCGCTCATGCATTACTGCCCCACGGGGAATCAGCCGCACATGCGCGCGCATCCGGCGCCGGGCGAAGTGAAATCGCTCGTCTTCGCTTTCGAAGGCGCGGGCAATTTGCCGAATCTCGCCGTGGGACATGAGCAGCGCCTCGTCATGCAATTCCTCGGCGCGAATCACATCATCGAGCGCTGGACTTGGCGCAAAAACGGCAAAGATACGCTGATGGTCTACGATTTGACGCGCAAGTGATGCATTGAATTCGCCTCTCGCGCGAAGGCAGCGCCCGCGCTCCCCTGTCCTTCCGAAGCGCTGAGCGTCACTGCCCGTGGGATCGGGTCTTGTTCCGGGGTCCCCAAACGCAGATTTTCTGCGGTTGGGGTGAAGCCCAGACCGGGCTTGCCCGCCGCCTGTCCGCCGTGGCGGATGCCGGGCGAGCCGGAAGTCTCCACCCTGCGCACTAACGCTGAGAACGGCGCCCCGCCTGCGCCTTCATGTATACTTCCAAATTCGATTCGATGATGCCGTTCCTCCATATCGGCCCGTTCACGCTGGCGAGCTTCGGCCTCCTCGTCGGCATCGCCATGTTTGTTTCGTATTATGTCCTCGCGCGCGACGTTGTCCGCCGCGGCATCCGCGCTCCCGCCGATTTGCTCGTCGCCGTGCCCTGCATCGCCGGACTTATCGGCGCGAAGCTCTATCACGTCTTCGAAGATCCGCGCCTTCTCTTCGCCAATCCTCGCGAACTCATCAGCCAGTATGGCTTCGCCTGGTTCGGCGGACTCATTGGCGGACTCGCCGCATTTATATGGCTCGCGCATCACTATCGCGTCCCGCTGCTCGAGATTTTCGATGCCGCTTCGCCCGCCGCCGCGCTCGGCTACGGCATCGGACGCATCGGCTGCCTCGTTTCCGGCGACGGCGATTACGGCAAGCCGACTTCTCTCCCTTGGGGCATGAGCTTTCCCCACGGCCTCGTCCCCACGACGCAGCGCGTTCATCCCACGCCGATCTACGAACTCATCGTCGCCATTTTTATTTTTTGGTATTTGTGGAAGCTCGGCGGAAGGCAGATTCGCGCCTTTGCCGAACGCAGCGCGGCGAACGCGAAAAAATCCGCCGCGAAAATGAACGCGAAGCTGAGCGAAAAGAATGCTGCGGCAAAAAATATCAGCGCGTCAGAACCGTCCGGCAGCGGAGGCGTTTTGAAATTCCTTCCTCATGGCGAAATTTTCGCGCACTATCTGATCCTCACCGGCCTCGCGCGTTTTCTCGTCGAATTCATCCGCATCAATCCGCGCCACTTCTTCGGACTCAATTCGGCTTGGTTTCCGGGCCTCAGCAATGCGCAAGCCGCCAGCCTCGCCTCCATCGTTCTCGGCGCCGCCCTCCTCTGGCGTCTCCCTCGGTCCTCCGCGAGCGCGAAATAGCGTTAGCTTCCTTCTTTGAATTTTCTAGGTTGGATTCTACTGAACTTGGACGTTCCGACTCATGGCGCTCATCTCGCCGCGCAGCGCTTCCTCGACCACCACGCGCAGACGATACGCTCCCGGCGGCGCTTCCAATGACATCCCGCCGTCAATTCCGCTCTTCGAGAAGCGCTCGAAGGTCTCCGGCTTCAGCGCCAACTCCATCTGCGCTTCCTTGCCCGTGACCATCCTTCCCTGCGCATCGAATAAAGCCGCGACAAACGTCAGCATGTCCACGCGCCGGTTCTGCTGCCGCGCAAACGGCATCGCGTGAATGTCCACGCGCGTCTGCACACTCAGTTCATGCACACCGTTGTTCGCGATTCGAGCCTGTTCTGCAATGCTCAGCGGAAAATCGCTCTTCTCACCCGAACCACGCACCTCGGCGTCAATCTTCTCCTCGGCGCTTGGCTGGTTCGCCTCCTCCGTTTCCTTCGTCGGCGCGAAATACCCCGGCCGCGCCTGCACATCGAACTTCCCCGGCAGATTCACTTCCACCTTCAATTTGTGGTACGCGCCGTTCGATTTTTCGCTTTCCGGCGCGAAGCCCAGCAAATATTCCGTCTCTGGCGCGGCCGCCAGGGAATAAAACCCTGCATCCAGGTCATTCCGGTCGTGAAAAAACCTGCCTCCCGTTCCGACGGCAAAATCCGCCATCGCCGCCGTCATGCTCATCAAGTCCGGTCGGAAACTCTCCGCTTCGTGCACGGCTTCCTGATTTGCCGCGCCCCCGTGGAGCTCATTCTGTATCCTTCCATGGCTCGGGTCCTCCATGTAGAGGCCCTTGGCGTCGAGCGCATTGACGACAATTCCCGAGCGCAGCGCGTTATCCATCACTTCGTCCACTTTCACCTCTAGAGTGCCGGTCAGGAACCCCGACGACGCCAGCACGAGCACGCGCTCGCCCGGTTTCTTCGCCAGATAATCCACCACTCCCTGTATGGTTTCGAGCGTGTTCTCCGAAAGCTCTTTCATCGGCTCCCAGATCTGCTTTGCCTGTATGAGGACAAGCCGCTCCTGTTGTTCATAACAAGTGGGCCCATCGTTTGCCTGGTCCTCGCAATTGCATTGATCGGCGGCTGCCAGCGCAACCCTGTAGGCGTCGGAGTTCGGGAAATTTGCAATCATGTACGCGTCATGCGGAGTGATTCGCGGGCACGTGCCGCTGTCGAAAACCCGCGCGCGGGATCGCAAGTTGGCGAGCGCGTCGAGCACCTGGGAAGCATCCGCAGTGAAATCCACCGTCACCGAGGACGCCGCCGTAAATAGCGCAATCTGATCGCCCGCGCTGAGTCCCGTGCGTATGAAATTCTCCGCCGCGAGTTGCACATGCCTCATATCGCCTGATTTCGTGTGCAGGTCGTCGAAATAGAGCGCCACGTACCTCGGCCGCGGATGGGGCGTGCCATTCGCTGTGGGCTGTGTCGCTGGCCTCTGTCCACCGGCGGCCGGCAAGGGCGTGGCCGCATTTGCTTGGAGAACTGCCAGCGGCGTATGCGTTTGCACCTCGAACGTCGCGACTGTCTGCTTCTTGCCGTCGTCGAAAATCGTGAAATTTTCCGGCTTCAATCCCGAAACGATGCGTCCCTTGTTGTCCCGCACCACCGCGTCAATTCTCACCAGTCGAGCCTCGGCGTGAAGAATCTGCGATTGCGGTAGATACGGCCGGCTGCTGACGCGCACCTCATCCGGACCAATGCTCTGAGCCACAATTGGGAGAGTCAGCAGCAACAACCCCGCCCACGCCGCGCCTACGCCGAGGCAGGGTCTCCCTCTGCGCAATAAATCACGAACATTGTGCTGCCTGAAACACACATGTAGCCTTCCTTGCCTTGTCCTGTAAATGACCGCCGGATTTTCGATCCGTTGAGTGCAATGCCCTCCAACGCATCAATCCTGGTGCCTACTCTGGGTACCAACTCTGGAGGGGCAACCAATTCCTGCTTTAGTTTCCGATTCTGAAGAATTAATGCAATATTGAGGCAGATCAAAGCAAGAACGCTCACCCACAGGAAAAGCGCAACTGATTTTCTGAGCGCGAATGCTGACGCGCTTGTCATCTCAGCTGTCGCCGTGCTGCCGCCCTAGCCTCCCCGCAACCTACCCCTCCATTATTCTGATGTCAAGTACTATGGCAATATATAAGAAATCTAACCCCGCAAATATAGACTTCGGTCGCCGGTTCTATGCCATCGTCTCCACGCGACGACACCACCGCACAGCCACATAATTCCCTCTCCTGCGGCGCCCCTCTTGCGCTCTTTTCGCGCCCATCGCACAACGCGCCCGACGCCTTGCGCATCAGAGCACACGACGTGTATCGTGCCCGGACGAAAACCCACGTCACAAATCCACATTCGAAAGGAACCGCGCATGCGACGCCTCATCATCTTCCTGTTGTTTATATTGGCCATTCCCGCCGTGGCGCAGCCGCAAAAGCCTCCGACGCTGCGCAGCATCTTGCTCGCGCAATTGCACAGCACGCACGACAAAAGCGAATGGTTCGTGTGCGCGGACGTCGCCGTCGCCAATATGACGCCCGAACAGGCCAGCTGGACCGATGGCAAAGGCAATCACTCCGTCGGGCAGCTTACGAATCATCTCGTCTTCTGGAACGAGCGCACGCTCGCGAGCCTGACCGGCGAGAAACTCGCAGCCTATAACGGCAACAACGACGAAACCTTCAACAGCTTCGACGCCAAGTCCTGGACCGCGACCGTCGCGCGCCTCGACGCCGTTCTCACGAAGCTCGAGAATCTTGTCGCCACCGCCGACGAGGCCAAGCTCGAAGCCATCGCTCCCACCATCGCGCACATCAATGCGCACAACGCCTATCACATCGGCCAAATCGTCTTCGTGCGCAAAGAGCAAGGCTCCTGGGACGCCAGCAAAGGCGTAAAGTAACCGCCTCGGGCGTCAGAAACTTTGTCGCCACCTTTTCGCGAGCATGCACGCTTAACGTTGTCATTCCGAGCGAGGATGCGGTTAGCATCCGACGAGGAATCTGCCTTTTCGCTTTTCGGCTCGGTGGGCCATGCTTTGCGCCTTCCGCAAAGGCTGGGTTGAACCTCATCATAAGCAGCCATTGTTGACTTGCCGCGCGGCTCGGCGTACTCTCCGCAAATCTGCCGAGGTGCTAGCCATGAAAACGAAACATTTTCCGGGGCCCGTGCTTGCTCTATTGTCTCTGCTTGCCATCGTCGGCCTGGCGCGCGTCTGGTCGCAATCGGCAAATTCCAGTCTCCAATCGGCCTCCATGAAGCCCGCCTCCTCCGCGCTGCCCGCGCCGCCTGTTGCGCCCGTTCGTCCTGTCACAGATGATTACTACGGCACAAAAATCGTGGACCCCTATCGCTACATGGAAAACCTGAAAGACCCGGAAGTGCAGTCGTGGATGAAAGCGCAGGACGACTACACGCGCGCCGCGCTGGCGGGAATTCCGGGCCGCGAGAAACTTCTCTCGCGGATCCGAAAACTCGACCAGACAGTCCCGCAGGTTTTACCCCTCCGACTGCCCGGCAACCTCTACCTTATCCAGAAGCGCCTGCCTACCGAGAACGTTTCCAAACTCTACCTGCGCCACGGTATGAGCGGTGAGGACAAGCTCCTCGTCAATCCCGAGCAGATCAAACTCGCCGCAGCGGCAAATCAAAAGAAGGGCACCAACGCGATAATGGGCACATTGCCCTCGAATAACGATCAATATGTTGGTGTCGGCATCGCCCCGGGCGGCTCGGAACGCGACACGGAGATACACGTGTTCGAGACGGCTTCGGGGAAGGAAACCGGAGACGTGATCTTCCGTGCCGAGGGTGGTATAGAGGGCTGGCTTCCCGATGATCGGTCGTTTGTGTACGCGCGGCTGCAGACGCTGCCTGCCGGCGCGCCGGTGACGGAAGTGGAGCAGAAGGTTCGCACGTATCTGCACGTCCTGGGAACAGATTCCGCAAAGGACCCGGCGGTATTTGGCTATGGCGCCGTACCGACGATTCACGTTGATCCGACGTACTTCGCCAGTGTGGAGACGCCACCGGATTCCGATTACGCGATCGGAGGAATCAACAGCGGCGTTTCGCCGAACAGCGCTTTTTATATCGAGCCCGACGAGGACATCGGTAAAACGAACGCGGCATGGCGTAAGGTCGCGGATTTTTCCGACGAGGTAAGCGACGTCGAAGTGCATGGCGATGATCTCTACGTACTCACGTTCAAGAATGCGCTGCGCTACAAAGTGCTCCGCACCAGCGCCCTCCATCCTGACCTGGCCACGGCGGAAGTCATCGTTCCGCCAAGCCAAGCCGTGGTCACGAGCATCAGCACCGCCGAGGACGCCCTCTATGTGCGATTGCGCGATGGCGGCATCGGTCGCTTACTGCGCGTGCCTTACGGCCCGAAGCCTCAAGCGCAAGAAGTTGCCCTTCCTTTCAAGGGCACGATTGGCGTCGAGACCGATCCGCGCCTTCGCGGCGCTTTAGTGTTTATGACTTCCTGGACGAAGGCGTTCACGATTTACTCTTATGATCCGCGTACGAACAGCCTGACCGACACTAAACTCCAGCCCGCCGGCCCTTACGACGCACCGACGAACATCGAGTCCGTCGAGGTCAAAGTCCGCAGCTACGACGGCACGATGGTGCCGCTCTCCATCGTTTATCCCAAGGACACAAAGCGCGACGGCTCGAATCCTACTTTGCTTGATGGCTACGGCTCATATGGGACCTCCTCGGCTCCTTTCTTTGTGCAGTATTTCCAGGCTTGGTATGAACAAGGCGGAATTTACGCCGAGTGCCATGTCCGCGGCGGCGGAGAGTACGGTGAGGAATGGCATCTGGCGGGCAAGGGTCCAACCAAGCCGAATACCTGGCGCGACTTCATCGCCTGCGCACAGTACTTGATCGAAAACAAATACACTTCGCCAGCTCGCCTCGCAGGATCAGGCACCAGTGCGGGCGGCATCCTGATCGGCCGTGCAATCACCTCTCGTCCCGATCTTTTCGCCGCGGCCATAGACTGGGTTGGGGTTTCGGACATGCTGCGTTTTGAGACCACCGCGAACGGCGTGCCCAATATTCCGGAGTTTGGAAGCGTGAAGACCAAAGCAGGATTCGACGCGCTTTACGCCATGAGCGCCTACGCGCACATCAAGGCCGGGACGAAGTATCCGGCAGTTCTGTTGATGACCGGCGCCAACGATCCGCGCGTGGACCCCTGGCAAATGGACAAGATGGCGGCTCGCCTGCAGGCCGCGACTTCCAGCGGCAAACCGGTGCTTCTGCGCGTCAACTACGCTGGCGGCCACCAGATCATCGGCGGCACGGAGGCGCAGACTCAGCGAGTCTTCGCCGACCAATGGAGCTTCTTGCTATGGCAGTTCGGCATGCCGGGCTTCCAGCAGCAGAAACCGTAGCCGAGCGTTAAGCCAGCCTCGTTCACGCGCATTTCGCTCGCGGTCGTGACGCAACCGAAACTCGACGCCGCTTTGCTGCATGCGTTTTACTCGTAGGGGCGCCGCTTGCCTGTCCTGAAGAATGAAGGGCTGCGCCCGCGCGACTCCCCGAGTCGCGTTTCCTTTGCCGCGCCCGCCCGGCCATCCGATGATTCTGTAGCTCAGGTCCCGCCCCGATGTTTTTTCGCGTCGGGGCCCGACCTGAGGCTTTTGCTTCTCGCCCATCCAGCGCCGCCACTGCGCAAACTTCCCTTTTCCGCTCTCCGCACCGCCGCCTAAATCGCGCTCCGTCGAGCCGACGTGAACTCCCCTCCTCTGGCGCGCGTCCAGAGCGCGAAGGCTCCGCCTTCGTATCTCTGCGCGCCACTCTCGCCGTGTAACAAATCACCCTCCTCGCGTATCTCGAATCTTTTCCCCCCAAGCAATTGAGTAACAATCCTTGCTGTGCTAACGTACGCGGCGTCGGGCGGTTCCCATGGCGGCTTTGACCTTGCTCGTTGTTTTGCTCGTGCTCGCTTTGGTCGGCGGGCCGGTACTCGCCATCGTCGCGTTCGCGCGCGTACGCCGGCTTGAACAAAAATCCCACGCTTCCTCGCTCGGCTTTGATAGCAACGCAACCTCCAGCCAGCTTCGCGCGCTTGAACAGCGCGTCTCCGGAATCGAAAAGGCTCTCGGCCTGCTCATCGCGCGCGTTGACGTCTTTTCTCAATCGCCCGCCGCCAACCGCGCAGCCATTCCGCCACCGATTCCTGCCGCTCCGCTCGTTTCACGGCCAGAACCTCCGCAAGTTTCGCCACCAGCGCAGCCTCCTCCGCGCGCGCCTCAGCCCGCAGCTCAACCTGCGCCGCTCGCTGCTCCCATTTCGCAGCCCGCCGCGCAAACTCGCCCCTTGCGAGAAACGCTCCCGCCCGACTTTGAGAATGTCGTCGCCGGCAAATGGCTCAACTATGTCGGCATCCTCGCCATTCTTTTCGCGGCGACGTTCTTCCTGAAGTACGCCTTCGACAACAACTGGGTCGGCCCAGCCGCGCGCGTGGGCATCGGTCTCGCCAGCGGTGCCCTACTCATCCTCTGGAGCGAGTGGCTGCTGCGCCGCGGCTATCGCTACTTTTCCGAAGGCATCGTCGCGCTCGGCGGCGCGGTTCTGTATTTGTCGCTCTGGGCTGCATCGCATTACTACGATCTTTTTTCTCCCGGCGGTTCCTTCGTTGGAATGGTCGCCGTCACGGCGGCGCTTGTCGCCATTTCGCTGCGCCGTGATTCCCAGCGTCTCGCGCTGCTCGCGCTGATCGGCGGCTTCCTCACGCCGGCATTGCTCAGCACCGGCGGCAACCACGAAATCGTTCTTTTCTCCTATATTGCGCTTCTCTCCGCCGCCATGCTCGTCCTCGAACGCGTCCGCAGTTGGTCGTGGCTTCCGCCGCTCGCCTTTTTCGCTACGCAACTCTATTTCTGGGGCTGGTACAGCAGTTTTTTTGTCTCCGGCGTCCTCTATCTCACGCTCGCCTTCGCGCTCTTGTTCTTCCTGATTTTTTCCGCGCTTCCGCTGCTGAGCGCGCATCGGGAAGGCCGCATCACTGCTCCGGAATGTTTCATCGCCGTGGCCAACACCGCATACTTCCTTGTGGCTCTCGAGCAGATGCTCTGGCCGGAAAGTCGCTGGGCGCTCACTCTCTGGCTCCTGGTGCTCGCCGCCGCGCATCTTCTTGCCGCGCACATTCCCACTCCCGAGCAACGAGTGCGCACGCCGCTCGCTTCCCTTTCCTGGCTCTATACTGGTCTTTCGCTGCTGTGCCTTTCGCTGGCGATTCCCGCGCGGCTGGAAAATCAATGGCTTACCATCACCTGGGCTGTCGAAGGGGTCGTTCTCGTTTGGCTCGGAGTCCGCTTTGCCTCCGTGTGGCTCCGCGCTGCGGGCCTTGCCTTTCTGGCCATCACCGCCCTTCGCCTGATCATTTTCCGGCTGCCCGGCGGCGCGTTTCTCTGGA
This sequence comes from Candidatus Acidiferrales bacterium, assembly GCA_035934015.1. Lineage (NCBI taxonomy): Bacteria > Pseudomonadati > Acidobacteriota > Terriglobia > Candidatus Acidiferrales > Candidatus Acidiferrales bacterium. The sequence continues at coordinate 118,062 of DASYYH010000003.1, forward strand.
ATCAGCGCTTCCTCACGTTTGCCGCCGGCGTAGCCAGCTTCGCGCTCGCCTGCTTTTTCGTGCGCAAAATAGCCGACAGCATGGCCGTGGAAGAGCGCGCCGCTTTTGCTTTCGCCGCCGTCGCCATCAACGTCTATGCGCTCATCGCGCTCTCCATGGAGCTCTGGGATTTTCTGGGGAACTTACACTCCTACACGAATCAGGGCTGGTCCGCTCAAGAGCTGGGTCTTTCCATCCTCTGGACCATCTACGCCACGGGACTCATTCTCTTCGGCATGATGCGGCGCTCGCCGTTGCTGCGCTGGCAGGCGCTGGCGCTATTTGCCATCGTCGTCGTAAGAGTTTTCTTCTTCGATCTTGCTTCGCTCAGCCGTTTCTATCGCATCATCTCGTTCTTCGTTCTCGGAATCCTGCTCCTCGCCGTTTCTTTCCTCTATCAACGTCGCGCGCAGCGCAACAAATCCTCCTGACGCCGCATGCCCTACGCGCGGCTCACAGAAGTGCTTTCAGCTTCAGTTCGATTGCATCCGTGTATTCGAACCCGACGATCTTGTCGCGAAGGATTCCTTGTCGGTCGTAGAGCATCGTTGTTGGTAATCCCTCGATGCCTCCGAATTCCCGAACCAGGTCACCCGTTGCCACGGCCAGCGGATAACGGGCTCCGATTCGGCTCGCAAACTTCAGCGGGTCTTCCGTGTCTTTCATCATGGCGGATTTGAATCCGATGACCACAAATCCGCGAGCGCCATACAGATCAACCAGCTTCTGATAACCCGGCATCTCTTTCTCGCACGGTTGGCACCACGTCGCCCAAAAGTCGATGAGCACGACTTTCCCGCGCAGCTCAGACGAGGAAATCTTGTGCCCGTGCAAGTCTGCCACCGTAAAATCGGGGAGCCGTGAGCCAATCTCCCCCGCCGCGATGACGGTTTTTTTCGACTGAGGCGGACTCGCAGGACTCCTACTGTATCCCGCGAGTCCTCCGGCAAGAATCAGCAGCACTGCAACTTTGCTTGTCATCTATTCCTTCTTCTGCACTTCGAGAATCAGAACCTTGAACGGAACCGACGTATCCAATTTTTTCTTCTTGCCCGCGGGTTTTTTGTACAACTGCCCGCGAACGGTCACGGTCGTCCCAGTGCCCGCGAGGCCCTGAAGCCCATTGGACAGTTCATTCGGTGCAAGCTCAAACATCCGGTTCGGCTCGACTTGCAACGCAAAATTGCCCGCCGCATCCTTCACGATTTTTCCCTGTGCGGTCATATCCATTTCCGCGACAGTCACGCCGCTGTCATACGTCACCTTCAGAAGCTGAGCCGGATCAATCTGCCCATCCTCTTTCGGCGTCACATCGGCCGTTCCGTTCAACAAGCTGACCTCCACGCTTTGAACGCCAGACTGGCGTCCGAGGGATTGTTTCACCCCGTAGGCTCAAAAGTTTCAGGTCATGCCTTCCACGCGCATCTCGATATGCTTGATTTGCGCCTGTGACACCGGCGCAAGCGCGCAGCCGAGAAGCAGCAGTAGCGCGATTCGTTTGAAATTCATGGCTCCTCCTTTCACTCTTTCATTTGAAGAAATGCAGTCGAAACTGTCGCGTGACGCCAAAACTGATGTGGCGCCGCACCGGCATAAACGACGCTCCCATTGAGTGCGCCGCGTCCCAGTCCATGCCGAACCACACATGCAGTCCGGGCCGCACTCCGACGTAGGTCGTGATTCCAGTCAAAAGCGCGTCGCCTCCGCTGCCGTTTTGCGTCACGCCCGCGATGCGGTCGTCCTGCGAATGCAGCCACGTCACGACGGAGCCGATGAACCACTCACGCGCGCCATCCTTCGATTCATACGGCCGGTACGACAGCCAAAATCGTGATTCAACATCATCGCCAATGCGCGTCGCTTGCGTTCCCTGCGAGCGCACAAAGGCATGAAAATCCTCATCGGCAACGAGGCGCTTGTAATGGAATAGTCCGGTATACGTCCAATTTGCCGCCACAAACAAATCCGTCGAGCCTGATCCCGGCTGCAAAGTTGCCGGCAACAAGCTTCCATTCGCGCTCGAAATATCTGTGCGTCCGGTGGGAAGCTTGGGACCTACCGTCACCGATGCTTGTGTCGTCCCGCGCTCTGAATCCCGGCGGTAGAAGCGGTACTTGACGAGCACCATCGCATCGCCAAGCCCGGTTCCGCCGACTGTTGGCGTGCCAGCCGTTTGAAAATCGTTCGTGACAATCGGCACGACGACAGTCACATCCAAATCTCGATAGAAGCCCCATGTAAAGTTGAAGTCACCTTCGTGCGAGAACGTCGGGCGCGCAGTCGCCGGCACGCTCGCGGTGTCCGGCATCCCGCGCGTGGTGAAGATCGAGTTGTAGGAAACAAGTCCGCCGCCCGGAAACAGCGGTGGGGCCGTCTCAGGCGCGGGGCCTTGACCGTAAACTGGCCCACAAAGCAGCAGGCCCAGCCCGCAGATTCCGCTTACAAAACACAGAAATCGCACACTTTTCCTCCAGCGATGAAAATTTGCTCCCGAAGACACAAATCCACGAGTCGGGAGAACTGGAGGTTTGCCTAGATTCTCAGCGGGCTAAGCGAGAGCGATTGCGCTAAAGGCGGGGAATGATATCGCGCGGCGATGCCGCCGATCACCGGCTGCCGAACAATAGATGCCGTTGACGCCGGGAATGAGACAGCAGCCACGGACGGTCCCGCGGCGGGCAATGACGACGACAGCACGAAAGGCGCGTGCATCGCCTCCATGGTCTTGCAGCAATTCTTGCCCTGATGTCCATGCGACGAGCAAGGCATTGATTTGCAGCACTGCATCGCCTGCTCCGGCGTTGTCATGCCATTGCAGTCAACGGAATACACGGCGAGAGCCGCCGCCATTGCTGTCAGAAGAATTGCCCTGCTAAATCGCATCTCTAGCAGCCTAGACCTGCTCACAAAGAGAGTCAAGCAGGCTTCTCGATGCGTGGGGATCAGTTTGAATTTTCTCGATCGTCACACAAGAAAGGGGCCTCCCAGGTCGACGGTTAGTCGAGCCTGGGGGATGGATGCCAAAATTCGCACTGACCCATTACTTCTTATATGCTTCGCGCTGTTCGCTTCCGCTCAATGGTTCGCACTGTTCGCTTCCGCGAACTTCCAGGTCACTTGTCAGCCGCCGTGCGCAATAGCTGTGATTTCAAATGGCTCAGGAGGAGTGCTCCGCGGAGGTAATGGAATCTGCTTTTGCCGTTTTCCCTTGAGACGAAATCAGGGGTGAGCGTTTTACTCGTAGGGGCGCTGCTTGCCTGTCCTGAAGAATGAAGGGCTGCGCCCGCGCGATGCCCCGCATCGCCTTGCCTTCACGATTTAACGTTAGTCATCCCGAAGTCTGACCGCCGCTGGAATTCGTCACCATCCGATTCGACAACTGATCCTGATGATAGTAGAACGTCCCCGAGGAGTTGACCTTCGCCACCAGCGCTCCTCCCGCGTAGACGTACTCCGTCGTCGGTGCGCTCGGCGCGGCTCCGTTCTGATACTCGGCAATCACCTTCGATCCCGAGAAAATGTACACCGTCGTCGTGCTCCCCGCCAACTCCAAATCTTGGGAATTATGTATTTAACTCCCTTAGACAAAATTTGAGGGCTGACGTAATCCCCGCCAGCCCCTTAACGCCGGGGTTCGATTCAGCGGGCCACCTCGTCAGATGAGCCGCGCACCGTCCCGACGACAACGAATGCCAGAGGGTCGCAGCATTCAACAACAGTCCGTTGCCGAATGCTGAGATGCGTATTCTTCGAAGTAAAAGCTACCTACGGCAGAACAACAGTTGTCCTAACGTTGTCAGGATTAAAAATCCCGTCGTTGTCCGCACAACTGGCTCCGGGACTCTATCAAGAGTGCCTTCACGGCAACACCTCCTAACCGGAGTTCCGGTTTCGCCAGTTGTTATACACCTTAGATTTCCTGTGCGATAGGGTCTAGGCCGCTCGATGCAGTCAAAGTTTCGTAACTGATTCGCCGCCCTGAAATTTCAATCGGGCGCGGGCCTGCGCCAACAGTTTCAAGGACTGCTATGCTGCCTATTGCACCATATCCCCGTGCGGGATACTACTCTCGCTCGTATCACTGGTGCAATAGGTGCATAATCATCAGTTTCTAGCAAGCCTTGCTGTTTCAATGCGATAAAGTAAGGGAGTTAAATATATAATTCCCCAAATCTTCTCTTGACAATTACTGTACTACATGATAAGTATGTACCCGCAAGCCGCATTGGCGGCTTGCGGAGAACTCGGGAGTAAGGAGACAAGGCGGGCCGCGGCGACGCGGCCTTTCGCTTTTTATACGCTTTTTGTGATTCTAATCGCTAGAGATATGAAGAATTAGAACTCGATGCAACTGATAGAAAACAAACAACGGGAAGTCGTTCTAATCGCTGATTCTTTCGGTTTTTTGAAAAACTTTGCGATTTCGGACACTCGCCTCCGCGCTTCCACTTGCAGCTTCCAGATCCAAAGCGCGAGCCTTCCCAGCCGCGCCTGGATGGCCTTAGAGAAGCTTCCGCCGCACGAACGCGCCCAGCCCGATCAGCCCCGTCGCCATCGTCAGCAGCGATGCTGGCTCCGGCGTCGTACCCTGCGCCGGCCCGAGTGGAAATGGCCCTTGGTTGTTGATGTAATAGCCGCTCAGCATGCTATCAATCGCCGCGCTCCCGGAAGTGAACGCGAGCGAAGAAGGATTCGAAACCGTGCCGTTGAAAAGCTGCGATCCGCCGATGATCCATTCATTGGCGCAGGAGTTATCGGTGCAAAACGCAAGCCCGCCATCATTGCCATTCAGCGTGTCGTAGAACGCCATTTGCACGCCGAGGAACGCCACGCTCGGCAGGCCTGTCACGGAAATGGCAAGGTCCGTGTTCACGGCGAAAGCATCGCTTCCGCCAGCCACGAACGAGCCGAGCGAGCCGGGGTCGGTCTGAATCGTGAACGAGATCGTGTAGTTCTGGCCCGGCGAGCTGATGGATGTCGAGGGGACACCCGAAGCGTACGTTCCCGACAGCACAAATGTGGTCGTCGAAGGGGTCGTGTTCTGCACAGTGAGCGTCAGGCTGTCGGCCAGCGCGGCTGGCGCGGCAGCAATTCCGGCGCAAAACAAAGCGGCAATGAGAATCGCATTTTTGCGCATCGTCGAATCCCCCGTGCGGATCACTTCTCAAAACCCGTTCTGGCAGCGAAAGTTGCGCTGGCCCAGATGGAATGCCCCACCTTGAACCGCAGCAATCTGGAGTCCGCTATCATCGCTGAAAACAAAGGACTTACATTAACCAGGCCTCCGCTAAATGCAATGGATTGCACATCTTACGCGGCATTCGCGCAGCTCGTCCGGCGCATTCCAGAGGAGCTTCCAGCAGCCTGCGAGAGTGTTCCGAACCCGCCCACGATGCGCCGTCCCTTTTGGATTGGAACCCACTTTCTCCGCAAATTTTATGTGGCATAGGCCAAAGATATGATATACTGCAATTGCGTTTGTTGCTCTTGTGACTGCTTTTTGAGATATCGGCGAGGCTGCTGGGGTCTATGCCCTTAGCGGCCTTTTTTTTTCGACTCGGGAGGCGACGACGAGCGCAAATAGCTTTACCTTACGAGGAGTAAGAAGTTGAGTAGAGAACAAGGAACGGTCAAGTGGTTTAACGCAAGCAAGGGCTATGGGTTCATTCAACGGCAAAGTGGCGAAGATGTTTTCGTTCACTACAGCGCCATTCAGTCTGAGGGCTACAAAACTCTCAATGAAGGCCAGGCTGTGGAATTCGAAGTCAAGAAGGGACCCAAGGGCCTGCAGGCGGAAGCCGTCGTCGGCCTCTAGTTCGTCATTGGGCGGAGCGGTTGCTTTTTGGCAGGCGTTCCGCCCTTCTCCACCGCGGTTTTAGCGAGCATTGATACCGGGGAGGATGCACCCCGCAGCGTTATTCTGGCATCTAATTGATTGGTACTTTTGGACTTCACACATTTATTCTTTGCGTTTGCAACCGCCGGCTGAATTTGTCGCCCCAGCAGGATTGTGGCTTCGAGCCAGCAACCCAATGAGGAGGGTTCATGCAAGTACTTGACGCGGGACAGACCGTCCGCCATTCGCAATACGGCGTGGGAACCGTGACGGAATCGGATGTGGAACGCACCACGGTGGAATTCGACGATCACGGAATGAAAAAGTTCGTTACGAGCATTTGGTCCGCGGAAGTTGTCGGTGAAATCGCCGGACGCCCGACGCGGCCGAAGCGCCGTCGCCGCAGCACGAAAGCGACAAAAGCCGCCGCTGCAAAAGCAGCGAAAAACTAAGTCCGCAGAAAATCAGCATTCGCAAGACGGAAGTTTCGCTGCGGTGCAAGCAAAGCGCGCCGTGGTTTTCGTACATCAGCGCGAAGCAAATTAAAAAAAACGCCTCGCTTTGGCACCTCTCGATGAAGAGAAGGCCGCCGCGAGGCGTTTTTTTCGCGCGAGCCACAGTCAGTCCCCGCTGACGCCAGGCCTGCGCGCAAAGGCCGCGTTATCGTTCAGGATTGAGCAAAGCGCCGACGAACGAACGGCGCGAGACCCAGCAAGCCGGTGCCAAGAAGCAGCAACGAAGACGGCTCAGGCGTGGCGCCATTCGGCGGGATGGTTGCACCGAACGAGCCCGAGCCCACAGAGCTGAACGCGCCCGGCGGATCGCCAGGCTCGCCGGAAATGTTGGCGAGCGTGCACGGGCCAGTGACGGATGAATTGCATGACAGCGGCGCGAGCAAAATGCTAAAGCCCGCCGTTCCCGAGCCTATGTAAGAAGAGAGGGCGCCGGAACTGGTATACGCCGCGTTCCCGACCAGCGAAACCCCTGAAGCGCCTTCAACGACGTCGAGCCAACTAATCGTGCCGGAGACGCTGCCAGTGAACCCGGTTATGCCCCCACTGAAGCCATCGGCGGCTCCAGAGAGGCTCCAGGTATCCACCATGCTCGGAGACTCGCTCAAAAAAGACGCGGTCAATGAATCGGCGCTGAGAGAATAGCTGCCACCAAAACCCAAAGCGCTCACTGAGCCGGTAACGGCACCCGGGGCTGTGCAAGTCACGCTGGTGCTAAACGGGCATCCGCCGATGTCCACGGAAAGACCGCCCGTGCCACCGGTGCTGGTGAAGACAATGCCATTCGGGCTGGTGCTTGCACCCAAGCTTACCGATGTGATCAGGCCCTGCGCGTTTGCCGAAAGAGCGAACAAAGCCACCGCTGCAATAAGTGTCGCAAAAAATGTGCCTGTTTTGTGTGCCATCTCGAGCCCCTTTGCCTTTTTTGGCTACGTCTTTTTTCTTCCGCGGAAACTTAGGCACACCGCAATGCGCCTGTTTCCGAGCGGAGAGCGGAACTTGCCTCTCCTCAAAATCCCGTGTTTTGAGCTTCAGGCAGGAGGAATCCCCACCGCTGCCCCTAGTCCAGCAAACCCAAGGAAGATCGCACAATGCATGTCAGCAATAGGGCGATCTCAAAAACTTAAGCAATATTCGGGAAGAAGTGTCTCGAAAGAAGCGTCCCACACACCCCCAACTGCACGACGCGCGCAACGCCTCTTTCGGCACAACTCTCAATATGCCGACGCCGGAAGTACACGGCGATGCACCTTTTTTGAGCATGCGCCGTGCCGGGAATGGCCTAATTGACGAGCATAAAGCCGAACTATTGCTCAATTATCACCGGACTGCCGCTGAACAATTAAATGGTTATGCGTTAGTACAATACGGAGATATATGGACGTGCTGGATGCATTGCTGGAGATGGTAAACATTGCAAATGCACGACAATCTCGCGTGGCGCACTAGCACAAACCAGACTGCCTCATGACATATGCAAATACATTCACATCCAGACAATAGAGTTGCGCATTGGCCTCGCAGACGCCCTCTACGCGCTTTGCGCGTAGGCCTGGATGGTACTTTTGGCGTCAATCCGGCTGGCAACTCCACGACCTAACGTGCAGAAGGCAAAGAAAATGATGGCTATCGGGGCAAAGTCCCGGAGGTCAAGCAGGTACCTCGGTACTAAAGAAAATGAGCCCGTTAGCCCAGTGCCTACCCCGGGGCGGCGGCCTATGCTTACGGGCGTGCGAAGTTGCCTCTGGGCAGAGTGTAACCCGCAGGCAACTGGGCATTTGAGTCGGCGCTGGCGACCGACGCTTGAACAAAAATGCAATTAAGGAACGATCCATGAACACGCGGATGGTGCGGCTCTTCCAATTTACTAGCGCGCAGGCTGAAACGGCGAGGCCCAAGGTGAACGCTGCGCACACGCCGGCGTCCAAAAAGGTGGAAGCGAAAGCGGCCAGCGATTTTCACGCGAAGTCGGGGGTGGCAACGCTGGTTGAGGAAATGCCTCCCCAGCAACCCACGCGGGTGCGCACTGCGGAACAAACATCGAATTCGAGCGGCACGATTTCCAGAACGCCAGCCGCAAAAACGGAACGGCGGCACCGCAGGCGCGTTAAAATTTCGGCGCCCGTGCGCGTGCGGCAAGTGAACTGCGCGCACGGATCGGATTGCGACGTGACGATGACGATTGACGTCTCGCGCGAGGGCGTGCTCTTTGAAAGCGCGCGCGCTTCGTACACGCGCGGACAGGAAGTCGCGGTGGTCTTCCCCTACCGCCCGGTGCCGGGGGAAAAGCCTGTCGAGCAGCGCGGGCAGGTGGTGCGTGTGGCGCGGGCAAGCGAAAAACGCTATAGCGTGGCCGTGGCGTTTATTGAGGGCGAGCCAACGTATGAGCTTGTGGATTCACTCGGAAGGCCCTTCGCAAACGAGGCGGTGCGGCTGAAAACGCCGCAGGCACATGCGAACACGCAGCACGAAAAACAACTGATCGTGCTGGTGGACGCGGACGAACGCCAGCGGCGAATGCTGCGCGCGGAATTGGAAATGCAGGAGTATGCGGTGGCGGATATGGAAGAGCCAAATTCGGCAATGTCCGTTTTGCGGCACCGCACACCGGCAGCGATTATCTGCGAGTCGGAAAATTTTCCGGGAACGCACCACGTCCACGGAGAGATGTCCGGCTACGATTTCTGCGTGGTGGTACGGCGCAACGCGCGATTCGTGCGCGTGCCCATTATTCTGACGACGCGGACTGGGCAACCCAGCGATTTTTCGACGGCGCACGCGCTGGGCGCGACGGTGTGCGTGGCGAAACCCTATGAAATGGAGCGTTTTGTAAATCTCCTGCGCATGCTAGCGCCGGCGCATGCGGTCAGCTAAACGATCTTGAGCAGCCTGGGGATTTATTTTACTTGGGAGAAATGAACATGGCTCTCTCATTCGTAAGGAAAAGGAAAAAACGGCGGCATCCCCGCGCCTTGTTCCGGCAGTCGCTTCTGGTGGCGTGGCAAGGCGCCGGGCGGCGGGACGCTAACCGCGTGCGCAATATTTGCCTCGGCGGAATTTATATCTCGACGCGCGATCCGGCGGAAGTGGGAACGAGTCTGCAATTGTTTTTCGATACGCCGGAGGGCGAAGTGCAGGCGCGGGCTGTGGTGCGCAGCATGCATCTGGGCCGCGGAATGGGAGTCGAATTTCTCGGCATGAATTTGCACGCGCGACGGCGGCTTTATCAACTGATGAAAAGGCTCTTGGAAACGGACCATCAAGAGGCCCTGGCCAGCTAGCGCGGAAAAAGAAAACAGGGCCGCAATGGAGACTCACGAGCGGCGCAAGGCTCTATCGGGCCGAGCGCCGCCTTTTTGGGCCTGAACGCTTCAGGTCGCGACTCCGCCGTGCAACCCGCGGCGCAAAACGCAGCATCGCAGCCCACATTTAGCACGGGATGGGATTTTCGCGGATCTCAGGGCGCTGCAATTTGCGTGTTTCGCTCCTTGCCGCCGCGCCGCGCATACGTATAATGCTAAAGCCAATTCAGTGCGAGCCGTTTCCGTCTGAATCGGGGCAGAAGCGAATCCGAAAGAGCCGCAGCGATCGCGCGGCGCAGGACCCGGAGGAACACGGAATGGGGGAAAGCGTGGTCAAAAAAGGCATCGTGCGCGGAGCGATTCTGGCGCTGTGCCTGGTCCTATGGGGCTGCGGCGGGAACCCCAATCCGGTGCCGACGATTGTGCAGATGTCTCCGGCGTCCGTGCCGGCCGGATACGGGCAATTCACGCTTTCGATTTCCGGCACAAATGTGAACGGCGGAACGAACGTTGATTTCGGCGCGGACGTGCTGACGCCGACCGGCGTGCTGGTGGAACCATGCCCATCCGGCACGAATTGCCTGGTGACGCTGCTGGTTACGGTCCCCCCTGGGGACGTGAACACGGCAGGCCCGGTGCAGGTGAACGTTTCGACGAATTCCGTGAATTCGCAGAACGCGACGTTCGGTGTGACCTCGCCGCAAATCCTGACGGCGGCGCCGCTGGCGGTGACAGCGGGCGCGGCGAGCTTTCCACTGACGCTGACGGTGATGAACGTGGCGCCCAGCGTCGTTGTGCAAATGGGCGCGGCGAGCAAGACGAATCCGCCGATCGTGCCCAACGGACCTGTGACGTGCAACATCGTGACCGCCTGCTCGATTACGGTGAGCATTCCGGCGTCCATGGTGGCGACGGCGGGAACGGTTCCCGTGACGGTGGAGAATCCGCTGGCACTCGGCGGAGGAACGGCGACAACGAGTTTGCTCGTTACTCCGGCGGGAAGCTCAGGACAATATCCCATTGCGCAATCGGCGAGCGGCGGCACGCCGGGAAATGCGCCGAGCACGCATTCATCCGTGTCGGACGGCGGCGTGTTTGTGGCGTTTGATTCGACGGCAACGAATCTGGTGAGCGGCGCGACGAATGGGCTTTCGCAAGTTTATTTGCAGCAGAATTGTGCGGGGGCTGGCGCCGGATGCAAGCCGCAACTGACGCTGATTTCGGCGGGGGCGGGCGGGCCGGGAGCCGGAGGACTTGTTGGCAGCGACCGGCCGGCGATTTCGCCGGATGGGCGGTTTGTCGTTTTCGAAAGCGACGATACGAACCTGGTCTCCGGCGCGACGCAGCCGGTGGAACAAATCTATCTCTACGACACGTGCAACAACATTTTCGGCGCGGTACAGGGCTGCAAGCCGGTGCTGACGCTGGTCAGCGCGGCGAGCGGCGGCGCGGCGGGAAATGCGCCGAGCACGAATCCTTCGATCAGCTCGTTTGGATTTTTTATCGCGTTTCAATCGTCGGCGACGAATCTGATTTCGAGTTCCGTGCCGGGCACGCCGCAGATTTATCTCTACCAGAGCTGCAATGGAGCAAATGGTGCGGTGAGCGGCTGCACGGCGGGGCTGCAATTATTTTCGACGGATGCAACAGGCGCGGCGGGCGACAACAATTCGACGGCGCCTTCGATTGATCCGCTGGGAATCGCCGTGGCGTTCGATTCGCTGGCCGACCACATCACGCCGGGAGTTCTGGCGAATGGCGCGCAGCAGGTGTATGTGCGCTCGACGTGCATCGAAGGCGAACCGTTTATGCAAGCGCCGTGCGTTCCGATGACCGTTCTTGTCTCGGGCGACGCAGGCAATAAGCCGGGCACGAGCGACAGCGTGACGCCCGCGGCCACGGACGAAACAGGAATCTTCGTAGCGTATGCGACAAGCGCGGGGAATTTGCTGCCGAAGCCCTCGGCGAATCAGCAGATTCTCGGCGTGAATGTGTGCCTGAATCTGCCAGCGACGATTGGGTGCGCGCCTTCGGGGAATTTTCTGCTTTCCGTGGACGCGAATGGAAATCCGGGGAACGGCAACAGCTCGAATCCGGCGGTGTCGGAAACGGAGACGGTGTTTACGTCGCTCGCGCCGCTGCTCACGGGCGTCGCGGGACAGCAAGTTTACGCCTTGAATATTTGCCTGCCGCCAGCATCGTGCCCAGCGACGACCACGCTGATTTCCGCGGATGCGAATGGCAATGCCCTCACGGGCGATTTCGGCGTGGCGGGCGGCGGAGGGTATGCGACATTTTCGACGACGGGAAGCGCCTCTGCGCCGGGCACGGGCGAAATTTTCCTGGCTGCGCCGCCGTCATTCAATCTGGCCGGAGGCGTAGCGGCGAAAGGCAACCTGCCGCACTACTAGCGCCGCAATGTGACGCCGCGCAGAAAGCCTCGCGCGGCGAGCAATTCCCTGCCCTTGGCTGCGCACGTTGGTGTGCGGACCAAGCTCCTGTGACAGGCTTCGCGATGTGGCGGATCGCCCGCCCGGGCGGGGCAAGCCCCGCCCCTACGAGAAAAGCGATATACGCAAGGAGCAAAGGATGGGCCGTGCGCGGAACGCAAAAAACGCGCGAAATGTGGCGATTAGAAATGGCGCGAGGGTTTGTTTTCTATGAGTTACGGGCGATTCTAATTTCATGCCTCTGGCGATTAGAGTTCACAAAGTTTGCGCGGGCGCGGATTTGGGGACGCGCAGAATCAGCAGGACGCAAAGGACTGCGGCGGCAGCGATGCAAACCATTCCGGAGGCGAACGAGCCAGTGCGCGTGCTCAGATAGCCGAGCAAATACGGAGCGGCGAAGCCGGCGACGGACGCGACGGCGTTGATGAGTCCGACGGAAGCGGCCGCGGCGGAACGGCTGAGCAGAGACGTCGGCAAGGCCCAGAACGTGGGAAGAAACGCGTTGCTGCAAGCGATGAGAGTGAAGAAGAAAACGATCACGGGCAGCGGGCGAAAATTGGCGACGATGCCCAGCGCTCCCACCGCAGCGATGAGCATCGGAATGGCGCAGTGCCAGCGGCGCTCCATGCGCCTGTCGGAATGCCCGCCATTCAGGACCATGGCCGCGAACATCGCGAGATACGGAATCATGCCGACGAGGCCGACGCCGACGTCGGAGAGCGACGATTGGCGCTTCAGCATGGTGGGAAACCAGAAATAAAATCCGTAGGCGACAAAATAGTTGAGAAACGCGCCGGCCGCCAAAAGCAAAACGACGGAAGAGCGCAGCGCTTGCATGACGGGCATGGCGTGGTGAGTCTCGAGGCGCTCAGTTTCGAGTTTTTGTTCGATCCACTGCCGGCCGACGGGAGCGAGCCAGTGGGCTTCGTGCGGGCGGTCGTGGAGATAAAAATATGCGACGGCGCCGAGAATGACCGCGGGCGCTCCTTCGAGAATGAAAAGCCAGCGCCATCCCTGCAAACCGAAAAATGAATGGCCGACAATCCAGCCCGCGAGCGGCGAAGCCAGCGCCTGAGAGATCGGAATCGCGGACATGAAATAGCCGGTGGCTTTGCCACGGTCTTCGCGGCTGAACCAATGGCTGAAGTAGACAATGACGCCGGGGAAAAAGGCGGCTTCGGCGGCGCCGAGCAGCAGACGCGCGGCGTAAAGCTGCGGCGCGTTGTGCACCAGTCCCGTGAGCGCAGTGAGCGAACCCCAGGAGATCATCACCGCGGCGATGAGGCGACGGGCGCTCCAATGTTCGACGAGCATGGCGCCGGGGATTTGCAGCGCGACGTAGCTAAGGAAGAAAATGCCGGCGCCGAGGCCGAAGACGCGGTCGCTGAAGCCGAGGTCGCTGGTCATGCCGAGGGCGGCGTAGGCGACGCTGGTGCGGTCCACGTAATTGACGATGTAGAGAGCGAATAGGAATGGCAGCAGATGCGCGGCAATCTGGCGGCGAGTGCGGCTGGCGATGCCTGCGGAAGATGAGTTGGCTATGTGCAAAGAAAAAGTCCCTCGCGAAGCCAGTTAACAGCCAAAGCAAAAGCAGGTCCCCGCCGCGGCGGGCAAGCTCGCCCAGGCGAGCAGGCCTCACCACCATTCGCGCCTTTTTCACGTTTGCCGCTTGCCGCGGCCACGCGACCGGGTTCGGGATGACAACCAAACGGCACTGGAGCGCGCGGCGGAGTGTAGCGGAAGGCGCTGACGTGTGACAAGTGATGAGTGGTGAGGAGGCGAAAACAGCGGTCAATGGCAGCCGCTAAACGGAGAAAGGCAACGCTTTGACTGCCCTCAGGGCAAGGCGGGACGAACACGAAATTCCTGAAGCAGAACGCACGGCGAAACGAACGTTTCGCGAACTCTTCTGTCGTTTGACAGTCGCGCTTGCTACCAGTACACTGCGACAATCCTGGGAGCGCTTTCTCACAGACCATTCCAAGTTGTGGATCGGGGTTAGCCGGTTTTTTTCAAAACAAAATGGCAACTCGGCGGCGAATTGCAGCGCCAAGAGATGCGACAACGCTGCCTCGCGGCCTGCCCAGGGGATGAAACAAGATTTTCACGGGGACAAATCTTTATGACGGAGGGGCGCATGAATCCGAAGAAAGCAGAAGAAATGGCGTTTCGCGTTGTGGGCGACATGGGCGGCGCGTTCACAATGGCGATGGGATATGTGGGCGACCGACTGGGGCTGTTCAAGGCCATGGCGGGCGCCGGCCCGATGCGCAGCGCGAACCTCGCGGCGCGGACGCAACTGAACGAACGCTATGTCCGCGAATGGCTGCGAGCCATGGTGGCGTCGGAATATATCGAATACGACGACACGACGGACATGTACCGAATGAGCGAAGAGCAAGCCTTCGTGCTGGCCAACGAAGACAGCCCGCTTTTCGTCGGCGGCGCATTTCATTTCACGACACCTTCGATTTGCAACATTGCGAAGATCGTCGAGGCGTTTCAAAAAGGCGGGGGAATTCCCTACTCGGAAATCGGCGAAGAAATTCCGCACGCCATCGAGCGCTTTTTCCGTCCGGGGTACGTCAATTTTCTGACTTCGATGTGGCTGCCGACGGTGCCCGGGCTGGTGGCGAAGCTCGAACGCGGCGCGACGATTGCAGATGTGGGCTGCGGCGCGGGGCAATCCACGATTGCCATGGCCAAGGCGTATCCAAAATCGCGCGTGCTGGGAATTGATTATCATGCGCCGAGCATCGAGCGCGCCAAAACGCTGGCCAAAAACGCGAAGCTTGAAAATGCCGAGTTTCTGCGCGCGGGAGCGCATGAAATTCCGGCAGGAAAGAAATTCGATTTGATCTGCAGCTTCGATTGCATTCACGACATGGTGGACCCCAAGGCCACTCTGAAAGCGATCTATGGGGCGCTTGCCGACGACGGCGTGTATGTGTGGTCGGAACCGAATGCCTCGGCAAACGCGCATGAGAATCGCAATCCGGTGGGCAAGGTGTTCCACTCGATCAGCCCGATGCACTGCATGACCGTCTCACTGGCGTATAATGGCGCCGGATTGGGCACGGTGATCGGAGAACAAGGCGCGCGGGCGCTGGCGCGCGAAGCCGGCTTCCGGCAGTTCGATCGGCTGGAGATTCAGAATCCGTTCAATCAGTTTTTCGCGTTGAGAAAATAGCTTCCGCGCAAGAGCGATGAGAGCCAGCGGCGCAAGCGGGAATCTGCCAAAGGAGAGCACGTGAGCGACTGGCACTATGCACAGGAAAACCGCGCGGAGGAATTGAGCGAGCAGCGCGTCTTCACCATGAAAAAACGGCAAGGCAGCGCAGAGGTCCTTTTTCGCATTACGCTGCGCGAATTTGCTGTGCCTCCTCCGGGACAGGCGGCGCGTTTTTTTGCGCAGGCGGATAAGGCGGTCAATCAAAAGACCGCCGCGGTGATTCCTTCCGGTTGGGGCGATACGGTTCTCGCAGCGCTGGGCGATTGCCTGCGAATGATCCGCCAATTCCCATACGAGGGCGACTGATGGAAAGCGTGCGCATTATTTGCAAGAACAGACAGATTGCACCGGGCGTAGTGGCCATCGAAATCTCCGGACGGCTGCTG
This sequence comes from Candidatus Acidiferrales bacterium, assembly GCA_035934015.1. Taxonomy (NCBI): domain Bacteria; kingdom Pseudomonadati; phylum Acidobacteriota; class Terriglobia; order Candidatus Acidiferrales; species Candidatus Acidiferrales bacterium. The sequence continues at coordinate 133,819 of DASYYH010000003.1, forward strand.
ATGGGCGCGGACTGCGTGCTGATTGACAGGCATGTTGAGGCGCTGATCGCGCAAGGACAAAAGCGCGTCATTCTGGACCTCAGCGAAGTTCGCTTAATTGACAGCGCCGGAGTGGGACAGGTGGTGAAGTCCTTTACAAGGCTCAAGAAATCCGGCGGCGATTTGCGCGTTGCGGGCGCGAGCGGCATGCTCGATGGCGTGTTCAAGCTGACGCAGGTGCATAAGGTCATCGGGATGTACCCCAATGTGCAGGAAGCTTCGCAGGATTTTTGAGCGGACGCCGCAGAAGTGAAAGACAGGGGCCGGTGTTCAGTGATCAGCAAACCACTGCGCCGAGAAGCTAAGGCTTCGAGGGGCTGTGCCCGCGCGATCTAAGGAGAGACAATGGAGCAAATTATTTCGCGAATGGTCGAGGATTATACGTGCGGGAAAACATCGCGGCGCGAACTGATTCGCGGCCTCGCTGTGCTGTGCGCTGCAGCTACGACGAGCACGACGATTGGCGCGACAAGCGTTGGCGCGGCACCAGCGGCCGCGAGTGGCACCGGCTTCAAGGCCGCCTCCGTGAATCATATTTCGTACCAATGCGACGATTATGCGAAGACGCGCGACTTCTACGCCGATTTGCTCGGAATGGAGCCCCACAACGATGATGGGACGCAGTGCTACATGCGCTTTGGAGAATCGGTGCTGATTCCGCGAAACATGAAGGATCGCGTGTCGCATACGGCGGGGATCGATCACATCGCATACACGATCGAGAACTGGAATCGCGAGGCTGTCGAAGCCGAGCTGAAACGCCGCGGGCTGAATCCGCGTCCGGACACGCAGGATAGTTTTCACGTGCGCGACATCAACGATTACGATCTGCAGATCTGCGGCCCGGGAATGAAGTTGTAGACAAGCGCAGTGGCCGGTTGTCCGTGACCGGTGGTCAGCGAGCCGACGCCGAGTGAACGGAAGGCTCGCGAAGGGCCCCAGGTCAGCTCTCGCAAACTCGCCACCGCACGAAACTGCAGATTCCTCACCGACGTTCGCCAACAGTGGGCGACCAGGTTCGGAATGACAACGAAAATCAAAGGCCGCGCAACTCCGCGAGACGGCCGCGCGCGGAAAAGTTCGCGCCACTCCTTAAGCGGCCTCGCGCTGAGCATTGCCGCGCAAAAACGGCAGAACTCCGACGAGCAGCGCAAGCCCCGGAATGACCACCCAGCTCAAGATCACGCCAGCGCCGTCGGGAATGAGCGTCTTGCCCAACGGGACTCCGCCGTTCATGCCACCGAGCACGTTTGCGAACTGTAAGACGATCATGAAAACAGCGAGAAAAACGAAAGTCGAGAAGAACCGTCCGGCGGCTTGTACTGCGCTGCTGCCTCCCACGCGGCGCGACCAATAGCCGCCCGCTGCGCCCAGAAATGGAAGAATGCAGAGCCACGGATAATAGAAGATCAACGGCCAATAGACGGCGCGAGCATCGGTTGGGCCTCCGTAAATTGAGATCGTGGTGAGGTGCGGACGAAGGCCGGCGATTTGAAACATGCCCAGCAGGGCGGCGCTGGCAAAGAGCATGGCCATTCCGGGGAGCCAAAAACGTTTCGTGTCGTCATTGAGGTTCATGGGGTTCTCCTTGCGGGCGCGGCGGAGATGCAAGCCGAGCCTCGCGTCTTCGTGCAGTTCAGCCAAAGCGCGATCGCCCGCGGCGGAGTCATCGAAACCGTCGCGGCGTGAAGATTCGTACAAATCCTCGAGATGGTCGCCGAGCTCGCGGGAAATTTCCTCGCGCTCGGCGGCGGAGAATCTCGTGTCCGAGAGCAAGCGCGTTGTTTCTTCGTGCCAATCGCAGCGCGAATCAGGCATGGTGAGCCTCCGCGAGACGGCCGAGAGCACGGAAAAGTTCGCGCCATTCTTTGCGCAGCGGCGCGAGTTTCCGGCGTCCACTGGCCGCGAGACGGTAATAACGGCGCGCGCGTCCCGCGGGCGTTTCTTCCCAGGCAGCCTTGAGCCAGCCGCGCGATTCCATGCGATAGAGCAGCGGATAGAGCGAAGCCAAAGTGAAACGCAATGCGCCATGCGTCTGGCGCTCGATGCGGCGCGCGATTTCGTAGCCGTGCAGCGGGCGCTCGGCGAGAACGGAAAGAATCGCCAGCTCGGCGCTGCCGCGTTTGATGTTTGCGCTGATCATGAGGCGAGTATATAGGAACACTATATAGAGACGTCCTGCTATTTCAGGCGCGATGCTCTATCGGTAACGCCGGCGGGCGTCGATGGAACGCCTGACCGGAAGGACAGTTCGCGCAAGCGGCACACGGCGCGATGGGAAGAGCAAAGCGGCGCGGCGGGCGCGGTAGAATCGGAACATGGAATGCCCCAAATGCAAGGCGCAGAATCCGGATACGGAGCAGTTCTGCCGCCGCTGCCACATGACGCTGCGCTATAAATGCCCGGCCTGCGGCGTTTCGCAACGGCACGGCGGGACATGCGACGCCTGCGGCGTGGACTTCGCCAAGTACGCCCTGATGATGGTGGCCAACGAAAAATCGCGCTCGGAGCGCGTGCACGAACAAAGCCGCGAGCGCGGGTCGCTCTGGAGACAGGTGTTTCTTTTGCCGGTCACCGGCGGATTTTCGCTGATCCGGTATTTCCTTGGCCGCGGACGCGCGTAGGTGCCGCGCAGCGCGTTGCAAAATCCTCAGAAACGATACGCCAAGCCAACTGACGGGACGGAATTGTGCGTCAGGCCGCCGGGCGTAGCGCGAGAAGCAGCGCGGCGATTATTCGGAGCGCAAGGCTTGCACGGGATCCACGGCGGCGGCGCGCATGGCCGGAACCGCGCAGGCCAGCGCCGCAGCGGCCAGAATCACGGCGGAGGAAAGAATGAGAGGCACGGCGCCAGGCGATTCCAATTGGGCGACGGCATTGCCGAGGATGCGCTCGAGGCCGAAGCCCAGCAGAAACCCCGCCGCAACACCGAGGCAGGCGATGACCACGCCTTCCCACAGGACGTTCGTCAAAATCCTGCGCGGATGCGCGCCCAAGGCGATGCGGATGCCGAATTCGCGCGTGCGTCCGCTGACCGAGAAAGCCAGAACGCCGGCGACGCCAACGATGGAAATCAAAAGCGCGAGACCGGCGAAGCCTCCGAAGACAAGGGCGTTCAAGCGATCCGGCGACATCACCTGGGTGCGAATATCCTGCAGCGTGCTGGCCTGCTCGACGGGCTGGTTGTAGGACATCTGATGAATCATCTGCGTGAGCGTGGGAACGAGGGCGTAAGGATCGCCCTTGGTGCGCACGAAGAGGCGGCCCGCCCAGCCTTCCTGATCGGCGGGCTGATAGACGGTCATCGAAGGCATGGGAATGATGTTTTCATCGTCGAAATCCGGAACGACGCCGATGATGCGGCGCGGCGCGTAGGCGATGCCGATGAATTTCATCACGCCGTCAGTCCAGCGCAGTTGATGATTGAGCGCGTCTTCGCCGGGAAATAACTGATCGGCGATGCTTTTGCTGACGATGACCACAGGCTCGGCGCCTTCGCGATCGCTGGCATTGAAATCGCGGCCTTCGATGATGGGCACGCCGAGAGTCTGAAAATAGCCGGGCGCGATGGAGCGGAAGTTCGCGCGCAAATCTTCCTGGCCGTTTTCGCGCGTGGCGCCTTCGACGGCAAATTGAAATTTGATTTGCAGGGCGTTGGTGTCACGCCACGGAACGCCGAAGCCCTGGGAGGCGCTGACGACGCCGGGAAGCTCGCTGACCTGAGTCTGCACGCGGCGATAAAAATCGCGCACCTGATCCGGCGTGCGGCCCTCGGTCATCACCGGCAAATCCACGGCGAGGACGTGCGCGGTCTCGAAGGGAGGCTGCGTTTTTTCGAGTTTCAGGAGAGTGCGCAGCAGCGCGCCGGCTCCGGCGAGCAAGAGAAACGAGGCGGCGATCTGCGTCACAGCAAAAATGCGCAGGCGGCGCTTGCTTCCGCCGGTGACGCGCGTGCCATTCGTCGAGAGGCTGAAGCCGCGCGAGGAATCGCCAGACGGAAGGCGCGGAACAAATGCGAGAAAAACGGCAGCAATCAGCGCGAGGCCGACTCCCATCCACACGAGGCTGAAATCAATGGGCATGTCGATCGCCCGCACGGAAAAACGCGCCGCATAGCGCGCGAGGATCCTGGCCATCGGCGCGGCGATAATCACACCCAGAAGCGCTCCGCTGCCGCACAGGAGCAGGCTTTCCGCCAGCAGCGAACGGCGCAGCGCAGCTGTGGACGCGCCGAGCGCGGAGCGGATGGCGATTTCGGATTCGCGGCGCACGGTGCGCGCGAGAATCAGATTGGCGACGTTGGAGCCAGCGATGATAAAGAGCAGACCGGAAGCCGCGAACAAAATCCACAGGATGGTCTCCGCGCGCGAGTTGATCTGGTCGTGCATGAGCGTGGCGCCGATTTGCCACTGGTCTTGCGACTTGTACACCTCAGGATGCGCGGACAGCATGGCGCCATAGACGACGCGAAGTTCGACGCGCGCGGCATCGAGCGTGGAGCCCGGGGCGAGGCGGCCAAAGACTTCCGTCATGCGATGCTCGCGGCCCTGAACCATGGTGGCCGAAAGATGATGCGGGCTGGTGACGATGTTGGCGATGAGCTGCGTTTCCACCGGGTACGGCACGGAAGGCTGGAGGACGCCGATGATGGTCGCCGAGCGCGTTCCCTGGATGCTGCCGAGGCGGACGGTCTTGCCGAGCACGGAAGGATCGGAATGCAGATCCGTGGTCCAGAAACGATACGTCAGCACAACGGCGCCGGCGGCGTTGGGGCCATCATCGCCGGGACCAAGCAGGCGACCGAGAACAGGATGCAGGCCCATGACGTCGAAATAATTGCCGTCGACGACGCCGGCGTGAACCTCGCGCGCTTCGCCAAGACCGAGGACGGTGAAGTCGATCTCAGAGAAAGTACCAAACTCCTTGATGGTCTTGAGGCGCGCACCGATATCCTGAATTTCGGGAATGGAGAAGGTGGCGTTCTCGACGCCCATGCCGGGAGCGCTCTGGCGAATGTAGAGCAGATGGTCTTCGTCGCGATTGGCCAGCGGCCGGAGGAGGACGCCGCGAACCACCGTGAAGATGGCGGAGTTCGCGCCGATGCCGAGGGCCAGAGTGACGGCTACGGTGAGCCATAACGCGCGAGCGCGAGACAGCGACCGCGTCGCGACTTTCAGATCGTAGAGAATTGACATGCCCTTACTCCTATCTGCACTATCCTGCTAGCCGCCGGCGATGGCGCCGATGACAAGAAACGGTTCCGCGCCAGATGCGACGGCTTCTGGCAGCGGCGTATCCTGAGACACGTGCGAATAATCCTGGGCGCAAGCGAAAAAGCGGACGTAGGCACGGCGCTCGTGCGTGGCGTGGTCGCGAATCGTGCCTTGCAGCATGGGATAGCGCGCCTCGATGGCGTCGAGGACAGAGCGCAGCGTGACCGGGCCTTGAACTTCGAGCTTCAGATCGCCATTGACGTGCGCGAGCGTGCGCAGATGCGCGGGAAGCGCGACGGTGACCGTCGAACGAGCCGTTGCGTGCGGCTGCGAACTCATCGCATCACGCGGATTGCTGCGCGACCTGCCGGCAATTCACCATCCAGGGAATGCCGAAGCGATCCGTGAACATGCCGAAGCGCGGGGACCAGAACGTCTCCTGCAGCGGCATGCTGATCTTCGCGCCTTCGGTGAGGGCATTGTAGATGCGCTCGGTGGCGGCAATGTCGTTGAGTTGAATCGTGACAATAATTCCGGCGGGCGTGTGGTAATGCGACGGAGGCGCGTCGCAGCCCATAAGCGTCTGATCGCCGGCGACGAGCATGACGTGCATGACCTTGCTCCCCCACTCCGGCGGGACATCCTGCCGGCCGGGCGCGTCGGAATAGCGACTGATGGACTGGATTTTGCCGCCGAGGGCCTGCGCGTAGAGATTGAATGCCTCTTCGCAATTACCGTTGAAATTCACGTGCGCGATGAGTTGCATCGTTTGCTCCTTCTCTGCTTCGATTCTGTTGCCCCAATTATCCCTTAGGAATTGCGAATGTTCCGTCCGACCACCTTCGCGTGCTGATAGGGAAAACATTAATCACGGGCAGCTCCTTGAGCCGAGGATACGCGTGATCGGATAAATCCCAGAAGGAAATGCTTCCAATCGGGGAGCCGGCCGCATTTGCGCCCCAAGAAGCGTCGTCTGACGCGGTGTAAAACATCAGATGGGGAGCGTTGTGTTTCCCCTTATCCGTAAGGTACGAGCCTTTGCCCATCATGTAGCTCAGCGCGCCTGGCTCCAAGGCGGGAAATTCCTTCTTGGCGAAGGAGGCGCTGAGCGCGGCGACGACTTCTGCTCTTGATTTGCCGGCCATGAGCAATTCGGTTTTTTCGCGGATGATGGGCAGAACAGAACGCACCGCAGGCGGATTGATGCAGTTGGCGCCGTGAACTTTCGGACTCCAAAATTCCGGCAAATCGAACGGCGCTCCAAAACCACGTTCGACGAAACAGACGAAGCCATTCGTGCCTGTGATGGCGGTTTCGTAGCCGTGGCGGCCGAGAACGAGGATCGTCGCATCGCGCGAAATCGATTCCGGCGCGCCGCTGCGCGCCAAAGCAATCTCCGCGTCACGGTTCATCAAATATTCGGAAACGGGAGCCATGCGGGGATATTGCGGCTGGGAATTTTGCGCTTGCGCCGCCCGCGGAGCCAGCGCGAAAAGCAAACCCGTGATTCCACAAATGGCGATTGCGAATATCCTGCTGCACTTCGATTTGCATTGCACCATTTTACTTTTTCTCTTTCTCTACCCCATTTCCCTACTGAATCCCTGTTCTGCTTTGCATACCGCCCCAGCCGAAGTGTGCGCTGCTTCCGGCGCGCTACGCCAGAGTTTGCACCTCCACTGAAAGCACGGCGGGAAGATCGTGGGCGATGGCGCTCCAGTTATCGCCGCCATCGGGAGAAACGTACACCTGCCCGCCGGTGGTGCCGAAGTAGATGCCGCATTTATCGAGCGTGTCCACGGCCATGGCGTCGCGGAGCACGTTGACGTAGCAATCGCGCTGCGGGAGACCCTTCGTCAACTCTTCCCATTCGTTTCCGCCAGTCCGGCTGCGGTAAACGCGCAGCTTGCCATCAAGCGGGAAATGCTCGCCATCGCTCTTGATGGGCACGACATAAATCGTCTCCGGTTCGTGCGCGTGGACGTCAATGACGAAGCCGAAATCCGTGGGCAAATTGCCGCTGACTTCGGTCCAGTTGTCGCCGGCGTCGTTTGAGCGCATCACGTCCCAGTGTTTCTGCATGAACAGCATTCCCGGGCGCTTGGGATGCATAGCGATATGATGAACGCAGTGGCCGATCTCCGCGCCGGGATCGGGAAGATAATTCGAGCGCAAGCCCTTGTTGATCGGCTTCCAGGTTTTGCCGCCATCATCGGTCCGAAACGCGCCCGCAGCGGAAATGGCGATAACAATGCGCTTGGGATTGCTGGGATCGAGAATCACCGTGTGCAGGCACATGCCGCCAGCGCCGGGCTGCCATTTCGGGCCTGTACCGTGGCCGCGCAAGCCGGAAAGTTCCTGCCAAGATTTTCCCGCATCGCCGGACCGGAATAGCGCGGCGTCTTCGATGCCGGCGTAAACCACGTCGCGCTCGGTGAGCGAAGGCTCGAGATGCCAGACGCGCTTGAATTCCCAGGGATGCTGCGTGCCGTCGTACCACTGATGCGTGGTGAGCGGCTTGCCGGTTTCGGCGGAAGTGTCGTAGACGAATTTGTTGCTCTCGCCTTTCGCGAAGCCGTGCTCGTCGACATTCTTCTGGCCGGGAGGAGTGCCGGGCTGAATCCAGGTCTTGCCGCCATCATCGGAGCGCTCAATGATCTGGCCGAACCAATCGCTGACCTGCGACGCGAAGATACGATTCGGGTCCACGGGCGAACCTTTCATGTGAAAGACCGGCCAGCCGGCAAAGAACGGGCCGCTGATTTCCCACTTGTCGCGTTTGCCATCCGCCAAGCAGACGAATGCGCCCTTGCGCGTCCCCACCAGAACTCGAACTTTGCTCATCACTCGCTCCTTCGCAATTTTTTGACTGCGCTCTTGCAGCTACACTAATCACTTCGGCCGTTACTTCCAAATTCCGTCACGGAGAAAAGCTATTCCAGCACTTCCAGCGTTACTCTGAGACTGCCGACGTTCCGTCCGACCACACTGGCGTAGCAATGATGTATAAGCTTACGGGGATGGGAGCGCCCGGAACATCTGGTCGAAGCATCTGAACCGGCGATCCAGCCAGACTTTCGCCCCAAGCGGTGCCTTTCGGAACGAAAAACATCAAGTGGGCCAGGTTGTGGTTGCCCTGATCGGTCAGATACGCTTCCTTAGACATCATGTAGCACATGGCTCCCGGCTCGAGAGCGGGCACTCCTTTGGTGCCGAAGGCCTTTTCTCCCGCCATGATTTGTTCTTTTGAATCGCCAGCCAAAACCAGCTCGGTCCTCTTCAGAAGCAGCGGAAGCATGGACCGCGCGGCCGGCGGATTGTAGCAGTCTGGGCTGCGATTCTTGGGATTCCAAAACTCGGCGCTGGCATAGCCGGCCCCCCAAGATCGTTCCACCAGGCATACGAAACCATTCGTGCCTTTAACGGCAGTTTCATAGCCATGCGCACCGAGAACCAAAATCTCGGCGTCGCGGGAGATGGACTCCGGCGCGGCGGTGCGCGCCAGAGCGATTTCGGCGTCGCGATCCGCCATCATGTACTGGCTGATCGGCGCCATCTTTGGATACGGACCATTGTTGTCTTGTCCCTGCGTTCCCTGAGGTGTCGCGAACGCAAGGACCAAAGCCAAAATCAGGAGAACCGTTGCGGTAAATTGCTTTCGACTCATTGGTTGCCCTCCGCAGGTGTTCCGTCCGACCACTTAGCCACGGGAACGATAAACTCCGTCATCGGCTCGGGGGCACCTTGAGATACATCTTGCCACCCTTGTATGACCGGGGAGTCAGGTAGACCGGCGCCCCAGGTCGCGCCGTCCATGGGCGGAACTTCAAACATCAGATGGGATAGCGGGCGCTTGTGATCGCCGTCGTACGCTTCTTTCGACATCATATAGCACATCGAAGCAGTTTCCGGAGTGGACAGTTCTTTCTTGTCGAACGCGGCTTCGATGCGCCGGATCACCTGGTTCTTGGACAGCCCAGCCAAGAGCATCTCTTGCCTCTTCTCCATGGCAGGTAGAATGGATCGCGCGGCGGGCGGGTTGTAGCAGATCGGAGCGCGAATTTTTGGATTCCAGAACTCCGGGTCGCCAAACGGTCCCCTCCATGATCGCTCTACCACACACACGAAACCATTCGTGCCTTTGACGGCAGTCTCGTAACCATGCGCACCGAGGACCAAAATCTCTGCGTCGCGGGAGATGGACTCCGGCGCGGCGGTGCGCGCCAGAGCGATTTCGGCGTTGCGGTCCGCCATCATGTACTGGCTGATCGGAGCCATGTTCGGATACGGCGTTTTGGAATTCTGGGCGCGAACCGGCATCGCCGCGCCCAGACCCGCCAATAACGAAAAACATGCAATCGCCCTGATTATACTGGGGGTCAATGTGTTTCTCCTTTGAGATGTGGTTTTGGGCCCCACAAAAAGCAGACCCTTCTCGCATCCCTGCCCCCAGCAAGGCGCGCAGACTTCAGTTGCAGCTTACGTTGATGCGCAAAGCTAAGCTTTCGCTGCTCCAGCTTGCTGCGGTTGCATCATCTTCATCATCTGACGCATCGCAGCCATCTGCCCCGGCGTGCGCTTCTCGCTCCAAGCTTCGAAGCGTTCCGCCGCTTTCTCCAAATGCGCGACAAACTGCTTGTTCGCAAAACGCTGACGCGCCTCCGGAATGGTGGGCTTGATGCGTTCCCACACGCCGACAAATTCGCCGGTGGTTTCAAAAAACAGATCTTCGTTGAGCAGACCGTGGTTCAGCATCGCGCAGGCCTGGTCCCAATAGCTGACCACCATCATGAAAAACGCGCCCTGTTCAGAACCCATCGGGGCGATTTTCATGGCATCGTCAAGCGTCTCTGCGAAGAAATTCTTGAAGAACCAGTCGCGCGCCTTGCGCAACCGCTCTTCGCGGCGCAAATCGTAAAGTTTCAATTGAAGTTGCGCCTGCTCGTGCGTCGGTTTCGTTTCCATGGTCTCTTCTCCTTATTCGTTTTTTTTCTCAAGATCTTCCGGAATGCCCGGCGATCAGCTTCACTTCGAAAGCCGGAGCCGCCAGTCCTCCATACGGGAATCTCGCGGTTACGCGCGGGAGCGTGCGCTGGATTCTATCACCGCAGTTCCCTTCGGAAAACTTCAACCTAGATTCCCTTCTCGTGTTGCATTTCGATTACAGAATTCTTTCGATTCCGTAAAAATCATGCGTGTCCGTATTGCGGGGTCGCCGCGCCTCCCTCGTATGGATTTCGCACGAGCCACAGAGGAAAACCCTGCTGGGAACGATCGGCTTGCACATTCAATCCCCATGGCCACCGGATGGTGCGGGGCTTCGCATCGCGGCTCTCAAACTGCAAGGTCCCGGCGGCGGCAGCCACGAAGCTCGGCAAAAATCCTACGGGATCGCGCGCGCGCCAGCGGCGGCGAACTTCGGCGATGACCGCGCTGCGATTTTCGGCCATTTTCGTCACCAATTCCGAGGCCGCGCCGGTATGTTCGTGATTTGTGGCCCAAACGAGGAGATCCAGGATGACGGGCGCGAGGTCGATTCCCTTCTCCGTGAGGTAATAACCGACGCGGCGGCCATCGGCCGGATCAGGCTCGGCAACGAGGATGCCACCCGCCTGAAGCTTGCGGAGGCGATCGGTCAAAATATTCGTGGCGATGCCTTCGCCGGATTGCTGGAATTGCTTGAAGCTGTGATAGGCGCGAACCATGACGTCACGAACGATGAGCAGCGACCAGCGGTCGCCGACAAGTTCGAGGGAGATGTTCACCGGGCAGCCCGAACGATGCTCCGAATAAGAATACGCTGAAGCCGGAGGCTTGGATTTCGGGCTGGATTGGTTCGTTGGCACGGGCGAGACTCTAGCAATGTCACTTGCATAATGCAAGTGATATTTTCGGGTATTTTAGAACGCCATTTTTCGCACATTGGGGCATGGCGAAGCGGGTGGGTGTCCGGGCCGGCTGACTGCGCCGGCCCGAATTCCCTGCCCTAAGTTTTGCTATGAACTGAAGCGGAAGGTCTTACTTCTGGCCGAGGTTGAAAACGATGCTAATGGTGACGCGTTCGGTCTTGGTTTGGGAGCCGCTCGTATTGACACCAACATAATCAAACTGCGGTCGTAGCGCGATTTTGCCGTCTTTGGCGATGCCTATGTCTGTACCGCCACCAAAGCTATAGGCAAAGTTGCTGCTTCCCGGGACGGTGACGCCTCCGGAAGTGATGGAGTTTTGATGGGCGCCGCCGAACAACGCCTGAACGAACGGCACGAACCTATCACTCGAGCGGAACGAAACGCGAGGTCCAAACATATACGACTCGAACGTCAGGCCGACTCCGCTTTCCGTCCCGTGATAGACGCCGAAATCGCCAACGACGCCGAACATGCTGGTAATGTTGTAGGCTGCCGAACCGCTAAACCCGTTTGTGTTCAGGCCAGACGCGCCGTTTGAGCCATTGACGTGCAGGTACGAATAACCGAAGGCTACGTCCGCCTTGGGCACATCCTGCGCATGCGAAGTCATGGCCACCAGGCAGAAGGCAAGGGCTATCCAAATGAGCTTCTTCATCATGTATCTCCCCTATATTCTTTGAGTTGCACCTATGCTTAAGGTGCTGGCCGGTCAGGCTCACCCCAGGTTCCGGCCACATCGTCCTGGCATGGACTTCGCCAGGAAATTCGCCTGCCAATAGCGTAAGACAAGAAAGGGGACATTCAAACGCGGTTTCGAGTCCTGGTATCCAAAAGCAAACTGTCCTTGCGTACAATAGACCATCCCTTAACCGCTCGGGACGTCTGCTGTTTTGTCTTGATGTATGATGGGCGGGGATTTGCGCAAGCAACGGAATCAAATCGCAGGGAAAAGCCGTCCCAGCAGACATTGATCGGAGGGTGCGATGAAGGGTTTTATGCTCGGAGTGCTGGTGACACTTTTCGTCGCAATTGGCGCGGGACTTTACGTTGCCGAGACGGGGCGTATGGACATGCGCGCGGATCAGCAACCTTCCGCTACGGAGACGCGGCTGGCGATGCATGCACTGGATGAAAGCGTGGATCGCAGCGCGCCGCACTTGACGAATCCCCGCCCGCCGACAGAAGCGAATCTGGTGCACGGCGCCACGATTTATCTGGAGCATTGCGCGATGTGCCATGGCGATCCGGTGCATACGCGCTCGCCGCTGGCGGATACGCTCAATCCCCCGGCGCCGCAGTTCGCCGAGGATGCGCCGGACATGCCGGCTTATCAGAACTACTACATCACGGCGCATGGAATCCGCTGGACAGGCATGCCGGGATGGAAAAATGTGCTGCGCGACGACGAGATTTGGGACGCAGTGACATTTCTTTCGCACATGGGAAACCTGCCTCCGGCAGCGAAATCCATTTTCGCGCTGAATGGACAAACGACGGCTGCTCCGGGAAAGCGCACAAAGTGAAAGGCTGGCGCAGAGAACCGGTGAAGCGAATTCGCACGGGTAAATCGTTTTCGCTGCTCGTATATTTATTTTTGTTTGTCGTTGGCGGCGGCTGCGCGGGCGGTGCGCTCAGCCTGCTGCTTCTGAAGCTGAAATTGCTCGGCGACCCCGGCGGACAGAAAGTGATGTTTCTGCTCGTCTCCGTAATCGGCCCCCTTGCCGGGCTGATTGCGTTCGTTCTGCGCTATGGCAAGCGGCTCAAAGAAGGAAGCTGAAATGAGGAGGAATTGTGGCAAAAGAGGCGAGCCGGAAGCGCGTGGGAGCGAGCGGCGTTGGCGAGTACATCGGAAAAACGCCGAAAGAGGCCACGATCCACAAAACAGATAATCAGCTCCATCACAACTGCCTGTGATATGAGTCACTGATGTGCGTACGCACAGAAGAATAGACTTTCGAAAGCCGACTGGGGGGAGGCATGCGATGAATCGCGCGAATGGCTGGGCGAGAAAATCCCTCGTATCGATTCTTTCCGGGCTGCTGATTCTAATGCCGGCACTTTCACAGGCTGCGTATTGCAAGCAGCAAGCGCCAAGCACGGCTCCGGCAAAACTTCCGCTGCGAAGCTACCTCGACAAATCGTATCTCGACATTTTCACTGTCGCGCCGGAGCTGCATTTCACGGCAGCGGAGATCAAAAACCAGCGCATGGCGCTCACCAACGGCAAAGCGGCGTGCGTGAAGCGCTTCAAAAGCCACGCCAAGAATTACGACAACCAGATCAACGATGCACAGAAGCAATTGAAGCAGACCACGGCGAAGATCAGCGAAGCCGAGCGAAAAGATATGCATTGCCGGATTCAGAATCTCGATTTATTGAAGAGCGAAGCGCAGGTTCTCTCGCAACAGGCCATCCCCACTGCGTATGACAATCTCGCCGCGAAACTGGACATCATCGAAAACTGGCCCGCGGCACACGCGCTCATCGAGCAGCAGCTTGCGAGCGGCGCCTATAACGAGCGGCGCTGGGGAGACATCAAAGACATCGGTTTCCGCACAATCGCTGTCAATCCGCAGGACGATATCCGCGTCGGCGAGGATGCTGTACGCGAACTGCATCAAAAGGGACTCCTGCCACCGGAGCTGCCCGACAAAGCGATACAAGATTATGTGAATGGAGTTGCGCAGGATATCGCGCGCCATTCCGACTGGAAGCTGCCGCTGCACGTGACCGTGCTGCAATCGCGCGAAGTGAATGCCTTCGCACTGCCGGGCGGATACCTTTTCGTCGAGCGCGGCCTGCTGGAAGAAGCCGACGACGAGTCGGAACTGGCGGGCGTGCTGGCGCATGAAGTCTCACATGATGTGGCGCGGCACAGCAATAAATTGATGAAGCGCGCCACGGTTGCCGGCATTTTTTATCAGGTTGCGCAAATCGGAGCGATTGTACTGACGGGCGGCGCCGCGGGAATCGGCCTGGCGTATGCATTGCAGTATGGATTTTACGGACTCGGAATGATGATCGACCTGAAGCTGCTGGGCGTCAGCCGGGATTACGAACTCGAAGCGGATCAGCTCGGCGTGCAGTACGCGTGGAATGCCGGATACGATCCCACAGGGTTTACGCGCTTTTTTGACAAAATGGCCACGCACGCGGGCTACGTGAATAGCGCCAGCTGGTTCCGCACTCATCCTCCGTTTTATCGCCGGATGGTGGATGCGCAGCGAGAGATTCTGTTTCTGCCGAAGAAGGAAAACCTCGTCGTTCAGACGGCTGCGTTTGAAAAAATGAAAACGGAATTGGCGCCTATCGCCGCGCAAGCGGACATTGAAGAAGTCGGCAAACCCAGTCTGCTGACGCGCGAAAAAGGCTGCGCGCCGCCAAAAAAGTTGGAATACAAGCCCGGCCAGCCCATCGAGGATCTCTGTGCGACCGGACTGGTGATTTCTCCGGCGCCCAAGGCTGCGCCCAAAAAACAATAAACTCTGCCGTGCAAGGCATCGGCGAGATTCATATCTTTTCGCTTTCGACCTTTGTCTCGGCGTCGAGGGGTGCGGACTTTGCGCGCGGGCGGGCGAGGAAATAGAGCGCCGGGCCGAGAGCGATGAGGACGAGAGCGACGGTGAGCGAGCTCGAACGGCCGATGGCTTCGGTGCGATTGCGCACGAACGCGGCGACCATCAGCGCGAGCGGCGGAATGCCGATGACAATCGTGCCGAGCAGACCGCCGGGGACGCGATAAGGCCGCGGCAAATCCGGTTCGCGAAGGCGAAGACCCGCGAGCGCCCAAAATTCGAGCAGAATGCTCAGGCCGGTCAAAAGCACGTCAATGATGACGAGGCGCTCGAAATTCAGAAACAAACACGCGGCCCAGCCGACGGAGCAAACCACGATCGCCACCCACGGCAAACCGGATTTCGCGGACGTGCGCGCGAAGATGCGCGGCAAGTAACCATCCTGCGCCATCACGAGCGGCAGACGCGAAAAAGAAAGCGTCAGCGCGTTAAACGTTCCGATGGCGCCAATAGCGCCGCCAACAGCGATGGCGATGGAAAGCGATTCGCCGCCGAGGATACGGCCAATGTCCACCCAGCCGCCGGTGGTCCAGCCCGTGGCGGCGATGCCGGAGCGCGCGACGGCGCTGACGGGGATGATGTAGCTCGCAGTGATGAAAATCACAGTGATGAGCATGACGAGAGGATACGTGCGCTGGGGCTGCGTGACTTCTTCCGCGATGGTCGAAGTATTATCCCAGCCCATGTAATTCCACATGGCGATGAGGATGCCGCCGAGGATGTCGCGCTGCATGACGCCCGGCGATGCGTCGGCCGAAGCGTGCGCGGGAGAAAATGTGCCGGCGTGCGCGAAAGCAATGGCCGCCAGAATGGCGAACGGGCCAAGGAGCAGCGCGGCCATCCAGATCGAACCATCGCCGACGGCGCGCGCACCGAGCAGGTTCCACGCCGTGCACACAACGATGAGTGCGAGTTCGATGACGATGGCGCGATGCCCCGAGACGAGCGCGGGCGCGAAATGGCCCATGTAGTCGACGAAGAGCGTCGGATACAGCGCCATTTCGAAGATGCTTCCGGCGAGCGTGAGCCACACTTCCTGAAATCCCCAGAAGCGTCCCATGCCGCGCTGCACCCAGATGTAGAAGCCGCCTTCTTCGGGAATGGCGCTGGAAAGCTCGCTGACCATCATCGCTGTGGGAACGCTCCAGAGCAGCGGCGTGAGCAGCAGAATCGCGATCGCGCCGGCGTAGCCCGCCATGCGCACGACGTCTTCGAGGCCGTACGGCCCGCCGGAGACCATAAAAAAAGTGGCGGCGGCAAGCGGAAGCACGCTGAGTTTGCTGCGAGAGAAAAGGCGACCGCTACGGCGATTCGAGGGCGCCGCAGCCGCGGGGATGGAAGCGCTCATTCGATTGAGTTCGTTTTCTCCTGAACGCAGCGTTATATCACTCGCGTGCGGGAATGCAATGGCGGAACAGCAACGAAGGGCAAAATTTCAATGCACTTAATTTGTGCAGCGCGCAGAATTGGCAAAGCACACGTTCCCGGTGCGCTCGTGGCGAGAACCGCGGCGACGCCAGAGACGTCACGCGGCGCTGGCTTTTTCGTCGTACACGGACGCGCGCATCTGCTTCAAGATTTCCGGCGTGATGGCGCGGAGGCGATGCTTCGTGCGGACGTGCTCGGCAATGCGCGCAACGACTTCGTCTTCGGATTCGCCGCGCGCGACGAAATCACAGCCGGGAATGAGATCCGTGCAGCGGAGGGTCTTCGGCATGTCAGGCTCCTTTGCGGCGATGCGCCAGTGTTTGGAGGACTCAAACGGCTGAGGAGCAAAGCAATTCTACGTCCGCGGAGCGGAGACGTCAATCACGCAGCGGAAACGCTGGACGACGAGGAATTGCGGGTGCGGCGAGCGCGCCAGGAGGCGATGGCTCCCGCCGTGAGAGCGACCATGAGGCTATCGAGCGGGCGGCGGTAATAATCTTCCGGATGGGTGAGGTAATAGACGAGAGGGAAAAAAATGAAAGCGATAGTGTACGGCATAGCAGCCGCAGCGCCAGCTGAACGCCAGAGAACGCGCAGACCCCAAAACGCGAAAATCGAAAACAGGGTGCAGAAGAAAATGTTCGGCGGATCGAATGGTTCCTCGGCGAGATAGCGCGCGCTGAAACTCCAGAAGCCGGTCCAGATGTAGACAACGCGGCGCAAGGTTTGCATCGCGTAGAGCGCTTTGTGGTTCGCAATGAACGCGCGGGCCTCGCGTCCCTTGAGCGCCATGTAATTTACTTCGCCGAGTTGCTGATACTCCTGCCAGTCCGTTTGGTTATCGGAAGGATGATAGCCGGGCGGATCCCAGTGCCAACTGTCTTTGTTATTGCCGCAATAAAATTCAAAGGCCAGGCCGGAGCGCAGCGGAATGAATTTATGGAATGTGCGGTAGTTGCGCACGAACCACGGCGAAACAGCGATGAGCACGGCAAGGAGCGCCGCGGCGCCGGGCACGAACCAGCTTTGATTTTTGCGATACAGGCGCCAGAGAATCCACAGCGCGAGGAACGGCATGGGCGCAAGCGTGACGGGATTCGTGAGCGCCGTGACTCCAGCGAGCAAGCCAAAGCCGAACCACGGCCACCAGCGCGGCACGGATTCGAGCTTCAAAACGACAAGAAACAAAATGGCCATCAGCAGAACGGAAAGCGTCGTATCCCAGATAAAATCGGCGGAAAAGCGGATCGAGTAGGGAAAGAAAACCCAAATCCAGCCGGCCCACGGAGCGGCGCGTTCGCCGAACGTGTGCAGAGCGATGAAAAACACGGGAATGCACGTCAGCGCCGCGAACAGGCAATCGAGCGAAAGGATGACCAGCGCCGAAGCCTTCGTATAGATGCCGAAAATCTTGAAAACGCCGGCGAGCAGATAAGGAAAAACGGGCGTGAGCCACGCGGTCGGGCCAGTGTCGGCGAAATACGGACTGGCGTAGCCCTTCCCTTCCGCGATGGAGCGCGCGATGCGGCCGGTTTCGCCCGCGAATTTCCAGTGGTCGCGCGCGGGATTCAAGTGTCCGGGGTAAAGGAAGGACATCACGACGAGGCGAATTGCCAGCGCGGCAACGACCATCAGCAGTAGTTTCCGGTGACGGCGCGCTGGTTGGTTCAGCATCGAGGTGCCAGCAAATGCGAAGCGGCGGTCCAATCGAAGATGGAAATCACCGATATGCCGATGCTGTGGCCTTTCGTGGCGTTGCCAAGATTACGAAAGCGTGCCTTGCAGTTTCGCAGCGTGATGCGAACTCCCTCTGCGGATTGTGACATTTCTCCGCGATGGGCCGTACAAATGCCGCGCATTGTAAACCCAACGTCAAGGGAATCGAAGTCTTATGTGGGTTAGGTTATTCCGAGATACGTAGCGATTGTGCTATCAGGCGGACACGTCAGGAAAGCAGCCAGCCAACGGCGGCGCCGGAGATCACCAGACGCGCGAGCCAGCCGAGGGAATGCGCGACGACGGTGAGCGGATGCATCTTGATGAAAAGCGCGTTGGTGATGAGCAGCGGCAAGGGGACGGCGAGCCAAATCAGCGCGGCGAACTCGAGAGCGTGCGCATAACCGGAGATGGCAAAGGCGAGGCAGGCGCAGACGAAGGCGGCGGACGTCAGCAGGCCGAGAATCATCGCCCACGCGACGGCGGCGTTTTCGGCGGCGCGGTCGCCGGGCTTCTGGCGCCAAATTTCCGGATAGGCCATGTATTTGCTATGAAAAAGCGTGCCGCCGAAAAACCAATCCGTGAAGGAAGCAACAAATGCGGAAAGAACAATCGCGAGCGCGATGCGGCCGGTGCTGAAGGCGACGAGCGCCAAGCTACCGCTTACGGCGGGAACGGGGTACGCGAGGAAGGTCATGTCCTGACTCCTTTGCGCGCAAGCAAGCGGTTCAACTGGCGCGCGTTATGTGCGACCCTGGCCTAGGGAGTTCCGTGGCGCGAATCTTAGCGCAGTTGGTCAAGCGAATTCCAGTCAGCGCATGACCGGGATCAGAGCTATCGAAAACCGAACGCAATTGCTTCGTGGTTTCGCGCTGGCTCGCAGGAGTTTTCCACGCGGGCGTTTTTTTCAACGCAAGCGAGCGCGGCTGGACATCGCGACGGAACGAGCGTATTCTCCGCGAAATATTTTACCTATCACCTAAGGAGAAAATCATGTTCCGACGACGCTTCCTGTCACAGTTGCTTGCTCTACCCTTTCTGGCCGCAGGCGCCGCAGCGGCGCAGACGACGGAAAAGAAGAAACTGAAAATTATGATGAAAAGCGCGTGGGGCTCGGACGATCCCACGAAGGCTGCGTTTCCGTTCCTTCACGGGCTGGCGCTTTCCGAAGCGGGACACGACGTACAGATTTTTCTGCTGGGCGAGGCGGTCGGATTGATGAGGAAATCCGAAGTCTCGGCCGTGGTGCCGGTGGGCTGGCCGCCGCTGAGCGAAACGCTCGAAAAAGTAGTGGCACAACATATTCAGATTTACGCGTGCGGCGCCTGCTCACGCGCGCGAAGCGTGATGCAGTCGGATCTGGACCAGTGGGGAGCGAAGTTCGGCAGCCCAGCGATTCTTGTGAGACTCGTAGAATGGGCGGACCATGTGATCACGGAATAGAGGCGGACCCTCTCCTCGCGAACGTGAAGTTGAAAGGCGCGCTAGAAATGCTCTTCTTCGTCGGGGTCGAGCGAGGCGGCGCGATGCGCGGAATGCGCGGCGTGAGGACGCGAGGAAGCCGCAGCGTCGGCGGAGATGCGCGCCCAGGCGGAAGTTCGCCAGTTGTCGCGAATGGCTTTTTCCGGCGCCCAGCCGCCCACGGGCATGAGCAGGCGGTCGGAGAGCGCGAGGATGTAAGGCTCGTACATCTGACGCAACTGATTCAGGCGCGCGTCCTCTTCGTGGCTGCACTTTGAAAGTCCTGCGGCGATGAGCAGTTCGCGCAATTTCTGCAATTCTTCTGCGGGGAGGCGTTCGTGCGCGCCGGGCCGCGGCGGCGCATTGAGCACCTGCGAAAGATCCACGATGGCGTGGCGCGAAATGGCAAATGTCAGCTTGGCCTGCCAGCGCACGGGGCCCTGTCCGTAGGCGACCAGCAGCGCGGACGTGTCGAGAATCGTCGCCAGCGCGGCGAGCCAGGATTGATTATTGTGCTGCGAACGGAAATAGCAGAGCACAGGGTACGAGAGATGGCTTTCCATCAGCTCGGCGGCCCAGATTTCCCAGTCGTGCAAATACTCTTGGAGTGCCGCCACGCTGTGCGGTTCGGAATGGCGGCGAAGAAGTTCGGAAGCGGCGGGCGGCGAACCAGCGCGCGCATCGAGGAGCGAGATATTCACTTCGCGGCTGGAAAACGCGCCGTAGAGCACAGGCAGATAAGAAATCACGATGGCCAGAAATCCGAAGCCGAGGCCCGCTTCGAGAACCGTGATGAGGCGCGAGAGTTCCGTGCGCGGCGTGACGTCGCCGAGGCCGAGAGTGAAAAACGTCGTGCCGCTCAGATACAGATCGGCGCGGAAACCGCTGTGTTCATTGGGAGCGAGATTGATCGCCGAGCCGGCAGAATAGTGAATCAGCGCAAAACCGAGAATCAGCGCCACGGCCCAAACGACAAAAAGTCCGAGGAGCGAAAGCGGTCCGAAGTAACTGAGAAACGTCTCGCGGCGGCTGCCGGGAGCCATCCAGCGCACGATTTGCCGCCAGGCGAGCCAGCTTCCGCGATAGTAGTAGCGCGCGAAACGAATCATGCGCGTCACGCGCCGCGGGAGAATAATCGTCTCGAAGACTTCCCACAAAACGAAGATCAGGATCAGCGCGCCGACGACAAGCGCGGCCAGGCGAGCGGCAGTCATGCGCGGCGCTCCGCGCGCGAGGATGCACTACGGACGATTTGTATCCGGGCGACCCGTGGCATGCCGATATTCTAACGTGAATTTGGCATTTCTCCTTGCGCGGAAGTGAGGCGAGCGCGATAATGGCGGCGCCTGCCGACAGGCAGCAAGCTTGCGGCGCCGGGACCCACTGACGAAAGTTGGGAGAGCCTCCATGCGCAAGTCAGCCACGATTTTGCAGCGCCCGCTTTTTTTGCCGGCGTTTGCCGCACTTCTGCTGCTTTTGGCCGCCGCGCCCTCTGCGCGCGCGCAAAATTTCGCCGACAACTCCAAATGGGAACTGGGCGCGCACTATGCGACGCTCAATCTGCCTACGCTCTGCAGCAGCGGCGCGACCTGCATGACCACCAACAACGGCCTGGGCGCGAATCTGACCTACAATTTTTCGAGCTGGGTGAGTTTTGATTCCACGATGGATTTTTTCGGCGACAACGGCAGCGCGCCGACGGCGATTTCCGGCGGGCGCGTCACGGAAGGACTCTTCGGCCTGCGCTTTGGGCCGACGACGCGCAAATGGGGATTTTACAGCGTGGTCCGGCCGGGCTTCGTCAATTTCAGCCGCGTGCTGGACAATTCGGGCAGCGTGATTCCGTCTTCCCTGCCGGCATTTTCGCCTGCGGTCGCGCCATTTTTCTCCACGAGGCTGGCGTATCAGACCAGTTCGAATAACCCCGTCGGCCTGCTTGGTTTTTCGAACGCCACGGATTTCGCGTTCAACTACGGCGAAGTCATCGAATATCGCGCGACGAAACACGCCGCACTGCGCTTCGACATTGGCGACACCATCGTCACGTATCCCGGCGCGACGCTCGGCACGCCCTTCCATCAGCACAATTTCCAGATCTCCGAAGCGCTGATTATTCGATTTTAGCTCTCTTTTTGCATCCGCACCGCCCGGCAGCGCGTTTGCGGCAAGCAGACTTTCTGCGATAAAGCCGCGTGGCGGCGAAACTTTTCCCCGCGCGCGGTGTTTGCAAGAATGCAGGCAGCGTGACGGGGCATCCTCCCAGCGCGTGCGTTTCTCCCCGAAACACATCCTGCGAATTTTCCCGGCAGCCACGGGACAGTGGATGACAAACTCATGAGGAGGATGAAGCACATGCGCAAAATCTACAGCAACGTTTCCCGATGGCTTAGTTCCCTGCTGCTGATCGGCGGCTTTGCGGCGCTCGTGGCCATGGGCGGATGCGCGGCGCACGGATATTACCGCGTCTACGATCCCGACTATCACGATTACCACGTTTGGGATCATGACGAAGCGGTCTATTACGAGCAATGGGAACACGAAACCCACCGCCGACACGAAAATTTCAAGTACCGCAGCCGCGAAGACCAGGACGAATACTGGCAGTGGCGCCACCATCACGGCGATCGGCACTAATTTACGCAAAGGAGCAAACGCAGGCCGCGCGTTCGCATTTTGTCAGTGCCGCGATTGGGATGTGGTCAATCCGTGAACTGTGCGACTTTTTACTTTCAGCGTAGCAGACACGTTCGCGCATGGATTTACTCTCCGTGCATCTGAAAATACCGGCGCGGAGGATAGAGGCCGGCGCGGCTGAATTCGCGGCCGCAGGCTTTTTTCACTTCTTTTGTCCAATAATCGAAAGTGTTTGGCGAAACGCCGACGAGCGTGATGGCGCGGCCGTAGTCGGCGTCGCGCAGGAAATAAATGCGAAAGAGCTTCAAACGGCCTTTCCATTCCGGACGCCGCAGCGCACGTTCCGCGATCATCTCGAAATCGGCGACGTATTCTTCCGCGCGCGCTCGCTCGGGCCGCCACAGATAGCCCGAGGAAGGCGTATCCAGATCTATCGCGGACATCTGGCCTTTCAAATACGCGCGAAGCCCGCGATAGCGTGCGTGGCACGAGTCGAAAATTTCCTGTGGCTTCATCATCCCCCCCTTGCACGAGCGGCTGAGCTGGCGACTTCTCCGCTGCGCCCGCTGCTGGTGGCCGGTTCAATTGCTCCACGGATCTTCGTCTGCGGACTCGAGCGTCTCGATGCACTCGGCGAGGCATTCGTGCCATCCCTGGAGGTAGCCGCGCGCGTATTCCGCTGCGAGTTTCTGGCGTTCGTGCTGCACGCGATGCAGATCGAAAACGTCTTGCTGCTCACGTGTCGGCGCACGCCGCGCCAGGCCTATGCGCCAAACGAATTCGCGGATTGCGCGCGCCAGCCAGTGGAGCGGCACGGGGAAAAATACGCCGATGCGCCGGCGCGGTTCATACCACGCCATCCGCCACCCGCGACGCGGCGTCGCTCCGTGTCCTAGCTCGCAGCGCAGCAAGCCTCTCATCGTATGCTCGTTCTTATGCCGACATTTCGCTTCATGCTCATTCCCGATCCAGCTGCGGCCCTGCCCCGGCGCGCAATTCGCGCCGCAGAGCTTCCTCGCGCTGGTCGCGCCGGAAACGCCACTCGCGCCGTTGCATTTCGGCTTTCAGCACGCCGATCGTCGTGTCGCTGCCGATGCGCTCAAATCCGTGCGCTTCTTCGCGTTTTTCCGAACAGGGATTTTTGTTTTGCGTTTTCTTTTCCTGTGGGCTGTGGAAATAGGAGCTGGTCGTACAGATCCTATTGGTTTTTTCCGTTATTTCTCCACTACCTATCCTCGGCGCATGTGCACGCGCATCAGTCTGTTGCGCTCCACACCTCCCTCGATTTTGCGGTGGCTCTTCGCAAGTTTGAGGAGCGCAGGCGTCGAAATTGCGGCTCTCCGTCCTCAAATTTGAGGATTGTGCAAATCGGTTTTCCACAGGGCTGTGGAAAACTTTGCCGCTTGCCGCTCTGAAGAATTTCTTCGCTTTTGTGATTCGGACCACAACGCCAGCAGACGCAGCGGACGTCTCGATATAGCCGGCGCGGCGCAGCGTATGCATCCAGCGTTCAAGCGTCTTGCGACAGAAGCCCGTCTCGGATTCGATCTCACGATAGCTGACCGGGTGTCCACCGAGCACCAACCCTACGCCGTCGCACTCCCGCGTCTGCCGCAGAACGAACCACCCGTAGAGCCAGATCGCGGGACCCATTCGCGCATAGTGCTTGGCGTCAAAAAGCCCGCCGCGCAAACCCGTGTTGAAGTTTGCTTGCCGCAACTCCTCTCCTCATTTGGCGAAATTCGCGGTCAAGGACCGCCAAATACGACAAATTGTGCTTTTCTGTCGCGTTCTGCCGCGACATGCCGTTCGTTGTCGCTTATTGCCGCGTTCTACGGCATATCGGAACAGCTCCTGTCGCTTGTCGCGACACGCCTCACAGCTCTAACACTGACCGCAATACGGCACCACCACTACGCGGAACGCGTTGCCTTTGACAACCAGGCGCTCTACATGCTCTATGGCCAGCCGCGCATGGCAAAAGGCACAGACCTTGCGCAAGGAAAACTCCCGCCGTTGCTGCCGCCGAAAAGCGTTATTTCGCATGCGCCTCTCGATCTCCTTAAGCCGGTTTTCGGGATTCGCCCGCCATCGCTGCATGTATTCCCGGTTGCGTTGCCGTTGGGCTTTGCGCAGGAATGCTTCGCGCGATACAATTTCACCGGCACTGGTCATAATTCCCTCCCTGACCCTTCTGCCCCTTGAATATGGCTGCGGCATCATAAGAGGCCGCCGCCGAGCCCCACGTAATAGACTATTGACACAGCAGTACTGTTAATGCATTGTGTATACTCTTTTGCTCGCTGAACCATTTGTTTCATTACTTACCGGGGGATAAGGAATGAAAACAACCAAGCCTATGCTGGAATACCTGGCCACTTGCTCGAATAGAACGCTCGAGGCATTTGAACTGGCGCGCCTAAACGAACGGGCCAATTTGCGAAAACAAATGATCGAGATTCTCGACGAATGGGTCGAGCTCCACGTACAGACCCGCATCGCCAATTGGATTCTTGCGCGGCAGCGAGAGCGTGCTTCTGGCCGGACGTCTTTGCGTTGGAAGGATTCTCTGCTGCTTGGGATGTCGGCGCTTGTTCCCGACTCTCGCGCGATAGAGAACGCCCTTGCCATTGCCCAAAGCACGGCTCCACCGCTACTCAAAGAGAGCTCTGTATGCGAACGCTCGACTGGGGCTCGCCGCGCATTTCCTCCGAAATCCATGCCAAAGGCTCGCGGGAAGGCGGCCGCCAAATCGGAGCTGGTCGAGACGGTCGTTCGAGTGGCGTGAACTCTCGCGTTGTCAGTTGTGCGTCTCACTGAATTTGAATCCTTTCGCGCGTCTGCATCGCGCTCGCAAGCATGGGAACCGATGCCTTTCCTGCCATGAGTTCCTGTCCTTTGGTTTTTTTTGCGTTTTTTGCGTTCATTGCCTTTGTGCTTACCTTTTCAAATTGCCTAATGCGGTTGTTGCGCGCCCCCGCTATGTTGGCCTGCCCTTTCGCGTTTCACCGCCTGGCCTTTCCGCACCCTTCGCTGCCCGCTCATTTCGCGACGTCGCACATTTAGGTCGCGGCTTCCTCCACCAGTCATTTTCATTCCAGTCTACGGATTAGATGAAATATGGCCTGTGGGACATGCTGCAAAGCCGCATGAGAGCGATAAAGAAGTGGAGAGATACAATGGAGGCAAAATACTGCTAAAGTAGCTCGTCATTATCCTGGGATTGGAGCGAAAAGAATGGAATCGCGAATCGAAAAGGACTCGCTGGGAGAAAAACAGGTTCCGGCGGATGCTTACTATGGCAGCCAGACGCAGCGCGCCGTGGAGAATTATCCGATCAGCGGATATCGCGCGCACCCAAAACTAATTCAAGCGATCGCATACGTAAAAAAAGCTGCGGCGCTGGCAAACCGCAAATTGAAGCTCGTCCCCGGCAAGATTGCCGACGCGATCCTTCGCGCTGCCGATGAAGTGATCGCCGGAAAACTCAATGACCAATTTGTCGTCGATGTTTATCAGGCTGGCGCAGGCGTTTCGTTTCACATGAACGCAAACGAAGTCATCGCCAATCTCGCGATCGAATTTCTGGGCGGCGCGCGCGGCGACTATTCCGTCGTAAACCCCAATGATCACGTGAATTTCGGGCAATCCACGAATGACGTCTTCCCGACTTCCATGCGCCTCGCTTCCCTGCTTTTGTTCGACGAAGTCGTCGCATCCTGCGAAAAACTCGAAGCGTCGCTCGCGCGCAAAGGAAAACAGTTCGATCACATTCTGAAATCCGGCCGCACGCACATGATGGACGCGGTGCCGGTGCGGCTCGGCCAGGAATTTCGCGGCTATTCGACGGCAATCAACCGCGCCATTCGTGCGCTGCGCAGCGCACAGGATTTTCTACGCGAAGTCGGCCTCGGCGGCAGCGCCGTCGGCACGGGCGTCAACACGCATCCGAAATTCCAAAAGCTCGTCGTCGCCGAACTGAGCAAAGTTTCCGGCCAAAAACTCATCGCCACCGACGACCTGCGCTACGCGATGCAATCGAATCTCGCGATGTCCATGGCGTCCTCGGCGCTGCGCAATCTCGCGCTGGAGCTGATCCGCATCGCCAACGATTTGCGCTTGCTCTCGAGCGGGCCTAACACCGGTCTCGCCGAGATTATGTTGCCTACGCTCCAGCCCGGCTCGTCCATCATGCCGGGAAAGGTGAACCCGGTGATGGCCGAGCTGACCGCCATGGTCGGCTTCCAGGCCATCGGCGCGGACGCCGCCACGGCCATTGCCGTGCAGGCCGGCCAGCTCGAATTGAACGTCATGATGCCGGCGATGGCCTGGAACGTCCTGCACGCCGCCGAAATCCTCAAGAACACCATGCGCCAACTGGCCGAGAGATGCATCGACGGCATTCAGGCCAACGAGGCGCGCTGCCGCTTCTACGCCAACGCCACGATTTCCGTCGCCGCCGCGCTCAATCCATATATCGGCTATCTGGCCGCGGCAGAGATCGCCAAGGAAAGCGTCAAGACCGGCCGCACGGTCACGGAAATCGCCCTCGAACGCAAGCTCCTCGACGACAAGCTCATGAAAGAAATCCTCGACCCCATCCGCATGACCGAACCAGAAGCCCCCATCGAAGCCGCCCGCCGGAAAAAAAAGTGACGAGTGACTAGTGACGAGTGACTGGCAAAGACGAGCCTTGCCCGCGTCGTCGCGTTGAGCCGAATGCCGGTGGCTGGTCGAGTTGAGCCGCGGGCGATTCCCTTCTTCATGTTTACCTCGTTGCCCGCGTTTGGCTTCCATTTCATGGATTCGGCAAGTGTCCGAAATCGCAAAGTTTTTCAAAAAGTCGAAAGAATCAGCGATTAGAACGACCTCCCCCCTTTTGTTTTGTGTGAGTTAGGTCAACTTCTAATTCTTCATAGGACAAGCGATTAGAATTCAGTGGCGAGTGATTAGCGACGAGTGACGAGCCTTCTTTTCCCCGCCCCTCAGACGGCAGAGGATTGGGAGGAGGCGCCGATTCGGGTGTTGAGGCCGGCGAGGCGGTAGAACTGATCACTGATTGCTGTGGGCCTGAATTCGCCGAGGGAGCGGCGGGCTGAGTCACAGATGGGGCGATGAGGGCGTCGGCAGGCTTTAGGGTGAGCGGAGGGCCGGTGATGGAGGCGACGCCCTGGCAGGACAGGTCCTTGGCCCTCAGAATGATGTGCTTCGCGGGAGGGTCGGTCCAGCGGCCTTTGCCGTCGATGAGAGAAAGAGCGCGGACGGCGCGAATGACGGTTGAGCCGGTGACGGTGACATGGTCAACGTCCTCGATGAGCTTTTCGATGGCGAAACGAGAGTTTTCGCGGCGCTGGACATCGAGGCCAACGGTGCGGGCATGGCGGTAGATGGTGTCCTGACATGCGATATCGAACTGCTCGAGGATGAAGGCGGCGCTGGTCCAGTTAAAGTACGCCTCTTCAATGTCTTCCATGTAGTCGTGATTGCATATCTGGCATTTGCGGCGGTGACGGTCGAAGCCGGGGATGGTCTCGCGGCGATGCTTGAGGATGGGGCGGGCGCTGCTGCGAGCGGCGCGGGCGTTTCTCTCCTCTTCGACCTCTTCTTCGGCGGCGCGGCGGCGGAGCTCGTCGAGAGCCTTTTGTTCGCGCTCGTCGGCATCGTCCGCGGGGGCTGAAGCGAAGGGCGAACTATCGCCGAGCGGCGGAAGGCCCTGAGATGTACGGCGAGCAGAGATGGTCTTATAGAATTTGGGATCGAGAAGGATTTTGTGAGGAGGGTCGTTCGGGGACATTTCCGGTTTTCTCCTTTAGATTGAATAGATTTGAGGCGACTTGCGAGGATTGGTGCGTCGAATTGTGGTTTGACAGCTCCATAAACGAAAAACGCCACCGACAGGTGGCGTTGCACTTCTCCTGCGCGAATTGTCTGGCTGGCTCTCCAGCCTAGGGCAATTTATATACTAGATCGTTAGATTAGAGTCAAGGAAAAAGATAGGTATAGTACGAAGAAATCGGTGATTTCATGGCTCATTGCACGGGCGGGCTGTGATACTTTCGACGGCGAGGCGATGGCGGTGCGATTGGTTTGCGCCGAGACGATCACAAAACTGAGGTGATGACGTGCGACGAATTCTGCTAACTGTAGTTTTTCTTATTTCTGTTCTGCTGAGTGCGACGGCGGGCTTTGGGCAATCGAAATCGATCGGCGCGGCGGCGCGGAAAGACATTGACGCGGGAAATCAGGCGTGGATTGACGCAATGAAGGGCGGAGACATGGCGCCCGTCGCGGATGCCTTTGCGGAAGATGCGCTTTCGTGCGGGCCGAGCGGCGCATGCGAAAAAGGACGCGCGGCGATCGAAGCGTCGCTCAAGGCGCGCGTGGCGAAGACGGGCAAGGCGGTGTCGGCGACGGTGACGAGCGTGGGATCGGTGCAGCGCGGGAATTTTGTGTATGAATGGGGCGAATCGTGGGCGACGTATCCGGACGGGCACAAAGCCGGCGGGAATTATCTGACGGTGTGGGAGCGCGAAGCCGATGGCCGATGGAGGATTTATCGGAATTTGGGAATGCCGGCCACGAGCGGGAAGAAATAAACCGATACGTGTTTCTCCATCAATTTAGCGCGACGCCTTTGCCGATTGCCGGGGCTACTGCGCCAGGCGGATGATGCCGACGTCGTGATCGATTTGGATTTCGGTGTGGAACGGCTGCGAGAGTTTTTGCAGCCTTGCGAGGATGGCCTGCGCCGCCGCCGGCGAGGCGATGCGCGGGACACCGCGATCCGCACCGCGCATCGTGAATCCGAGTTCCACCGGATACAAGCGGATTTCAGAGACTTCTCCGTGCTCATACTTGCTCACAGCGATTACGCTCTGATACCAGATTTCGCTGTTGAAATACTTTTTGAGATCGATCTGGTTCAGCTCGTAGTCGGTGACCTTTGACGGATCCATTTCGAATGCTTCGTACTGATCGCGGCCTGCCGGGGTTTGCTGATCCAGCTCAAAAAAATAATTGCCCAGACTGTAGAAGATCGGCTTGCCTTTGTAGATTTCGATGCCACGCAGTTGATGCGGCCCGTGGCCGATGAATTCGTCGGCGCCGGCATCGATGGCGTCATGCGCGAGCGTCACGAGAAAATCGGGAGGCGTGTCGCTCCAGTTGTCGGGCTCATGCGTGTGAGTGGTCGCGATCATGAAGTCGGAATCTTCCTTGCCCTGGCGGATGCTGGCAAGAATTTCGGAAAGATCGAGCGGATTCATGTCGTATGAAAATCCAACACTGGGAGCGGAGCGGTAAGAAACGCCGAACAGTTGCAATTCGTTTGGCTTTAGCGGCTTGATCGGCGCATTAAATTCACGGAAGGCTTGCGGCTCGGCATCGAAGATCTTGCGAAGGTTTTCGAGCATCTCCGGCGTCACAAGCTCCCATTCTGTGGTCCGCAGGGCATTGAGGCCGGGACGCCCGGGCGCTTCGCCGAGGGGCATCGTCGAGACCGACATCGGCGTGAAGGTTGAAGCCATGGATACGATGCCGACGCGGCCTTTCGGCGTGTCGAGGAAGTGTGGCGCGCGAGCAAGGTCGCGATTCTCTCCCGTTCCCGCATGAACGATGCCCGCTTCATCGAGCGCTTTGTCCGTCTCGCGCATGCCTTCAAGGCCCCAGTCGGTGGTGTGATTATTCGCCCGCGAAACCAGCCGTATCCCCATGGCGCGCAAATCCTGCGCGACCTCTGGGACGTCGATCAGCGGCCCGCCGCCGTTTTCAGCTCCTGGGTAGCCTTTGAAGTGACGAATATCAACGAGTGTGCCTTCCATGTTGCCGAAGGCCACGTCGGCGTCGCGCAGAATTTGCGAAGTTGCGAGGAAACCCTCGTCCTGAATCCCCGAGATCGGGCGCGCAACGATCATGTCGCCAACGGCTGCCAGAGTGAATCCGTCCGTTACATTGCAGCGGAGGACATTTTGCGAATTCGCGGGCGCGGCTTTTGAGGCCGTCTGGCCGCACACGCGCATCGAAAAAAGCCCCAGCGCGAGCAAAACAAAAAGTGCAGCGCGCGCAGGCTTTCTCCATACGGACAAGTTCACGCTCCGAATCTGCATGGTGAAACTCCCTCCTCAATTCTTCTCGCGGAAAAATACCGCTCGCGCAACCTGCTTTCGATACGGCCAGAGCATATCACTTACTGGAGGGGGCTTTCCCACCCTTTGCTGTGCGCGAGTGCGGCGCACATAAGGCAAAGGATGGGGCACCCGCGCGGCTCAGGCGCTGAAGATGGCGGTCATGTCGCGGGGATTCACAGCGTCCTTTGCAAAAGTGAACGTGCCCTGCTCACGCATTTCGCGTGCGGCGCGAAAGAAAGCACCGAGAGCGGTGCGCATGAGCGCACTGCCGACGCTAATGCGGCGAACACCGAGCGCGGAGAGCTCGGCGAGGCTAAGCTGAACGCCGCGCAGACCCATGACGACATTGAGAGGGCGATCGACGGATTTGACGACGGCGGCGATGTCTTCCTTTGTGGCAAGCCCCGGGGCGTAAAGGACGTCGGCGCCAGCTTCCTGATATGCCTGAAGGCGAGCGATTGTGTCTTTCAGATCGGGACGGCCGTGCAGATAGTTTTCGGCGCGGCCGGTGAGAGTGAAAGTAAACGGCAGAGAGCGCGCAGCTTCCACGGCAGCACGGACGCGTTCGGCGGCGAATTCCTTTTCGTAGATCGGATTCGCGGGATCGTTGGTCGTATCTTCGATGGAGCCACCGACAACGCCGGCATCGGCCGCGAGCTTGATGGTTGCGGCGGCGATTTCCGGAGCGTCTCCGTAACCGTTTTCGAGGTCGGCATTCACAGGGAGATTTGTGGCGGCGACGAGCGCGGAAATGTGCTCAAGCATGCGGTCGCGTCCGATGGTGCTGTCGGGCTGGCCACTGGAAAATGCGTATCCCATGCTCGTGGTGGCGAGGGCTTCGAAACCAAGATGCGCAAGCAAGCGCGCGGTACCGGCATCCCAGGGATTGGGGATGATGAAAGTTTGATTGCGTTCGTGAAGCGAACGAAAGATGCGGCCTTTCACGGCTTGCTCCGGCATGAAGCGTCTCCTGAGATGAATATAGATTCTAGCGAATGTGGCAGCGTAGGAGTATGAATTCCTGAGGACGAAAAAAGTTGTACCGTTGCGAGGATGGGGCAGCGGATGTTGGGAGGCGCTGGGCCTGAGCTAGCCGTGTTCGACGCGGGATTTTATGTCCGAGTAGGCGGCGTCGATGAGCTTGGATAACGCTGCGGCGTTTGTCGGCGTTCGCGGCGTCAGCTTCACGTGGCGCATGGCCTTGCCGGCGCCCTGCAACAGGCGGGCTGGATCGGGCAGGGCCGCGCCGTGGAAGAAGCCCACGTTTACGTGCGAAGTGAAGACGTTGACGTAAGCGAAGGGCGCGTCGCCTAGACATGCAACCGGACAGCCGTCATGCAAAAGCTCGCGGACTTCGTCGCCGCATTTGCGCATGACGTGGAACCAGCGCTGCGCGATAGCTCCCAATTCACCTGGATGCTTTTTCATCCAGGCAGCGATGGCGGGACTGCGCTCGACAGCGCCGTCAAATCGCAGCAATTCGTCTTTCATTGTTGTTTCACTTTCTGTTTTCGGGATCCGACGTCGGAGAATTCGCGCGCGCATTGGGTAGCTCGCTATGGGATGAATTTGTTGGCGAGGGGGAAGCGACGGCCGACGGAAAAGGCCTTCGATGTGATTTTGAGGCCCGGCGGGGCTTGTTTGCGCTTGTATTCGCTGCGGTCCACCATGAGCGCGACGCTGCGAACGAGTTCGATCGGAAAGCCGTGAAGGCTGGAGATTTCCTCGGGGCTGCGCATGTCTTCGACGTAGGCCTTCAAGATGCGGTCGAGGACGTCGTAGGGCGGAAGAGAATCCTGATCGGTCTGGCCCGGGCGAAGCTCGGCAGAGGGAGGCTTGGTGAGAGTCGCCTGCGGAATGATTTCTCGGCTGCGATTCACGAGGCGCGCGAGTTCGTAGACCATGACTTTGGGCACATCGGAGATGACGGCGAGGCCGCCGGCCATGTCGCCATAAAGCGTGGAATAGCCGACGGCGTATTCGGATTTGTTGCCGGTGCTCAAGACGAGAGAGCCGAATTTATTCGAGAGAGCCATGAGGAAATTGCCGCGAATGCGGGCCTGGATGTTCTCTTCCGTAGAGTCTTCCGGACGGTCGGCAAACGCTTCTGTAAAAGCGCGGCGATAGCTTTCGAATGTCTCCGTGATCGGCAGCACAATGTATTGAATGTCGAGGTTTTGCGCGAGCTGCGCGGAGTCGACGACACTGCCCTTGGAGGAATACGGCCCGGGCATGGTGACACCGAGAACGTTTGCTGCGCCGAGAGCATCGACGGCAATCGCGGCGACAAGAGCGGAATCCACTCCGCCGCTGAGGCCGATGACAGCCTTCGAGAATCCGCATTTGCGGACGTAGTCGCGCGTGCCGCAGACGAGCGCTTGATACGCGGCGGCGAGTTCGTCATCCGGCTGCGGACGAATGTCGCCGGTGCCCGAGGAAACGTCGAAGAAAACCAGATCTTCCTGAAATGAGTGAGCCAGCGCGGTGAGTTTGCCATCGGCGGTGACGGCGAGGCTCGAACCATCGAAGACGAGACTGTCATTGCCGCCGACCTGATTGACATAAACGACGGGGACTTTGTGATGGCGAGCGATGGCTTGCACCATGTCGATGCGCAAGCTGCGCTTATCGAGATTGTAAGGAGAAGAGGAGATGTTCAGAAGAACCGTAGTTCCCTTCCCGACGAGTTCGGCGACGGGATCGCGTTCGTAGAGACGTTGAATCCAGAATTGCTTGTCGTTCCAGCAATCTTCGCAAATGGTGATGCCGAGCTGCTCGCCTTGAAAGACGAAATTGGATTGGGAACGCGCGGGCTGAAAATAACGGGACTCGTCGAAGACATCGTAGGTCGGGAGCAACATTTTGCGCTGCTTGAATTGAATTTCACCATTGGCAAGAAGCGCAGCGCAGTTTGCGGCGGGCTTGCCGGTGTTGTCCTGCGCCTTGCCCACGTAGCCGACGACGGCAGGCATGGGCATTTTTTCGGCGAGGCAGGCGAGCTCCTTTTGATTGCGTTTGAGGAATTCAGGGCGTTCGACGAGATCCTGCGGAGGATAGCCGCAGAGGCAGAGTTCGGAGAAGACGACGAGATCGGCGGCGCGATGTTTGGCGTCGGCGGCCATTTTGAGCATGCGCGCGGAATTACCGGCGAAATCGCCGACGGTGGGATTGAATTGGGCGAGGGCTATTTTCATCGAGAAGAATCAGCATACATAAAAGCAGTGGCGAGTGGCTAGTGGCGAGTGGCTAGAAAAGGCAGTGACGAGTGGCCCTTCGCTGCGCTCAGGGCAAGCGAGTGGCTAGTGGCGAGTGGAAGGCGAGAACGAACAGCAGGTCCCTCACCGCCATCCCGCGACATTTTTCAGGTGGGCCTCTTATCGCAG
Organism: Candidatus Acidiferrales bacterium; assembly: GCA_035934015.1. Classification (NCBI taxonomy): domain Bacteria; kingdom Pseudomonadati; phylum Acidobacteriota; class Terriglobia; order Candidatus Acidiferrales; species Candidatus Acidiferrales bacterium. The sequence goes on from DASYYH010000003.1 coordinate 167,303, forward strand.
CCACGCGGGCTGGGTTCGGGATGACAGGCTATTCGCCGCAAGTTGGGAAACGGCTCACTTCACGCGCGTTTTCCCCTTGCGTTCTAGCTGTTTAATAAGTCTGTCGACCCTTTTCTCTAGCGCGGCACTTGTTTTGCAATGCCGATTGGTTTCCTTCGAGAGATATCGTTTTGCCGCGGCCCGCAAATGGATATTGCTGTTAAGCAACGCGTTCAAGTCCCGCTGGAATCGTTTGCGCCGGCGTGGGGTGGAATCCGGATCGAGACGCTTCCTGAATGCCTTCAGGCTGACCAGCAACTTAACTGACGCAGTTGGGCGGAGCTCCTTATCGACTCCGTTCAGGAGTTTTTTCATAGCGCTCTTCCAAATGTTCTGTGGACGAGCGCGCTGAAGCAGAAGATGAACAGCACGTACTCGCGCATTCGAGATCCCTGACAAGCGGTTAGACGCTGAAGGAGGAGCCGCAGCCGCAGGTGCTTTTGACGTTGGGATTATTGAACTTGAAGCCGGAGCCCTCGAGGGATTCGATGTAGTCGATGGAGACGCCGTCGAGGTACATCTCGCTCATCTGGTCGACCATGACCTTGAGACCATCGAATTCGTAAATGTTGTCGCTCGACTCGTTGGGTTGATTTTCGAAGGCCATGTGATAGCTAAAGCCGGAGCAGCCTCCACCGACGACGGCGACGCGCAGACCGGCCGGCACAGGAGTTTGCTGTGCGATGATCTCCTTAACTTTGGTAACCGCAACCGGCGTAAGAGCAATCATTTCGAATGTCCTCCCGAAAATGGGAAAGGGTAAATTGTCAATTCACAAGCACAGCCATTATATCAGATTCCGCAAGGATGATGCTGGATGCAAGGTGTTTGAGACGCAAACTGCAATTATTCCAGCAACATGGCCAGAAGTTGTCTGGCACCGCGAGTGCACAAGCAGCGCAGGAGCGGAAAGCAAACGGGAGGGTCTGAAGGCAAACCCTACGACTGGAACCGCTTACGAGATCGCTTCTATTGTGGCGATGGAGCGGTTGCGGAGGAAGAGGCCGCGGATTCGCCGCCGGGTACGCGACCATCAATTTCACTTGGCCGCCGGGAGGCCGAAAACGGCACCGTGCGGGATCGCGGGGCCGTGCCAGCCGTCGGGCCAAGCGCGGTCGAAGCTGAATCCGGGCTTATCCGAGCCCTCCTCACGGAAGTTGTCGTCAAGGCTCAATTTGCCGCTGGCCAAATCGATTCTCGCGAGGAGGAGACGGTAGAAGAGGTCTCCATAGCCGGTGATGACAATGCGATTGCCTTGAGGCTCACGGGCGAGCCAGTGGGGCAGATCGTTGTCTCCGAGAACAATTCGCCCCACTTCTCTCGGATGTGAAGGATCGGAGACGTCCAGGCTGACGATGCAATGGGTGCTTTCGAGGGCTTCAACCCAATAATGGCCAGCGACAACCGGGACGGAGCATTTTCTGCCACCGAAATCGTAAACCGGCGCTGCAGAAGGATTCGCGCCTTCCAGCCCGTCGAGACGATAAAGACCACAGGTGAAGGTCGGAACGAAGACGGTGCGCCTGTCGGCAAGGACGCGGGGCTCCGATGAATTCTCGGCAATCATGGGAGACAAGACACCATGCGGGAGCGCGATGGTCTTCAGCAACTTGAGGTCGGAAAGGCGCCAAACTTGGATGACGTGGCTGTCGTCTTTCTTGTACATGTCTGCGCTGCTGGAGATGACGCGATCGAGCGACGGAACGACTTCCAGGCTATAGGGACGAATGAAACTGTCGACTTGCGGATCGGCCGCGGAAGCGGAGCGAATGGCGCGACCCTGCGGGTCGAGCTCGACAAGCCCACCGGCCGCGGTATTGTCGTTTCCCTGCTGCTGAAAAGTCGAGAGAGTGTTGCCATTTTCCAATAGCACAAAGCTATGGGGATGGGTGAAGCTGCCGGCAGCGCCGAATGAGGATTTCAGCTTCGGATGGACGGCGTCCGCCAAGTCGAAAATGAATGTGTTGGCCGCATCGAAGTCGTTGGCGAAAAGGACATTGTCGGCAGGCATCGCGTAGTTAGTGTGGTGCGGCATATCGGCGGAATTTCCGACGGGCAAAGTCACGACCAGGCGACCGTAGCGGCCCGCCTTCGGCGTCACGTCGAATACGGCAAGGAAATCGCGGCCGCGACGAGCGTCTTCTGCTTGGTGCATCATGGCAGCGACATTCATTTCCCCGGCCCATACAAAGAGATAGGAGCTGGAAGATGGGGCGGCGCGATCCGCGAGAACAATTGCTCCGCTAGCAAGCACTGCGAGAAGCGCGAGAATTAGCGCAACCGAGAATTTGTCTTTCATGCGCTATGTCCTCCAAAAAATGTGAGCAAGCAAGGGCACTGCCTGCAATTTCTGAAGAATCTATATAGTGATGGGCCCTGCTCCCGACCGAGATGGACGAACTATAGCCTTGCGTTCCTTCGAATGCAACGACCTAGGTGCCTGGATAAAAAATGGCTTCTATTGCGGCGACGGAGACGGGGCGGAAGATGCCGCGCGCGTGCGGATTTGCTGCATGGTGAGGCGCGCTTGCTCGGCGACTTGCGGCGGCGCGCCGGTTCCGCCGCGGGCGTAAGGCGAGATGGCGTCAAGATCGGCGGGCTGGCCAATGAGGTAAAGAGCGCGAAGAGACTCCCACACCGCGTCGTCGCTGGGCCAAACGACGGCGATATCCTGACCCGCGGTGACACTCGAACCATCCGACAAAAGCCAGCGATCGAGAGTGCCGGATATTTGCGACCGCACTTCCCTTTCGCTGCCGGACGTCTGGATGCGGGCGAGGAGCGTTCCGGGATTCATGGTCTGGCCGGGCTTGAGGCGCGTCTGGAGCGTGCCGGCTGCCGGAGAGGCGACGGGCGCGGCTTTGAGCATGGAGACGATGATGTCGTGGCCGCTCGTATCGTCGAAGCGGACAAGCGCCAGCGCGGCGTTGCGCGCGACGGTGAGATCGGGATCTTTCAACATGGGGAGAAGCGCGGCGTGAAAATCGGGCGAAGTGTTGTCCTGACCCATGGTCCATGCCGCCATTGCGCGAATGGGAGCATCGGAATCAGAAGAGAGGGCGATGACCTGCGGATAAAACTTCCTGACGGTCGGGTCGCTCCGGACGATGCGATCGGCGACCTGGGAAAGGCCGTGCTGGATATCGTGAGGATTGGATTTGGGATTGAGATAGTCGGCAAGCTGCACATCGGTGAGCGGCCGGCCGAACCACGTGGCGCGCCAGAAAAGAAACGGCATGAGGACGAAAGCCAGAGTGAGTACGACGATGGCGAGAGTCCAGCGCTTGCTGAGAGACTGGCGGGGCGGAGCGGCTGGACTCGGACTGCCAGCGGAGCCAGGGACAGAATTGGGTTCTGCGGCCGAGTGCATAGTTCGATGCTAAGACGGCGACGCCGGCGCGTACAACACAAATAAAAGCCAGTAGACGATGACGCCGGTGAGGGAGACATAGAGCCAGAGCGGGAGCGTCCAACGGGCGATTTTTTTGTGGCGCTGGAACTGCGCGCGGAGAGCGAAGGTGAGCGTGGTCAAGACCAGAGGCACGATGACGATGGCGAGAATCGTGTGCGTGGTCAAAATTGTGAAATAGACGGGACGGATGATTCCGTGACCTGTGAAACGGACAATTCCGGCGCGCAAATGGAAATAGACGTAAAAGAAGAGGAACGCGGCGGAGCAAACCACGGCGGACAACATGCAGGCTTTATGCGCGAGGATTTTGCCGCGGCGAACCATGAGATAGCCCGTGGTAGCGAGGATGGCACTCAAGCCATTGAGGCAGGCGTTTAGAGCGGGAAGAAACGAAAGCGCGGCAGAAGACATGCGGGCGGAGGCGAGCTACTTCCCGCCGCCTGCGGCGGAGTCCTTGCGATGGCACCAGAGCGTATAGAGAATCTGGAGCGAGAAAATTCCGCCCATCATCAGGCAGACGAGCGCGAGGAGAATGCCGTCAACGCCGGAAGTGATGAGACCACTGGCGACGTCCCAAACCAAGCCGAGCAAGGAGAGAAGCACGAGGATCACGGAGAATGCAAGAACTTCCATCATAATTCGCCTCGAATACCTTTCTTTTCGAATCTAACGATGTGCTGCAAAACTCGAAGGATGACAGCGCGCAACACACCTCGCTAAAGCAATCATTCTGGAAAGCCCAAAAAGCAGATCCTTCGCTCCGCTCGCCATCCACCACGGCGGGCAGGCTCAGGATGACAGCTCATCACAAACGATTCCTCAAGACAAATGGTCCGAGAAGATGAGCTGTCACTTCACCACTTTATCGAACATTAGCAAGCCCAGCAGCAACGGAATGTGCGCGACGGTGGCGTGCATAAGCCATTTGGCGCGAACGTTGGTGCGATTGCGCGAAGCCCAAAGGCAGGCCTCGACAAGCAACATGCCGATGACCAGAGCGCCAAAGAAATAACGAATCCCCGCGAGGCCGATTACCGAAGGCAGTAGACTAACGGGAACCAAGACCGCGGCGGTGAAAATGATCTGGCCGAACGTGGCCGAACCAGTCGCATCAACGACAGGCAGCATTTGAATTCCGGCGCGCGAATAATCTTCGCGGTACATCCAGGCGATGGAATAGAAATGCGGGAACTGCCACAGGAAAAGTATGCCGAAGAGCAGCCACGCGCCTTCGTTCAACCCGCCACGCGCAGCAGCCCAGCCGACGAGCGGCGGAATGGCGCCGGGAAATGCGCCAACGGCAGTGGCCCACGTGGTGCGCTTCTTCAACGGCGTATAGGCGCCGAGATAGAGCAGCGTGGTCAAAAGAGCGAGCGCGCAGGCCAGCCAATTCGCGAGCAAAGCAAGATAGAGACCGCCAGCGAAGATCAAACCAGCGCCGAAGGCGAAAGCTTCGGCGGGACGCAGGGCTCCGATGGGCAAAGGACGCGCACAGGTGCGGCGCATTTTGGCATCGCTCGCGCGCTCGGTCCAGTGATTGAGCGCAGCGGTGCCGGCAGCGACCAGCGACGTGCCAAAGACGACGTTGAACATGCCAATGGAGCTGAACGAGCCGGTGGAACCGAGATAGTAGCCGGCCATGGTGGTGAGGACGACGAGAAAAGTGACATCGGGCTTCGTCAAGAGCAAATACGCATAGGAGCGCGCCATGGCGGGCGCGGCGGCTGCACGAGCGCTGGTTGCTGGAGTCGCGGGAGTCATCATGCGAGCCTCATGAAGGCACCCGCTGGGTGGAAGCTTCCGCGTGCGCTTCGTGCGAAGGCTTCAGAATGCGATAGCAACGAAGAGTGAGAAAGACACTCGCAGCGAACGTCAGCGCGCCCACGGCGACATGCGCGACGGTGATGATGACGTACAGCGGAGTGGGCTGGACGGCGTCGCGCGCGGCGAGCACAGCCCAATAGGCTGCGCCGCCGAGGAGAATCTGAAGGCCGAGAAGGATTTCGAGATAGCGGGCGGCCGCGCGCAGGTCGCGCACCTTGCGGAAACGCGTGGCCGCAGCAAGGACGGTCCAAAAAACCATTCCCGTGACGACGACGGCGCCAATGAGATGCGGAATAATGCCGAAAGCATTGTGGCGAAACGCAGCACCGAGAACAATCTGCACAAGAATGGCGCAGGAGGTGGCCAAGGCGAGCGCGAACAGCCGGGGAGATTCTTCGTCGTGGAGCTGCGGGACATCACTGACCCACCACTTGCCGGTGAACACGGCGAGGCTGACGGTGACGATGAAAAACAGCTCAGCGAGAGTGGCGTGAGCGGCGGAAACGGGAGGGTCGAGGAAAGTCTTTACGGTGAAGCGGCCAAGGAGAGCCTGAGCCACGACAAGCAGAAACGCAGCAACACCCAAAATCCTGACCCAGTGGCGCGATTCGCGCAGCCAGATGAAAACGGCGAGAATGGAGGTGAGTATGGCGACCGTGGCGGCAGCGAGGCGATGGCTCCATTCCCAGCGAATGCCCCCGACCATGGGCGGAAAAACGGTGCCATAGGCGAACGGCCAGGTGGGAATGGACAAGCCGGCTTGGTTGCTAGTGACCAGCGCGCCGGCAATGATCAAAAGAAACGTGCAGAAGGCCGTCAGCACGGCGAAGCGATGCAGCGCGGGATTTCCTGCTTCTCTCAAAACTCGATCGTCCCTACACTATGAAGCAAAACTCGAAACAAATATTTCCGCGAGCCGCGAGGCGTTCACAAGGAAAAACAGCTGCACTGCATGGGCTCTTGAGCAACCCACCCTTCGCGACAGCAGCGAAGGATGGGCCACCCACGAAACCTGGTTAAAGCGCACAGGCTAAGAGTCTGTGCCACTCAAATACAATTACTGCGCCTTGAACGTAAAGTCCGACGTGGCGGCCTGGCTGGCGGCAACGGTTACCGTCTGATCGAGAACGCCGTACTTTTCCTGCCAGGCTTCGACTGTGTACGTGCCCGGAGGAACGCCCTTAATTTCGAACTTGCCGTCCTTGGCGGTGACAGAAAACAGCGGATTGGCCATCACGGCAAAATAACCCTTCATCCACGGGTGGACATTGCACTTGACGGGAATGGCGACTTCGGGCCGCGCAAAAGTATCCGTAATGGCCGGAGCATTAGGCGGCTGAGATTTGTTCCATTCGCGATTGTCGGCAGGCGTCGGATGAATATTGTGAGTGGTTGCGTCGCTATTGAGAACCTGAAGCTGCTGGCCGACCATGAGCGCGACGACGTGCGGCGTATACATGCAACCCTTCTGGTCGAAGGTGACGGGATCCGTGGGCGTGGGGAAAGAATAGCCCTCGGCACCGGACTTCACATAGACGACAACATTGGCGAGCGTGCCGCCATCGCCGGTGACAACTTCATCCGGGAAGACCGGCTTGGGATTCGCCTTGACGCAATAGGGATCCGCGCTCATGTTGATGGGCTTATATTTCGGTGGCGCGCCATCGAGCTTTACGACACCGCTGATGGAGCCGACAGTAGCCATATCCACGGTCTTCGTAGCGGCAGGCGCGGCGGACTGCTCCTGGCTTGACGATTCATTCGAACTCTTGCTGCATCCCACGACGGCGATGGCAAAAACAAATGCAGCCATCCCACACAACCATTTGCGATTCATAATGCGATGATTCCTCCTCGTTTAAACTTGGTCCGGCTATGGAATTGAAAACGACCCAACGAAAATCTCGCCTTTATAGGATATTACTTTTTGGCCGAGGATGAACCGGAATTCGGCGCAGACGGGGTGCGCCCGGTCACCATCGCCTGTTCCTGCGGCGTCATTTCAAAGAGATAGCGCGTGAGCAAATCGGCTTCGTCGCCCTTGTATTGCTTTGCGGCGGCGGGAAGCGGGCCATTGAAAACCCAGCGATCGTCCTGACGGACAAACAAACCGGACGGCATAGCTGTGCCGGGGATGATCGTGGCCGGCTCCGTAATCCAGCGCTGGGTCCACGGAGCGCGAAGACGCTGGCCAGCCAGCAACAAATTGGGTGCAGTGGCGTTTTTGTCGTGCGCCAGATTGCCGGTCATATGGCACTTCAAGCAGGGAGCGGCCGGACTCGTGAAGATGCTGCGAGCGAGAGAGCGCTCCTGATCGGTGAGCGGCGCAAGATTTTGCGGAATGAACGGCTCCTGCTGCGACGACAAAGCCTCAAAAAAGAGCACGAGCTTGCGGATCTCGTCATCGGAGAGGAAGAACGTGGGCATGCGGACTTTCAAATACTGCCGCACGCCGTCGCGATCGACGTCCGTGGCACTGAGCGCAGGGTTGGCGAGAAAGCCCTTGAGCCATTCCGGATTGACGCGTGCGCCCTCACTGGTGAGCACCGGCGGAAGGTTGATGGCGTTATCGCCCTGATACATCGGCAGGCCCATCAGAACGGTTTTCTGGCCTATATCGACCTGATGGCAGCCGATGCAGTTGTATTTCGTGACGATCCACCAGCCTTGCTGAATGTACTTGCGCTGGTCGCTGGGCAAATACTGATAGCTTGGCGGAAGCGTGGATTCCGTGCTGCCGAGCAGGAAGGAAACCAGAGCGTCGCGCTGCTGCCCATCGATATTCGGCTTGGGCATGTGCAGCCGATCCATCGGGTCGGGCTTGTACTTGCCTTCGTCGAAAATCTCGGGGTTCGAAAGCTTCTCGTCAAAGAAACCCTTCAGGTCATACCAAGAACTCGGCTCGCCGTCGCGCATCAGGCGCTTGCCGTCAGGCAGAATGCCATCCTGAGCTTTGGTGTAAAGCAAAGCGAAATCGAAGCGCTCGATGGGTTTGCTGCCTTCCTGAGTGAGATCCGTTCCGACGCGCGCAGCGTCTTCGAGACCGGAAATTTCGTGACAGCCAGCGCAGCCATAGTGCTCGACAAGAGTGCGGCCTTTGTCGAAGAGCTTCGGATCGTTGATATACGAGGCCTGATCGTAATGCGCGCTGGGATCTTTTTGCGTCATCAGATAGCTGGCGATATCGCGCGCTTCCTCCCAGCTGAGGCGGAAGTCCGGCATGATGGTCTGCTGTTCGACGACCAATTCGTGACCATCGACAGGACTCGTGGAATGCTGAAGATCGAAAACGAATGGGAGGCCCTTCTTGGCGTAATCCGCAGGCGTGAGATCCCGGTGAAGATAGGGATCATAAGGCGCGGTGCGCGCGCGCGGATCGTGAATCCAGCGAACCAAATAATCGTAGTTGGCCTTTTCGCCGACGCGGCTGAGATTGGCAGCCACATCGCCGCCTATTTGCTGCGAGCCGCTGCCCATGGAATGGCAGGCGAGGCATCCGAGGGAATTGAACAGATCCTTGCCCTTGGCGGCGTCACCGGCGGGCTGCTTATCGAGCGCTGGGCCCTTCAACCCTTGCTGCCAGATGAACGCAGAGATAGCCTGGACTTCGTCGGGCTGCAACTGGAATTGCGGCATTTTGGTCGTGGGATCGAAATTCCACGTGCGGCTCAGCCAGTACGGAATCCAATTCGGATTGAGCTTCATGCGGACTTCTTTGAGGTCCGGACCGACGCGCTTCACTTCCTGCTGCAAGCTGTGGCTCAATTCGTCGAGCTGTTCAACGCGCGCGTCAATTTTACTGACGCTGACCGTGAGGTCGGTTGCCTCGGCATAGAGTTTCTGCGCCGTGGCGTTGTCCGGGGCCTGGTCGCCTTGCTTATTCAACTGGGGAATTTCCTGATTGTCCGCGTCCTTTTCTTTTTCGAGACTGGCGATTTCGCGAATGGTGTCCTGCAACTGATCGGTCTGGCTGTCAAATCCGGAATAATTGTGGCAGCCGATACAGCCCTTTTCACGGAAGAGCATCTTCGCTTCGTTCAAGACAGGAGCGTGTTCGGTCCAGGCGTCAGCGGAATGGCATTGCTGGCAGCCAGCTTCGTAATTTTCCGGATAGTAAAGAGGCCAGAGCCAGTGTTCATAGCGCCCGTGGGCTGTTTCTACAGTGTCGAGAGCGCGGCCATTGCCGCCATGGCAGGGCGAGCAGCCGAATGTATCTAGCGGATGCCACTTGAAAAGATCTTGATCGGGATGGCTAGAGAACGGAGCGTCTTTGCTTTTCGCCATGCCGAGATCGGTTTTCGTGAGAGTGAAGCCAGGCGGCACGTATTTCGGGTTCATGCCGACGTGGCAGGACTGGCAACGATCCGTGAGGCCAACGCCGCCGACATCGTTGATTTCGTGACCCGGCGGATTGACATTGATCTGGACCAGCGTGACGTCCATGGAATGAACCGTGTTCAGCAGACCCTCTAACTGAGAAGAGTTCAGACCCGCGAGCTTTCCGCCCAAGTACGCATCCAGAGCGTCCTGCGCATCCTTCACGGGCTTATTGGCGTCGCCTTCGCTGGCGGTGAGCTGAGCTTTCTTATTGAGCAGATCGTTAAAACCGTCGTTGAGCTGCTGATAATTCATCTCGCGCGGCGTGGTTTTGCCGCCGGCTTCGGGCCAGTCCACCGAATAGGTTCTGGCTTCGGCGTCGAGGACATCTTTCAAACGGCTCTGTTTTTCGCTCTTGTATTCGGCAGTATTCGGAACAATCTCGTAATCGTAGATGAGCGAGCCGACCAAGCTGCGGTCGGTTTGAAAAGCGTGGAGGATGGCGGCGCGCTGGAGATCCACGATGGCGATTCGCTGTTCGATTTCGGCATCTTTGGGCTTGGCCGCATCCTGAGCCTGCTTCAGACTGGCTTCCAGCTTCTGGTAATCAGCGGAGGAGGAGACAGCCTTTTCCGCCGCCTTGCGAGTGCGAATTTCCTTCTGCAAATAGGTGGAATAAGCGGAAGCGAATTCGCGTTGATAGCTGCGCCACGGGCGCAGGCCGATGAACTCCTGATACATGGACCAGCTCACGCAGAGGAGCAAGACGAAGAATGCAATCAGAATAACGTTGGCAAACGACCGGCTCTTAATCGGATCGTCTGGCGGAAGTTCAGGCAAACGGAATCTCCTCTAAGCGGGCGCCGACAGCAGCTAGATGCTGAACCATGGCGTCTCCCAGATGTACTTGATGCGGAACACGAGCCGGAGAAAAATCGTCACCGGCAGAAAAAGCATGGTGATCAAGAAAACGTACATGGTCACGGTTTGAAGCAGACTCATCTTACGATAAATTTTGCGGCTGTACTCCGTACGCATGCAAATCCAGTGAATGAACAGAACCGCGAGGACGCCGTAGACGACCATGGGAATAATTCCGAAGAGGCCCTTGGCAATCAGAGGAGCGCTGGCCTGCCAGCTCGACGGCAAAATATGCGCGAGCCATGTGCCATCTACGTGAAAGACCTGATCGAGGTTCTGGTTCACGTTGAACTCAATACGATCCGGGTCCCAAGTTTGCGTGGGCCAATACCACATGAAGCCAGGGCCGCGGATGAACGTGCCGATGGAGACGAGCACGAGCCAGATAGCTTCGAAACCGATCAAATACGTCCAGACGGCGTGGCGGCGCTGCTTATAGGTGTAATAGCCGTTGCCGAGCGGATTGGCGTCAATGAACGGAATGGCCATGAGGCCAACGATGATCAACGTGGGAATGATGACGCCGGCGATCCAGGGATCGAAATATTCGAGCATTTCCTGCAGGCCCAAAAAATACCACGGCGCTTTCGCAGGATTCATGGTGACACTGGCGTTGGCAGGCTCTTCGAGCGGCGCGTTCAACGTCATTGCCCAGATCATCAGAATGATTGTAACGATAACCGCGGCGAGCAATTCCTTGCGCATCAGGAAGGGATTGGTGTGCAGCTCGCGCTCCCAGCGGGAGTTATAGGGATACGTGGTGCGATGGTGGGTGCGGGCCAATTGCGGATCGGCCTCAAGCTGCGCGATCAGGCGATCATTGGCCGATGCGTTGTGGAACGCGTACCACGTGAAAAATGGCACGAGGATCAGCATGGCCACGATCGGAATGTTATCCGGCGCGGATATGATCACCCAGAGCTGGTGCCAATCACCCCACATCTTCTGCGTTTAGTTCCCTTCTCTAAATTTTAGGCACTTGGTCAGTTTGAATTTTAACTTCTTGTGTCACGATCAAGAAAATTCAAACTGACCTGCCAAATTTTCCTTGCCACTCACGCATCTCGCGGCGCGGCCAGGGGCGAGGATACCGCCCGGCTACCCCTAAACTTTGGCTTCCGACTCCAACATCACCGGAGACGGCCCGGAGATGCCGCCGTCTTTGCGGACGCGCCAGAAATGCACACCCATGAAAATCGAAGCAATCAATGGAATCGCGATGCAATGCCAAATATAAGCACGAAGCAGCGCGTTGGCGTCAACAATCGAGCCGCCCAACAATCCGAAGCGGACGTCGTTATAGGACGTCATGCCTAATTGCGGACCGAACGGCCCCTGCGAACCAAGCAGCGGCGTTGCGCGCGCCATGTTCGTTCCGACCGTGACAGCCCAAAAGCCGAGCTGATCGTCCGGCAGCAAATAGCCGGTGAACGAAAGGAGTAAAGTCAAAACCATCAGGAGGACGCCGATGCACCAATTGAATTCGCGCGGGCGCTTATAAGAACCCGACATATAGACGCGAAACATGTGCAGCCAAACGGCCATGACCATCAAGTGTGCAGCCCAGCGATGCATATTGCGCAGCAGGCGGCCGAAGGGGACGTCGTTTTCGAGGTACAGAATGTCGCGAAAGGCCTGAATCTTTGTGGGGTGGTAATAAAACATCAAACACACGCCGGTGAAAACCAGCACGATGAAAAGATAAAACGTGATGCCGCCCATACCCCAGGTGTAGCTGTAGCGCGTCGCATCGCGATTTACTTTTGCGGGATGAATGTGAAAGAAAAGGTTATTGAGAGTGGAGAGCGCGCGATTGCGCGGCTCGTCATTATGCTTAATACGGAAAATCGCGCGATAGAGCTGAGTTTCCTGGGGCTTCTTCAGCTCTTCGGCCTGCTCGCGAGCTTTACTTTTTACCGTCTCGCCAAGCTCTTGCGTTTTTTCCTTCAGGGTGTCGAGAACGCCGGTTTTCCGCCCGTTCTCCCCGCTCTCATCGGCCATTTATAGCTTTTTGTCCTTCCTGACCCTTCTACAGTTCGAAACATTTGGAAACGATGCTTCCTGCGATTTCAGACGGCGATATACGCACCCGGGTCATTAAACTGGTTTGTGCCCGCGGCCGGATCCATGATGTAACGTCTGCTTGTGTCTACAACGATTTGACCAGACGGATCGATCTGAACAAAGCAGCGGTCCATCGGGCGCGGCGCGGGGCCCGCGAAGTTGACGCCTTCGCTGTCGTACTCGCTGCCGTGGCAGGGGCAATGAAAAATGTTCTGGGCCGCTTCCCAGTCGGGAGTGCAGCCAAGATGCGTGCACTGGGCGAAGATCACGAAAAGGCGGCCCGGCTCGCGCACGACCCAGCAGCGCTCCGATTGCAAAAAACGCTGATCAATTCCGAGGCTGAAATCCGCCGGATATCCCGCGTTATAGATGGTGGGAGGCTCGAAGAGGGCGCGCGGGAAAAAATACCGAAGGAACATCAGAAAATTGACGCCGAGATAACCCCAAAGGCAAGTCCAGATAAGACGGCGACGCTGCCGATTGACCACTTCAGGCGAATCCGAGGAATTGGATTTTGCAGCGGCGGCTGGCGATGGAGAAGCGCCAGGTTTTTCAGCACTCTTCGGCTGTATTTGTTCCGGCATCGTGCGATCTAACTGCTTACTCGCGCGTGTGTATCAATATGAATTCTATGAGCGCGTAGCAAAGATACTTTTATATTCTGACCGGCAAGCCGTGTCAAGAGCTTATACGGCACTATTTTCTGATGCATCGCGGCACGACAGAGCGATGGACCTTGCTATTGCATGGCCTTCAGTGTGAGGTCGACGAGGGCACTGATGAAAGTCGGCGAATCGTTGAGCGAGGGCATCATGAGGAATTCCCTGACGCCGAGGTGTTCGGCCTCTTCGCGGGCCTCGATATTGATTTCGTGGAGCGTTTCGATGTGCTCAGTGACGAAAGATATGGGGACGATGAGCATGCGGCTTACTCCGCTCTTCGCAAGCGATTCGATTGTGCTAGTGAGCGAGGGCTCAAGCCATTTCTGACGGCCGACGCGGCTCTGAAAGCAGAGCGTATGAGGATTTTTCCAGCCGCCGGCAGATATCACAAGACAAACGGTCTCCTCGATTTGCTTTGGATATGGGTCACCGCGCTCGATCAGGCTCAATGGCAAGCCGTGAGCGCTGAAGACAATGTGCAACGACGACGGGTCCGAGGCTTTGGCGAATGCTTCGTTCATTTTTTCGACCAAGGCTGCGATATACAAAGGATGCGCATGGAAATCTCTGACGGTGCGGACTGGCATGCCATTGTTGCGATAGAGACGCTGCCATTCTTTCAGGCTGCTGCCGGTCGTAGCGAAACTGTAGTGCGGGTAAAGAGGCAGGAGGACAAGCTGCTCGAATTTCGCGTCCTGCAATTGGGCGACGGCCTCTTCCGTGCGCGGATGCCAGTAACGCATGGCGACAACGACTTTGGCGTCAACGTGAGGCGCAAGAGCTGCGCCGAGAGCGGCGGCCTGGCGATTTGTGAGATCAATGATCGGAGAGCCGCCGCCGATGGCCGCGTAATGCTCCTTGACGATTTGCGAGCGGCGCGAAGCGATCCATTTGGCGAGCGGCCGACGCGCGAGACTGGCACCCATGAAATTGATGATTTCGGGATCGCAAAAAAGATTGTAGAGAAATGGCTCGACGGCCTCGAGCGTATCGGGACCGCCAAGTTGAAATAAAACAACGGCGATTTTTTTGCGCGATTCCATTTGCAGCTTGCGGAAGCCTTTTCCGGCGAGACTCTCCTTACTTGCCGGGCAACCGGCGCTTCAATTCGCTAAGGTCCTTTTCGACGCGCGCGATGCGGCGAGCGACGGTAAAATCGTAGATAAAAAAAATGGCCCAGACCGCGATATATGCGGCAAACAAACTGCCAAAATTCTGGATGTGCATTCTGCCTCCTAAGAATTTCGGATCGCAGCCGCCGATTCGGAAGCCTCTTCGACGGAAAGTCTCAGTTCCTCGGCTTCATGGCGCAGGCGCTCCAAACGATAGCGCTTGATCACGAGGAGAATCATGAGCAGAGTCATCACACCACTGCAATAAAAAAATACTTTGGCCATCGTGGGATCGAGGCCGGAATTTTGTCCGCCGAAAATCACAGGCTGCGGGTGCTGCGTGCGCCAGATGCGGATGGAGAGATAGTCGAGCGGGACACCGAGAAAGACGAAAATGCCGAAGACGGCGGAAAACACGGCGCGGCGTTCCGGATCGGAAAGGAGAGTACGAAAAATCATGTAGCACAGGTAGAGAATCCAAATGACGAGAGTGAGCGTCAGGCGCCAATCCCAGGTCCACCAGACACCCCAGACGGGATGCGCCCAGATCGGTCCGGTGACCAGCATGACGGTCCAAAACGCCACGCTGACCTCGACGGCTGAGATAGCGAGCCAGTCCCATTTCAAATCGCGCTTGGCCAAATAGGCGATGTTCGCGAAGAAAACAATCATTGACGCTTCCATGGCAGCCCAACCGGAAGAGGCGTGAAAATAAAAAATGCGCTGAATGGCGTGCATAGTGGCTTCGTCGGGAGCGATGAAGAGCGCGGCATAGCCCGCGAAAACCATCAGCCCTGCGAGAATCAGCGCGAAGATGCCGTAGCGTTTCATGGCCCGTCATTCCTCCAACAAATAATCGCACAGCAGCCACGACGCGGTGAAAAAAACAACGTCGAAGGCGATCAGCATGGAAAGCCAGGTCCGATCGAGCGCCGCGGGTTTTTCGAAAAGCCCTGCCGTTGCTTCGACGGCGGCGCTCAGGAGCGGAATCATCACCGGCAACAACAGCAGAGGCAGGAGCAACTCGCGAAGCCGCGCCTGCGTGGCCAGCGCCGAGAAAACCGTGCCGACAACGACCAAGCCAAATGTGCCGAGTAAAAGCACCAGCGCAAGGCGGCCCAGCACGGGAAGCACGGGCACGTTATATAGCACGGAGAAAACGGGAACGAGAATTATTTCGGTGATGGAAAGAAACAACAGATTCGCGAGCGTCTTGCCGAGGACGATGGCGAACGACGTAGCGGGCGCCATCCGCAAAGCATAGATGGTGTCGTTATTTTGCTCTTTGGCGAAAGACGGATTCAACATCAACGACCCCGCGAAAAGCAGCGTGATCCAGATCAGGCCCGGGCCGATGCGGCGCGCTTCGGCGACGTCAGGCTCGAAAGCGAAATTGAAGAGCGTGACGACGATGATTACAAAAACGATGGTGGTTTGCAGGAGCTCGCGCGTGCGCATTTCAGCGCGGACTTCCCTGCCGAAGACAATCGCGGCGGCGCGAGCTGTGGTCATTCAGGCGCTCGCTTGCATTTGCGCGAAGAGCGGGCGAGGATCGCCGCCCGTGCCGGTGTCGCGCTCGACGCGGCCACTGGCGATGAGGATCGCGCGCGTGAAGATGTCGAGAGCTTCATTGCGCGCGTGAGTGCTCATGAGGATGGTGCGGCCTTCGGCCCGGAGACGGCGAAGAGTCTCTGCAAACCAGACCGAGCCCTGATGATCGAGGCCGGCAGCAGGCTCGTCCAAAAGCAAGAGTGACGGAGAAGATAGCAGCGCGCGAGCGATAGCCAGGCGCTGGCGCATGCCGCGAGAAAATGTGCGCACGAGACTCATGGCACGAGTTGCGAGACCGACGGCGTCAAGAGCTTCGGCGGCGGATCTTTTGGGCGAATCGAGATCGTAGAGACGCGCGAAGAACTCGAGATTTTCTTTCGCGCTCAATTCGTCATACGCGAGGATGTTGTGGCCAACCATGCCGATGTAACGCTGAACGGCGATGCGATCCTGCGATTTCGCTCCGGGAAAGGAGACGCGGCCGGAAGAAGGGCGAACGAGAAGCGCGGCGGTTTTCAGAAGGGTCGTTTTACCGGACCCATTGTGGCCGAGCAAAGCCACACATTCGCCGGGCAGAATTTCCAGAGAAATTTGACGGAGAGCGAAGAACGCGCCGTAGCGTTTTTCGACTTGCACGAAGGAAACACCGATGGAGTTGTTCGGTTGCAAAGTCGGCAAGGAGGTAGCTCAGCCCTTCACCAAATCGCGGAGAATGGCTTCGGTTCGCTGGCGCTCGCGGGCGTAATCTTCTTCGCTGATTGTGCCTGCCTGATGGCGCAGCTCGAGACGAAAGAGATTTTCCTTCAACTCATCGAGACTATGCGTCACTTCGCGCTGCACTTGAGCGACGGATGCGGCAGAAGCCTTTTCTTCCGCGGCCCGGCGCGGGAAGCGCTTCCCAGGCGCAGCAGGCGGCGCGCCAATAGCCGCGCCGGACGCAACCGGCACAGCAGCAGGCTTGCGCCACAAAAACAGCACCCCGAGAATGAAAAGCCCCGAAAATCCGGCAATGAGGATGTACTTCAAATTGTCGTCGAGACGCGGCGGAAGCGTGGTGACAGAAGCCGCAGCGTCACTGGAATCGGCTCGCGAGTTTACGGAGGGATCCTGCGTGTCACCGGGCGAAGCTGCCGCGGGCTCGGGGGCCGTCCCAGAGACAGCGATGCTGATCGGCGTATTCGCGGCCACGGAGTCGCGCGTATAGACGTTGTAACCCTGCTCCGTGCCAGCGGGAGCGAAACCCTCACTCGAAACCTGAAGCCCCGGAGGCGCGACGAGAAGCACGCGCTGGACGTTGTAACGGGAGGAATTCTGAAGCGTCGCCTGATTTGAGGCATAGGGAAGCTGATAGGTGATGCGGATGCCATTGTCGCCGGGACGGAATGGCCAATCAACAGCTTCAAGGCCTTTACCCAAATCAATTGTGCCTTGAATGACGGGCATGCCCGTCGCGCCCCAAGCAGACACCTGATTGAGCTGACCACCGGAAGGAACCTGGAATTTGAACGTGCCATCCTTCAAGAAATAGGCGACAGGAGGGTTCGACTGATTCTGAATGTCGTATTCTTCGCCGACGAGCAGATCGGAACCCTTTGGCTGAAGAATGATAGCGCGAGAGGTGACCGTAAACGAGTGCGGGTCGCTTGTTGGCTCATAGATCTCGACGTCGGCGGTTGTAGCACCGGGCGAAATCGGCTGATGGTACAGGACGCCCTTATAGGGAACGCGAAGAAGCATGGGAGAGCCGCCGAGCGCGTCGTTGGTGATCGAAAAGTGGCCGCTGGAATCGGTTTTGGCCGTGGCAACGGGATCCATGCCCCCCTGCAATTGGAGCAGGATGACTTCGGCGCCGGCGACAGGTTTATTGGTTGTTCCGTTGCGTACCGTGCCGGTGACCGTGCCCGCGACGGCGAGCATCGCGCCGCAAAATGCAAAAAACAAAACGACAGACCCGCTCTTTATTGCGCGCCGCCAACCGGGAAACTGATTGCCTGCCACGATCTCTCCTGTCCTATATCCCGATGCTAATCTTATAACGCGAACGGCATTCATGCTGGATTTTCCGGAAATTTCATCGGCGCGATCTCTCCGCCATAGCCTGCCGGACGGCGGGCGTGGGCGCGCCGCCGGTGAGTTTGTCCATCTCGCCGATGACTTTAGCCGCCTCGATTTCCAGCGCGCGCCTCATTTCTTCGAAATCTTCTTCGGAAAATTTGCCGGCGCGATGCTCGAAACGAAGATCGCGCAGGTTTTCGTAAATGATGTCGCGCCGCTCGAGCAATTGATCGAGCTTCGAGCGATGCGGCGCGGTGTCGGAGGCGTCCAAGCGAATGCCGAACACGAACCATAAAGTGCCGATCGCGAGAACAATGCAGCAGACGGCAACGAGAATCCATTCGGCGGTCATATAATAATCATTAGTCGTCGAGGCGACGGTCCATTTCGCTTTGCGCGCGCGCCAAGAGCTCGGGCGAAATCTTCGGCGCGCCACTGAGCGCCACTCTCTTCCTCCAGCGCATAACCACAAAAAACACAAGGGCGATACCGAGCAAAGGCATCACCACGGGCATGGCCCATGCCCAGAAGTCAAAGCCGCCCGCACCCGGAGAGATTAAGACCGTTGGGCCGTATTCCTGCACGAACGACTGCAAGACCAAATCATCGGATTGGCCGCCAGCAATGCGGTCGGAAATTTCCTTCATTTCCTTCTGCGCGACATCGCACGGGCCGGCAAACGCGCCACCCATGTGATTGCACTTCCCTGCAGTTTCGTTGCAACCACCGCACATGCACATGACGCGATCGTTGAGGGCCTTGGCGCGTGCGTCCGGTGAATTTTGCGCAACGGCAGGGAAAGCCAGAGAACCGGCAAAAAAAAGTCCCGCTGCGAACGCGGCGAATTTGCGAGGCAGGGACATGGCGTCAGTCATCTCCTGGGTGCACAACAGCAACAGGTACGCGGCGCGACTCTGCCGGCGACATTTCCGGCGCCGCGTGCAAGGCAATCTGGAGCTGGCGGCTGGGAATCAGGGCAAGGACGGTTCCCAAGACCAAGACGAGGCCGCCGAGCCAAATCCATTTGACGAGCGGATTCAAGTATACGTGGAGAACGGGCGTATTGTCCTGCGGACTCGTGCCCGCGTAAACGACATACAGATCGCGTGCGAGAGTCGAATGCAGAGCGACAACCGTTTGCGTGATACCGCTTGCCGTGTAAAGGCGGCGCTCTGGGTAAAGCATCATGATGGATTTGCCATTTTCGAGGACTTCGACCGTGGCGCGATCAGCGGTGTAATTTGCGTTGGAAGTTTCGTCGAAATTCTGGGCGACGAGTTGATAGGGACCAATCGTCAAAGAGGAACCGACTTTCATTTCCTGCTGAACGTCGCGGTTAAAAGCCTGGCCGGAAATGCCCACAAAAATCATAACCATCGCGAGATGCACGATATAGCCGCCGTAGCGGCGCGTATTGCGCATGGTCAATTGACCGACGGAGACAAAAAGGTTTTCGCCGCTGCGAACGGAAAGGACGCGCGCGCCACGGAAAAACTCCGAGAAAATCGTAAGCGTCACGAAAACGCCGAGGATAAGGCAGATGAGGGCGTAGAAATTGTTGTCACCGAACGCAAACGCAACGATGCCTGCGAGAAGGCCGCCAGCGAGGGGCCAGGCGAAATTGCGTTTGAGGCTCGAAAGCGACGTTCTGCGCCAGGCGAGGAGCGGGCCTACACCAGTCAGGAATAGCAGGAAAAGGGCGATGGGGATGTTCACTTTGTTGAAGAAAGGCGGGCCGACGGTGATCTTGCTACCCTCAATCCACTCGGAGAGGACCGGGAAAAGCGTGCCCCAGAGTACGGCGAAGCAGGCGGCGAGAAGAATCAGATTATTGAACAGGAAGCTCGATTCGCGGGAAACCACGGAATCGAGCTGATTGTCGGTCCGCAGATAGTCGCGATTTTTCCAATAAGCAACGAAGCAGACGACGAAAATCAACGCAAGGAAGCTGAAAAACCAAGAGCCAATCGACGATTGAGCAAAAGCGTGGACCGAACTGACGATGCCGGAGCGCGTCAGCGATGTTCCAAGGATGCTCAGCATGAAGGTGATGAAAACGAGCCAGACATTCCAGACGCGCATCATGCCGCGTTTTTCCTGCATCATGACGGAATGCAAGAAGGCGGTTTCCGTGATCCACGGCAGAAGCGAAGCGTTTTCGACGGGATCCCACGCCCAATAACCGCCCCAGCCGAGCACTTGATAGGCCCAGTGACCACCAAGCAGGATGCCGACGCTCAGAAAAGCCCAACCGACCATGGTCCAGCGGCGCGTAATGTGAATCCACTTTTCGCCGGGATAGCGGCCGAGCAGAGCGGCCAGCGCGAACGCAAAAGGAACCGTGCAGCCCGTGTAACCGAGATACAGCATTGGCGGATGGATGACCATCTCGGAGTACTGAAGCAGCGGCGTCAGACCGTGGCCGTCGGCCAGGGTGACAACATGCGTGGCCCCGGCAGCGCTGACCGTCCCCACAAGGCTGAAGGGGCTGGCCACGAAATTGTTCAAAATCAGGAAAAACAATTGAATGCCGCCGAGAATGACGCCGACGAACGGCATCAGCTCGGGATGCTTTTTGCGGTTGGAGAAAATTGCGATGAAGGCATAGATTGAGAGCAGCCAGCTCCAGAACAGCATGGAGCCTTCCTGCCCGGCCCATAAGGCCGCAAATTTATAGAAAAGCGGAAGAGCACGATTGCTGTGCTCGGCTACGTAAGCGCTGGAAAAGTCGTTGCGGAAAAAAAGTGTGAGGAGAGCCGCAACGCCGACGGTCACCAGCGGAAATGTGACCATTCCCGCATTGAGCGCGCTCCTTGTGACGAGAGCGCGGCGCGTCCGTATGCCAACGATTCCGGCGGCAAATGCGTATCCGGCCGCGAGAAGCGCAAGGACTAACGCAAAGGAACCGATGATATCCACTGAATTTTGTTGCTCCCGTTAACTACGCGGGCCTGCCGTGCCCGCTGGCTGAGCCTGAGTGGTTGACTTGGCTGGCGAAGATTCCGCAGGCTGGCCGCCTGGAGTTGCCTGATATTTCGAGGCGCACTTCGCCTGGATTTGTTCGGCGACAAAGCGGCCATCGGGCATCAGTTTACCTTCGGCCAACGCCTGCGCGCCATCCTTGAACGTGTCCGGCAGAGGTGCATCGCCGACATAACTTACCGGAAGCGTCTTGCCCTCCTCGGTGAGCACGAAATCGATGCGACCAGGCAGGCGCTTGATGGAACCTTCCTCGACATTGCCACTGACGCGCATGCGCTGGTGCAGAGCCGATCCTTGCAAAGATTGCAGCTCCCTAATCGTGTGGTAATAAGTCTTACTTTGCGAGGCGCCGACCCATCCGAGCCACACCAACGTACCCACGATGATGACGGCACCGATGGAAAACTTTGTACGGGCGTTCATAATTATGAGGGCCCCCATAAAAGAGACTATGACTCTTATAAAGGAGCAGTCTACCACAGTCGGTGACGGGGGACACAAAGACCCGTGTCAGAGATCACACGCGCGTCACAAGGCGCTATGACCGACCCGCGGCCTTTTCACGGGGAGTACCTTTTACGAGCAATGCAGTCAAATCCGCTTGAAAGCGCGCGACCGCAACGGAGTCGCTGAAGTCCGGGAAGTCCAGCGGCTCTGCGCCTTGGAGGACGAGGCTTTCTCCCAATGAGGATTCACGAAGCGCGGACAGATGAGGGGAAAGGCGGTGCGAAAGAGGGATGATGCGCTTTGGTCGGTACGAAAATCTGATTCGACGAACGACGGAGGGCAAGAGATTGCGCAACGTGCCGTCGGCGACGATGTGCGCGCTCTCCGGCGGACACTCCGACCAATCCGCAAGAAAACAGCCGGCTCGCTGGAATTCTTCCAGCAGGGTCTTCTCGTCCCGACACGGCGAGGCATCAATGCTCGCAGCGGAAAGCACCGCGCGGAAAAAACCTCGCGATTCCACGCCGCGGTCATCAGAAGACTTGGAAGGTCTGTAGAAGTAATCTTCAAAACGCGCTGGCGGCGAAGGAATCAGAATCAGCGCATCGATGTGAATTGGCCGGAAGCGCGTGGCAAATTCGAGGCGAGAGACACGGAGGCGCAGGTGATCGCCAGTGACAAGCGCACCACAGCCATCGCAGCAAATCTCCTTATTCGGATTCATCGCGGCAAGAATCGCACGCGAAACACGCGGAAAGCAAGCTCGCCCGTCAGGCGCCCAATTTGTTTTTCAGACAGGCGTGCAATTCGGGAGCGAGTTCGGTGATATTCATGCCGGGAGAAACCATGAACTTGCAGCTTAGAATCGGACGCGGAGCATCTTCGTCAGGGAGCTGGCACATGACGCGGCAATACTGGCACTCCTGATTCCAGCAGAAGCGGCCGTAGGGAATCGTCTCAGGACTGATGAACTGGAAGCAGCGCAGGAGAGAGTTTTTTTCCGGAACGAGAAAAGTCTTCCCCAGAACGGTGATTTCAACCAACCGCTCATACGGCCGAAACACTTCCCCTGACGCCATCGCCCCCGCCTCGCCTTCCATGTGAGTCCCCTCCACCGCCTCACGCTATGTCAGGCGAAAGCCATGAGCAACTGGCGCCTGCGGTAAAGTGTCCAAGTCGCAAACACCAACTGCTGCCGGATGGGAACTGCTCAGGCGCGGGCCATGTTGCGATACTCGATTTCGGAAGACGCCGGCAGCAAAACCCAGAGCGTATAAATCCCCAGAGCCGTACCCAAGGGGAAGCGCAGAAGCGACAGAATGCCGGCGATGATGCCCACAATACGCCCCCAGTTTTGGCGTTCAAGAAGTCCCCAGGCTGTAATGAACGCGAGGGCTGCCTGCAAAACGAACAGCGCCGACGCAAATGCGATTCCTCCCATAACAACGCGATCAAGCGGAGATCCCTGCGTAAATCCGGGAAGCACGGAACCGAGTACGGACGGTACGATCATTCTTCCCGCAAACCAAATCCATCCGACTTCCAGCAAACGCAATAGTGCAGCGACTACCCAAAGGATTCCCAAAGTACGGATGTGCGCATCGACGCGACGCTCAGGCGCCGACGCAACGTAACCATACTGCACCGGCGCGCCAGCAAAACGCGCAGGCTGACCGACCGTTTGGACGGCCATAGCACGGCCGCAGTTGGTGCAGAAATGTGCATCCAGCGCCGCTTCCCTGCCACACTGGTCACAGAACACGGGTCACCTCCCGGGCTTATTGCAAGCCCAACTAAATACAGGTACGCAACGGGTTGCGAAAAAGTTTCGAGCCGCGATCGGTCGCGGAGGGTTAAAAGTCAGCTCCTATATATCAAAAGCGATCAACGGCTTTGCTTCAAGGGCTAAAGTCCCCATTTTTTGCCGATTTATGCAGAGCTAAAGTCTGCCTGTGCGGGCGGGCTCCAACCTTCTGAAACTATTTGTGAGGTGACTTCTAGAAAAACAGACCCATTTTGCGGAACTTCACGTAACGAGCTTCCAGAAGATCTTTCGGCGGAAGCTTGGAAACTTCGTCCAAGGCGCGCGTCAGGGCAACATCGAGGAGTTTCGCGGCAGCGTCGTGGTCCAGATGGGCGCCGCCTTCGGGCTCGGGGACAATTTCATCAATCAATTTCAAGGTCAGCAAATCGGTGCCAGTAATTTTCAAGGCTTCTGCAGCAACTTCAGCTTTGGAGGCATCTCTCCACGTGATGGAAGCGCAGCCCTCCGGTGAAATTACGGAATACACGGAGTTCTCCAGCATCAGAATGCGATCGCCAATAGCGACGGCGAGCGCTCCGCCGGAGCCGCCCTCGCCTGTAATTGTAACGATGATAGGAACGGGCAGGCGCACCATTTCGCGCAGGTTGAGCGCGATTGCCTCCGCCTGTCCGCGCTCTTCCGCATCGACGCCGGGATATGCACCGGGCGTATCGACGAAAACTACGATTGGACGGCCGAACTTCGCGGCCAGCCGCATCGCGCGGAGAGCCTTGCGGTAACCCTCGGGCTTGGCCTGGCCGAAATTGCGCTCGACGCGCTGCTTCGTATCGTGGCCCTTCTGATGGCCGATCACCATCACGGGGCGGCCATGATAGTCCGCCATGCCGCAGACAATGGCAGGGTCGTCGGCGAAGCTGCGGTCACCGTGAATCTCGTTGAAATTTTCGAAAAGACGCGGGACCAAGTCGAGCAGATACGGGCGCTGGGGATGTCGCGCAATCTGGAGCCGCTGCCAGGCGCTCATGTGCGAATAAAACTCAGCCTTCAGCTCAGCGATTTCGCGGCGGAGCCGATCGAGTTCCTGGCTGGCCTTGACGTCACTGGGCGCCAGAGGAGCGAGATGCTCGACATCGCGCTCGAGTTCGTCAATTTCGCGTTTGCGTTGTCTATCTTTCAAAATGGAATTCCCGCAGCAGCGGCCGTGGCCATCGCGCCATTTGCGCTCACAAGCGTTACCGAATCCGCGCCGCAAATCTCGCGTACACGCGCCAATACCTCTGGCGTTGGCTCAATTCTCTTCTCGGCATCCAGCGTGGCCACCGTCCCATCGTCCGACAGAAGATCGAATGCAACATGGCATTTGCCCGGACACTCAGCGAGCACCCGCTGCAACTGATCGAGCACGCCAGTGTCCACGGCCATGAGGTTGACGCGAATGCGCATTAGGCCTGGAGGGCGGTTGCCGTTCATTTGCCCAATTTTTTCGATGAGGCGCACGTCCAAAGCGACGAAGCGAGTTCCGGCTTCTTCGACGTTGACGCGCCCACGGACCAAGATCGGCGTCGCGCTTTTGAGAAGATTCTCGTACCGCTGAAAGGTCTCTGGGAAAACGAGCACCTCCACGCCACCTGTGCGATCCTGCAAGCTGCAAATGGCCCAGCGCGCTCCGCGCCGCGAGCGCATCGAGCGTGTCTGCACGACGATTCCAGCGACCGTCAACTCTTCGCCATTGCGCCGGCCCTCCAATGCGCCAAGCTCGATGGCGCCCAAATCTTTCAACTGGCCTGCGTATTTGTCGAGAGGATGGCCGGAAACATAGAATCCAAGGACAGAATGCTCTCCCGAAAGCATTTGTTCTTCGGTCCAATCTTCGGCAGGCAACAAAGTGTTTTGTGGCTGGTCTCCCGGAGCGGCCGCAGCGCCGCCCAAAAACAAACCATGCTGGCCAACGCTGCGCTGCCGGTCCATTTTCTGCGCGTGACTCATCGCACCTTCAATAGCGGCCCAAAGGCGCGAGCGCGGAACGGCGAAACAATCCATCGCGCCGGCTTTCACCAAACTTTCCAAAACACGGCGATTCAAGAAGCGTGGCTCAATGGCGGCACAAAAACCGTAAAGATCAGCGAAGTTTCCGTGCGTGGCGCGCACATCGCAGATGGCCTTTGCGGTGTTTTCGCCGACATTTTTGATCGCAGCCAAGCCAAAGCGTACATCTTCGCCAATGGGCGTGAAATACAAGCTGCTTTGATGCACGTCGGGAGGCAGGACGCGAATGCCCATCCCGCGGCACTCATTGATGTACTTGACCACTTTTTCCGTGTTGCCCGTCTCCGAAGTCAGCATCGCCGCCATGAATTCGACAGGAAAATGCGCCTTCAAATAGGCGGTCTGATAGGCGAGGAGCGCATACGCGCAGGAATGCGACTTATTAAATCCGTATCCGGCAAACTCAGCCATGAGATCGAAAATCTTTTCGGCCTTTTTCGCGG
This sequence comes from Candidatus Acidiferrales bacterium, assembly GCA_035934015.1. Lineage (NCBI taxonomy): Bacteria > Pseudomonadati > Acidobacteriota > Terriglobia > Candidatus Acidiferrales > Candidatus Acidiferrales bacterium. The sequence continues at coordinate 192,943 of DASYYH010000003.1, forward strand.
GGACTTTTCGCGCGGCGCATCCCGCCAGGAACTTTTCGCGTTGCGCGGCCATTTCTTCGCGTTTTTTCTTGCCCATAGCGCGCCGCAGAATGTCGGCTTCGCCAAGCGAGAAACCCGCAAGGCGATTGGCGATTTGCATGACCTGTTCTTGATACAGGATGACTCCATAGGTTTCCGAGAGGATCGCCTCAAGCTCCGGCAGATCATAAGACACTTTCTTTTTACCGTGCTTGCGGGCAATGAAATCGTCGATCATCCCGCCCTGAATCGGCCCGGGGCGATATAGAGCGTTGAGCGCGGTCAAGTCTTCGAGACGCGCGGGCTGATAGCGACGCAGAATTTCGCGCATTCCGTGCGATTCAAACTGGAAGATTCCGGTCGTGTCGGCCTTGCCGAAAATCGCGTAGGTATCTTTGTCGTCCAGCGGCAATTCAGAGAGCTTCAATTCCAAACCACGATTTTGCTTAATGAGCCCAACTGTATCTTCAAGCACGGTAAGCGTCGTCAGGCCCAGAAAATCCATTTTCAGCAGGCCGATGCGCTCGAGCGCGTTCATGTCGTACTGCGTGGTGATTTCATCGCGCGTTGACCGATAGAGCGGGACAATCTCTGTAAGCGGACGCGGAGAAATTACCACGCCGGCGGCGTGTGTAGATGCGTGCCGCGCCAGTCCCTCGAGGCGCATCGCGACTTCGACCAATTCCTTGACGCGCTCGTCGCTATCCCGCTGAGCAGCGAGCGGCGAAGCCCCGGACAACGCATCCTCGAGCGTGATATTGAGCTGATTCGGCACGAGTTTGGCGAGACGGTCAACCTCGCCGTAGGGCATGTCGAGTGCACGACCGACGTCTTTCAAGGCAGCCTTCGCCGCCATTGTTCCAAACGTAATGATCTGAGCGACATTTTCCTGGCCATATTTCTGGCGCACGTAATCGATCACTTCGCCGCGACGGCGCATGCAGAAATCGATATCAATATCCGGCATGGAAATGCGCTCAGGATTCAGAAAACGCTCGAAGAGAAGATCGTACTGCAGAGGATCGACGTCCGTGATGCGCAGCGCGTAACTAACCAGACTGCCCGCAGCTGAACCACGGCCAGGCCCGACGGGCACTCCCTGCGCGCGGGCGTAGCGAATAAAGTCCCAAACAATCAAGAAATAGCCGGAAAATTGCATTTTCTTGATCATCTCGATTTCGCTGGCCAAGCGCTGTTCGTAGACAGCGAGCGGATAGCGCAGGCGATTTTCTTTCGCCTGCTTTTCGAGTTGCGGGGCGTGTTGCGCGAAGCCTTCGCGCACGACGCGCTCAAAATAGGAATCCGTTGAGTCGCCTTCTGGAACGCGGAAAACCGGAAACGGATCCTGCACACGCTCAATTTTGACGTGACAACGTTCGGCAATCGCGAGGGTTCGGGAGAGTGCGTCAGGCAACTCGCGAAATACCTGCGCCATCTCCTGCGCGGTTTTGAAATAAAACTGGTCAGTGGCGAAACGCATGCGACTCGTGTCGCTCATCGTCTTGCCGGTCTGAATGCACAGGAGAACTTCCTGCGCGTGTGCGTCGGATTTGGTCAGATAATGGCAGTCATTCGTTGCCACGAGCGGGATGCCCGTTTCTTTTGCCAGGCGCACTACACCCTGATTGACGCGCTTATCGACATCGAGACCTTGATCTTGAACTTCGAGAAAAAAGTTCTGTTTACCGAAGATTTCCTGGAGGCGGTAGGCTGAAGTTCGTGCCTGTTCGTGGCGCTCTTCGAGAATGTGTTCGGTCACTTCACCGCGCAAACATGCGGAAAGCGCAATCAGGCCGCGGCTATGTTTCGCCAAAAGTTCGTGGTCGATGCGCGGCTTGTAATAGAAGCCTTCGAGGAACCCTGTGGAGACCAGACGAATCAGATTGCGATAGCCTTCGTCATTTTCACAGAGAAGGACAAGATGATTGGAGCGCTCGGCATCAGCGCCTTTATTCTTGTGGCTGTCTGGCGCTACGTAGACCTCGCAGCCGATGATCGGCTTCACGCCGTGCGTGGCCGCTTCGTGAAAAAAATTGGCTGCGGCAAAAAGATTGCCGTGATCCGTGACGGCGACGGCAGGCATCTTCTGACGCGCAGCCTCGGCCGTTAATTCCCCAATCTCGCAGGCACCATCCAGGAGCGAGTAGTCCGTGTGCAGATGTAAGTGAACAAACTCTGCAGAACCCATGCTGGCCTTCTTTCTAAACCGATGAATGCGACTTGGCTACGAGCGATAGCCTACCGCCGCGATTCCGCCGTTCATCGTCGTGCGTGCTTTTTAGTCTTTCGCGACGGCTTCGTGCGTTTTCGAACCGCTGGACGCGGAGCATGCTTGTGCGCTGCCGCCGCGGGCGCTTTGGCGCTGGCGGCAACCTTCGCCGGAGCTTGCCCAGCGACTTCGCCGGCTGTCTCGTTTTCCGCCGCATGTTTCGCGGCGTGCTTCTGGCGCACAGCGTGAAGTTCTCTGCCGCGCTTCTTTCTCTCCTCCTTAGCCGACTTCTTAGGCTCTTCCTTGATTCCGGCAAACTGCTTTAGGAGTTTGGTGACATCCTCAGGCGTACGACCTTTTCCGCGAAGTTGGGCTTCAAAAAGCTGTTCGATGACTTTATCAAAATTCGCTCCGCGCGGCACTCCGAGGTTGCCTAATTCCGTTATGGGCAAATTCAAACGCAGCGGGCGCCACTTCTGCAAGTAATTGCGAATCTTGCTCGCCGCTCTTGGATTTCTGAACTCTGCTTGCATAAATACCAATCGCTCGTTAGGAGTCCGTAAAATCAAGTCATAGGCTTCCCGGGGTGTTTTGGTTTTGTTTCCACGAAGTAATTGCAGCAATTTCCTGGCTTCGCTCGGAAGATGTTGGACGCTTGCCACGGTCGCGGCGGGAATATCCAGACCTTTCATTACGGAGGCCATGCGCGGTTCGAGCTTTCGAAACATGTAATAGAGGGAGGCCGTCACGGGACGAACTTTCAACCCAACAGACGTAAAGTCTTCTTTTGCCTTCGTAAGCCTTGCCAATCCGTCATAATCCGGGCGCCGCCTTTGTAACTTCGGATGAATAACTTCGAGAAAATCATGTTCTTCGAATTGTTTCAGTATCGCGGCTGGATTTTCGTCACGCGCCACGTCCATCGCTTCCTGACCAATGGCGTGCCGCTCGATGGTTTCGTTCAAACGGCGCTCGATCGCCAAGTCGAACCATTCCTGCGTCCGCTGCTCCATTTTGAAACCCATCCGTGCGCAGAATCGCAACGCCCGCATAAGGCGGATAGGTTGATTTGTGAAAGCATGGATGGAAAGCGCACGAACTTCGCGGCGCTCCAAATCCGCGAGGCCATTCGTGGGATCGAGGAGCAAGCCGCGCGAATTGGGATTCAAGGAGATGGCCACTGCATTGATGGAAAAATCGCGTCGCCGCAAATCTTCCATTGCCGTAGACCAGCGCATCTCCGGCTTGGCGCCGGGACGCGCATAGAATTCGTCGCGAGCCGCGGAAATCGATCCATCAACGTCTCCCACGAAAATCAGCTCGTAATGGCGGAGACGTTCATCCTCGGACACTATATGCGCACCGCCCTTTTCCAGTTCGCGCACCATGCGCACGGGATTTCCTTCCACAGTGAAATCCAGATCGCGCAACGGCATGCCGCAAAGCAGATCGCGGACCGCCCCACCCGTCAAATAGATATTCGAATCCTGAGCCCGTGCCAATTCCTGAACACGCAAAAGAAGCGCGCGCTGTTCAGGCGAAAGCCGGCTTTCCAGTAAATACATGTAATCAGGCATCGAAGATTCTGCCTCCCGCAGAGCATACCCATGTATGCACTAAAGCATGATGTTGCCCCAGTCTGAACGCGCCCCGCGCTCAGGCTCGAGGATGATGCTGCTTATAAACTTCCTTCAGACGATCCTTCACCACGTGCGTATAAATCTGGGTCGTTGAAATGTCTGCGTGCCCAAGCATCAATTGTACCGAGCGCAAATCCGCACCTCTTTCGAGCAGATGCGTCGCGAAACTGTGCCGCAACGTGTGCGGTTTCAGTTTGATCCGAAGTCCTGCGGACCGGCCATATTCTGAAAGCTTCTTCCAAAATGCGATTCGGCCCATTTTCCCGCCGAAACGATTTAAAAAAACGTACGGCGAAGTCTTGCTTCCCAGAAGCTTCGGCCGCGATCGCGTTAAATATTCTTCAAGAACGCTGACCGCTGAACGACCCATCGGCACGAGCCGTTCTTTGTTTCCTTTGCCGATGCAACGCAGACGGCCCGCTTCCAGATGAATGTCGCTGGCCTGCAGATTCATAAGTTCGGAGACTCGCAATCCTGTCGAGTAAAGCATCTCGATCATGGCTCGATCTCGCATCCCTCCGACAGCCTTCGTGTTCGGCTGCGCAAGCAGACGATTTACTTCTTCGCTTGTCAAATGTACCGGCAGTCGCATGCGAAACCGAGGCGCTTCCACATTAGCGGCGGGGTCCTCTACGATTAAACCTTCTATTTCTGCAAATCGAAAAAAGTTTCTTAACGAAACCAAATGCCGGGCGACAGAGCGGCTATCGAGTCCCGCGCGATAGAGTGTGCGAAGGAAATCAACCACATCGTCGCGACTGATTTCTTTGAGATCACGACCTCGCTTCTCAGCAAAATGGTCGAATTTCTTCAAGTCACGCCCGTAGGCCAGGATCGTATTCTTCGACAAACCCTTCTCAATTCGCAGGTAGTTGAGGAAACTGCGAATCAGACCCTCGATCGAGGTTCGAGGGTGCGCCTGAGTGGCGATAGCCTCTTTCATCATGCCGCTGCCCCCGCCGGCCTGCGCCAAACTTTTTGCAATTCGCGCAACTCCTCGCATCGGAATAGCCAGGCCAGACAAAGATACAACGCGACCGCTCCCACGATGCCGGCGGACAGCAGCCCGACTCTCGGCAACAAGTGCCCCTCAGGACTGAAATGGACGTACCGCAAGAAAGCCGCGCATGCAAAGCCCATGGCCGTGGATGCAGCCACCACACGCCCCAGGGACGCCATGACTTTCTTGAAACCCAACCGTCCAAAACGCTTTCGGAAAATCCAGAGCAACACAAAAAAATTGACATAAGCCGCCAAGGATGTGGCCAGGGCGGGACTTCCGTTGTAGAACGTGCGGAAAAAGAGCCCCAGGAAAAGCGCGTTCAATATCACATTAATGAGCAAGACGAATCCCGCAACTTGTACCGGCGTTCTGGTGTCTTGCGCGGAGTAAAACAGCGGCACCACCATTTTCACGGCGGCAAAAGCAGGCAGCCCCAAACCGTAATAAAGGAGGGCGCGCGCGGCGAGCGAAGTGGACTCCGCGACGAATTTTCCATGCTGGAAAAGCACCTGAACGATGGGTGCGCGCAACAAAACTAGCCCCACCGCAGCCGGAATCGTGATGAATGAAACCAAACGCAGCGCGAAGGTGAATGTTTTCTTCATTTCCTCGTGCTTCTGCGCAGCCGCCTGGTGGGACATCATCGGCAATATCACGGTTGACATGGCAATTGCGTAACTTCCAAGAACCAATTCCATAATGCGTTCCGCCACGTAGAGCGAGGTAACGCTACCGCGCGGCATTCGAGATGCGGTAGCAAAAATTGTGTCCACAAAAAAATTGATTTGGTAAATTCCAATGCCGAAAAAGCCGGGCCCCATGAGCTTCCCTACCTGGCGCACACCTGGATCTTTGAAGCTGATTCCAAAATCGAAATGCATTCCGCGCCGAACCAATGCCGGCACCTGCGCAAGAAACTGCAGCGCGCCGCCCACTAGGATTCCCACAGCCAGCGCGACCGCCGGAGTGCGATATGCCTGGGGCGCCCATTTCATGATGGGCCGATATAAAGCGCCGACGGAAAACAGAATGACCGAAAGATTGAACAGAATTGGCATAGCCGCGGGCAGGGCGAATATCTGAAAGGAGTTGAGGATGCCGATGGCTAGTGCGGCCAGGGAAACGAAAAAAATGTAAGGAAAAATGATGCGATTCAGATATACGGCAAGGCCCCAGTGACCACTGGAATAGCCAAATATCGTGAAGATGTGAATGAGCTGGGAGGAAAAAATCATCCCCAGAATTGCTAACGCCCCCGCGAGGAGGGCAAGCGTCCAAAAAACGCGATTGGCAAACTGCCAGATGGCCTTTTCGTCTTGGGTCTTGAGGTAGCGAGCAAAGACTGGGATGAAAGATGCGGATAACGAGCCTTCTCCTACTAACCGCCTCAAAAGATTAGGGATACGGAATGTCAGAATAAACGAATCCGCCGCAACCGACGTACCCAACAAAAGGGTGATTCGCTGGTCCCTGAGATATCCGCAAATACGGCTAATCAGGGTTACCGCTGTGACAACGGAGGCCGATCTGAGAATCTGCCTATGTTCGGTCAATCGGCAGCCGCTCCGTTCCTAACCCATTGAAAAACAATAGGTTGACAACAGGCGATGGCAACAATAACATAGCTCTGTTCCTTTCGCAACATCTTTCCAGCTTTCCAGCGAGGCCCGGCTCTAGTGATGAAGCGCGCGGCGAGCACAACGCACAAGAAAGTGGTGCTACTGCTACTGGATCTCTCGCGCGAGCAGGGTTTTCTTAATCCTACCGGACTTGGAAGGACGGAAACCGTCGAGATTTTGTCTCGCGAAGGCGAATATCACACTCTGGACCTCGCCAAAATCAAGTCCATTCACTTTGTCCGCGATTTTGCAGAGGATTTTCAGTTGGAGAGAAAGACATTCCTGAGCCGCCCAAAACTCGATGGACTATGGGTGCGCCTTCGGTTCCGCGACGGTGATGAGCTGGAAGGCATTATCTCCAATGACTTGCTCGATCTGCTCGAAAACGGTGTCCGGCTGACGCCTCCTGACCTTCATGGCAATAGCCTCTGGGTTTTCATTCCGCGAACCGCACTTGCGGAAATGAACGTTCTTGGAGTGGTAGGAGTGGCTCGCCGCCGTCCTGCGGTCGCGGTACCTTCACAGCCAAAGCTTTTCAGCGAATAGCCGCGCTTCTTCCGCTGCAACTGCACGCTCGTTTCCGGGCATCACTTTGATGTACATTTTCCGCGCGCCTTTGCGCGGCGGCTCGGCGACATTTCCCAGGTGCATGGACGCGAAAGCGCGGTGATGGAGGAAATTATGAAGCTCGGAGAAATTGCGGACCGGCTCCAGTGCCACCTTGATGGAGACCCGGAGATAGAGATTCAGGGCGTCGGCGCAATTGAGGACGCTACACCGGGTCAGTTGACATTTCTCGCCAACCGGCGTTATCGCTCGGCGGTCTCGACGACTCGCGCATCCGCCATCATCGTCCCTAAGAACGAGCAAGACATACCGATTCCCGCGCTACGCGCTGACGATGCCTACCTGGCGTTCGCGCATGCCATCGAGTTTTTTTACAAAGCGCCGACATATGAGCCAGGACTTCACCCAACGGCCGTCATTTCCAAATCAGCACGAATCGGCACGGAGGCACATATCGGACCCTATTGCTTCGTTGACGACGACGTGGTGATCGGGAGACATGCTGTTTTACACAGCTTTGTCAGCATTTACCGCGGGGCGTGCATCGGGGACGATTTCTTCGCGCATAGCCACGTGGCGGTGCGCGAGAACTGCCAGATCGGCAATCGTGTCATTTTGCAAAATGGCTGCGTCATTGGTGGAGATGGTTTCGGCTTTGCGCGCCGGGCAAACGGTTCGTGGCACAAAATTCAGCAATCCGGAAGCACTGTCATCGGCGATGACGTGGAAATCCAAGTGAATAGCGCCATTGACCGCGCCACCGTTGGAGAGACGGTCATCAAACGCGGAGCGAAAATTGACAATCTCGTGCAAGTAGGACATGCCTGCGTTGTTGGCGAGGACACCCTTCTCTGCGGACAAGTAGGGCTCGCAGGATCGTCCGTGATTGGCAATGGCTGCATCATGGCTGGGCAATCCGCTGCCGCCGGGCATCTGAAGATCGGCGACCGTGCCATCCTTACCGCGCAGAGCGCTGTGTCGCATGATGTTCCGGCCGGTGCCACTTATTCTGGTTCACCCGGGCTCGAAAACAAGACATGGCTGCGTTGCGTTGGTGTGTTCAACCGGCTTCCCGATTTACAGCACGAAGTACGCGCCCTGGAAAAAGAAGTGGCACGCCTTCGCGCGGCTTTCAAAGAATCCTGATTGCTCTTTGCGTTTCCTGGGACGATTACAGCGTCATTCTGGCGCGCGATCTTGCAATCCCGCAGCGACAGCGTCGCGCACACGGCGCATCAGCTCATCGCGGTCATCGAGGCCGTAGCGGCCGATTTCGATCGGCGGTCCGAAGCGAAGCAGGATTTCTCCCGGAATCGTAGCGAGTTTTCCCTTTGGCATGCGCTCCCGGCTACCGAGAATGGACACAGGCACAACCGGCACGCCGGCTTGAATGGCCATCACAAATGTGCCTTTTTTGAATGTCATTAGACTCCCATCGTTGCTGCGGGTGCCTTCGGGAAACACGAAGAACGAAATACCTTCGCGAAGAATAGCGATGGCCTGATCGATGCTCGCCATTGCCGCCTCCCTATCTGCGCGATCCACGGGAACAATCTTCCCTAGGCGCAACGCCGTGCGCACGACCGGGATTTTGAAAACTTCCTTCTTTGCAAGGAAAGAGATACGCCGGGGAACACCAATAAGTGCGGCTGGCGGATCCAGGTTGCTTACGTGGTTTGCCGCAAAGATACATACGCCAGACGGGATATGCTCAGCGCCCTCCGCACGGACACGCACTCCAGACAGCCGCATCGCAAAGCCAATTCCCCATTTTCCAGCCCGATAGAGCAAACTGCTGCTCTGCCTCAGAATCGAGTACGCGATTACAGGCAATCCGACGACGACAATATAAACTGCGAGGAAACTTGCGCCTGCCAGGGTTCGAATCATTGTGAACGTGAGCTGAATAAGATTCTAATTTGTGACGCCGCGCAGCATGCCGTCGCGAATTCGCTTTTGGCGCGCGTTCGCGGTGGGAATCTCGGATATCGAATACAACAGGACGACTCGCTTTCCGAGTGGATAGGAAATATCCCTCTCGATTCCATTTCTTTCAATGCGCAACCTGACTTCATTCCCCGGTGAGCCCTGAAGGGCATATTGCAAGGCCTGACGTCCAAAAGGCCGGCCATCGACTTGTAATATGGCATCACCAGAGCGGAGTCCCGCTTTTTCCGCGCTGCTTCCCTGGGTCACAGAGGAAATCGCTCCGGTGGCGAAGGAGCCACGCGAAATCTGGAAACCCAAATCGGCTACGGCGCGCTGTTGCGCTTGAGCCTGCAACCCGGCCGCGTGGAGAAAGTCGTTGTACGGAATTTCCTCCGTACCAGCGACGTACTCTTCGAAAAACTCCTTGAAGTTCCTGCCTGTAATCTTCTCGACTTCTTCCTCGACCCCTGCGCTATCGTTATAAAAGTGGCCCTGGCGCGCGTAATCATCATTCATAGCGCGCATCACGTCGTCGAGAGACCTATGATTATCCGTTGCGTCGCGAATGGCCAAATCAAGCATCACACCCAAGATTTGGCCTTTGGTGTAATACGAAATGCTCACCTCCGGACGATTGTAATAGTCGTAGAGGTCCAGCCATGTATCCAGACTCGACTCCTCGGCGCTCTGCCATTTGTGAGCGGGACGAGTTTCCAGCCCCGTGAACTGCTGCGCAAGGTCGGAGTAAAACTGCTTGCGATCCCAGAGGCCGCTCCGAACCATCGTAAAGGATGCGTACGTGCTCGTCACGCCCTCGGCGAACCATAACGCGCGCGTCCACATTTCTTTCGTGTAATCCACGGGCTGAAGTGTCTGTGGGCGAATGCGCTTCACATTCCACAGATGGAAAAACTCGTGCGCTGCGACGTCAGCGACCGCGTCTCCTGACGAAACTGCGATCGCTGTGCAATTCGAATGTTCCATTCCGCCGCCGCCCATCTCGGCATACGGCCCAAAGTGAAAAACGAACATATATTCGCGAAAAGGAATGTCGTGCATCATTCCGGTCTCGTAGGAGACGATTTTCCGCAAAGTGTCGCTCAAATCACCCTGATTCCAGTCTTCGCCATCGACTACGACTCGCAGATGGGCGCTTCCCGCGTCGATTTGGAATTCGCGAAATGCGCCGATTTCCGCCGGCGCATCCACAAGCGCATCGTAACTTGCCGCCGTGAAGCTCTGTGGAGCCTGAGCCGCGGCAAGTTCCTGCGCGACATGCCAATTTGCCGGCAGATCCGTGTATTGGACGACGGTCTCTTCCGTGCGCCGAGCCGGAACGTAGAACAATACTTCGGCGAGATTCATATACGCGTGGTGTTCGTTGAGCTGCGAGGAGAATGGCCCGACATCATCCCAGTAATCATCGTACTGAATTGTGACATCGCCAAGATTTGATGCAGAATTCGCACTCGTCGCGGTAATCCGCCAGGTTTGCTTGTCGAGTTTTTCCGCATGCAACGGTGCGGAATCACTTCCACCGGCCGCCCGCACTTGCGTTACACGGTAGGCAAAATCGCGGATGTCGTATGTCGCGTTCCACGCGGGCATGGCGACCACGAGTTCATGGCCAACGGCTGGAACGCTCATGGTGACGTGAAATATGTGCTGGCCTGGTTGCGCCAAAGAAACCGTATAGCGAATCGTCGCATTCGCCCGCATGGCAATGCACGAGATGAGCAAAGCGAAGTCGATAAACGTACGCAATGAAATTCCCAAGCGCTTCTTCACGATTTGTGAGCCGCAAGTCCTTTCTCGATCGCCTCAACCAGTTTTGCGCAGAGACCGTCGAAACTGCCGTTCGACATCACCAGAACCAAATCGCCCGGCGCCAACTGCGGTCCAACAAATTCGGCAATTTCTGCCGCGGAGCGGAAGGAATGCGCTGATTTCCCCTGTTCTCGAATCGCAGCTACGACACGCTGGGTATCCATGCGCTCGGCATCGGAAAGCAGATGCGGACGGTTCACGGGGCCGAGGACAACGCAGTCTGATGTTGCAAGCGCCTCGGCCAATTCACCTTCGAAAATTCTGCGGCGCATGGTGTTCGATCTGGGTTCAAAAGCTACCCATATCCGGCGGCCTGGCCAGCGCGCACGAGCAGCTTCGATTGTCGCGCGAATGGCCGTCGGGTGGTGCGCAAAATCTTCAACGATCGTCACGCCATTCGCTTCGCCTTTGATCTCCAGCCGCCGGCGAACGCCGTGAAATTTCTCGAGCGCGGCTTCAATCGCTTCGCATTGCACGGAGCGGCCAAAAGCCAGAGCCACGCACGCCACGGCATTCATGACATTATGACGGCCAACGAGCGGTAGGCGAATTCGAGCAACTTCCTCCCGATGGTAGACGACGCGAAAATGAGTCATCCCGTCGCGCCACTCAATATCGCCCGCATGCCAATCCATTTCGGACGACAAACCGTATGTTTCTACAGGGCAAAAAGCCTTTTTCGTGCACGCAACTAGATTCTGAGCTTTGCCCCAAACTAAAATCTTGCCGCGCCGGGGGATGAGATTCACGAGCCGCTCGAACTGCAACTCAATCGCGGCGAGATCGGAGTAGATATCCGCGTGATCAAATTCCAGAGACGTCAGGATGAGTTCGTCGGGATGATAGTGCAGAAATTTCGGAGCTTTGTCAAAATAGGCTGAGTCGTATTCATCGCCTTCGATGATGAATTCCTCTCCGCCCCCAAGGCCGTAGCTGCGATCCCCGAAATTGGGTACGACGCCGCCGATCAAAAAATCCGGCCGCCGACCCGCGACGTGAAAAATCCATGCAAGCATGGAAGTCGTTGTGGTCTTTCCGTGCGTGCCGGCGATCACAATCGACGTGTGCCCCGGCAAAAAAAGCTCTTCGATTATCTGCGGCATCGACCAATATGGAATGCGTCCGTCGAGGACTGCTTCGAGTTCCGGGTTGCCGCGTGAGATCGCGTTCCCAACGACAACCAAGTCAGGAGTCGGCCGCAAATTTTCTGCGCGAAAGCCTTCATTCCAGCGGATCCCAAGGGAAGCGAGCAGTGTTGACGCCGGCGGATATACACCCGTATCGGAACCCGTCACCGTGTAGCCACGTTCCTTCAGCATGCCGGCGACTGGTGCCATCGCCGCGCCGCCGATGCCGAGCAAATGGATATGTTCCAGAGAGCGATTCAGAAGCGCCGTGGCGTTTTCCCTCGAATGTTTTTTTCTTCCGAAGAGCCCACGCAGGCTGGCTCCAGTATGTCCAGGCGGCCGCTGCCCTGCGCCACAAGCCGCGCCTTAACGCCAAGAGGAATCGTCAGCATGGCTCTTGCCGTGTGACCCACAGGCGCGCCCCAAACTACAGGAATCCCAAGCGGCTTCAGGATGCGCTCGCAGACGTCGCGGACGGTCGCACCGTCCGGCGGCACCTGACACTCCGGAAATTCCCCGAGCAAAATTCCCCGAACGCCTCTGAATTTTCCCGCCTGTTGCAAGTGCACCAAGGCGCGATCCACCTGATACGGCTTCATGGCGACATCTTCCAGCAGAAGTATCGCGCCAGACGTTTGAATTTCCCACGGCGTGCCCAAAGTAGCCGCGACGAGCGTGAGGCATCCGCCAAGAACCGTACCTTCGGCACGTCCAAAAAACAGCGTCTCGCCTTCCAGGTTGAGCACCCAGCCGCGACTTGCTTGCGTCAGAGCCTGCTGAAATGAAGCAAGATCATAACCGCCAGCGACGTCCGCTCCTTTATCGAAACCCGAAGCAACCATAGGACCATAGAAACTCACCCATCGTTTCTTCCGCCACAGGAAAAGTTGCAACAGCGTGACATCGCTATAGCCCAGCAGTGCTTTTGGCTGCTTCAATCTTCGCGGCTCGATGCGATCCAGCAAATATCCCGATCCGTATCCGCCGCGCGCGCAAAAAACCGCCCGCGATGAATTTTCCTCAAACGCCAGCGTCAACTTTGCCAGCCGCTCTTCCGCTGAACCTGCGAAATATCCTTGACGGGCCAATACTCGCGGGTCCCATCGCGGCTCGTATCTTAGCCGCTCCAGCTCCGCGCATCCTTTGCGTAATACAGTCTCGTCCACGGGACTCGCCGGCGCAATAATACGCACCTGGTTTCCTTTTTCGAGCGCGGGTGCCTTAATTGTTTTCGGCATGTACCGCAAACGAGCATAGAAAACTTTGGCAGGTGAGTCCAGTGACGCGACGGCACACGCATCCGATTAGTTCATAAGGCCTGAAAAAATCATTCGTTTAGGCGGAAGCATTCGGCCGACAACTACAGACGAATGTGCGTCATTTTGACGAGTTCGCGCGCCCTGTTTTCCACATCTCGCCGCTTCAATGTTCGCAAACGCTCAACTCCTAGCTTCTCGACGGCGAAACTTCCCAGAACCGACCCGTAGACCATCGCTTTGCGCATAAACTCGTAACTGCTCTTTCCCTGACTCGCGAGGTATCCCATGAAGCCGCCGGCAAAACTGTCGCCCGCACCCGTGGGATCGTAAACCTTCTCGAGCGGATAGGCAGGGACTGCCGCAATTGTGTCGCCTTGAAATAGCATCGCGCCGTATTCCCCGCGTTTGATGATCACTGCGCTTGGGCCCATCGACATCACTCTCCTTGCTGCGCGGAGAATATTGTGTTCGCCCGCCAGTTGGGAGGCTTCTTCGTCGTTAATCAACAAGGCATCGATCATTCGGAGCGTCTTTGCCAACTCCTCGGAGGAGCCAGCAATCCAATAATTCATCGTATCGAGTGCCACGAGTTTTGGCCGGCGCCGCATCTGCGCAAGAACGTGCCGTTGCAGCACAGGATCAATGTTCCCCAAAAAAACATATTCTGAATCCTGATAAGCTGCTGGCAGCTTCGGCTCAAATGCCGCAAAAACGTTCAATTCTGTCGTCACCGTTTGGCGGGTTCTTAAATCGTCACTATACCGGCCCGACCAGAAAAAACTCTTTCCCGGGGCGCGCTCCAAGCCATCCAAGTCGATTTTTCTGCCGCGAAACGTGGCTTCATCGGCCGCGCTGAAATCATCTCCCACGACACCCACTAACCTGACCGGCGCCATCAGGGATGCCGCCAGCGAAAAATACGTCGCGGCGCCGCCGAGCGTGCGGTCCGTGCTTCCAAAAGGAGTTTGCAAGGCGTCGAATGCAACTGAACCCACGACGAGAAGTGACATTTGATGTATTTCTCCTGATCAGGAAATATATTTCCTGATGATCGGGGCGAGACGCCGCTTTGTTGCAGTTGGGATCAGCTTACGATCCGTTAACAGCGCGTGTGCCAGGGCTGATCCGCACTTGCAATCTCGCGCATCGGGAAGGCTGCGGATCGCTTCGCGCAGGACACGCTGCACATTCTCGGCATTTCGATTGAGATTGTTGATGATGTCCGGCACGGAAACTGTGTCGTGCTGCGGATGCCAGCAGTCATAATCGGTGATCATCGCGACGGTTGCGTAACAGATTTCCGCCTCGCGCGCCAGCTTCGCCTCGGTCAAATTGGTCATGCCGATCACATCGAATTTCAAATGCCTGTAGGTGTGAGATTCGGCGAGAGTCGAAAACTGCGGCCCTTCCATGCATACATAGGTCCCCTTCGCGTGTACCTTCACACTAGCTCTCTCACACGCAGCGGTGAGCAATTTGCCCAGCTCGAGGCATGTCGGCTTGTCGAATCCCACGTGCGCGACAAGCCCGCTGCCGAAGAACGTTGCGATGCGACGATGCGTGCGGTCAAAAAACTGATCCGGGATCAAGAATTCCAGTGGATGCAAATCCTCCCGCAAGGAGCCCACGGCGCTCACCGACAAAATGCGCTCGACGCCAAGAGTTTTCATTGCGTAGATGTTCGCACGATAATTAATTTCACTTGGCATGATGCGGTGACCGCGTCCATGACGCGCGAGAAATGCTACGCGGCGCCCTTCCAAGTCCCCGAGCACAAAAGCATCCGAGGGCTCTCCGTACGGGGTTTTCACCCGCGCTTCCCGCACGACACTAAGGCCTTGCATCATATAAAGACCGCTCCCGCCAATGATGCCGAGCGTGGCGCGCTCTTTTGCCGCGAATTTTCCAGGACTCTTTTTTCCCTTTGCCACTTTTGTCGCCTTACTTGTTGCTATTGGGAATTGCCGGCCAGTCTAATCAATAGAAACGGGTTCGGCTTCGTAATTGTCTTTGTTTTTGCGAAGGTATGCCGCTCGCACCTTCGTATCGTGTGCGAATAAGGCGAGCCAGCCATATTTCGCAATCTGCGGCAGCCATTTCTGCTTTTCTTCAAGCGTCGTCAATGGAAAAAGATCAAAACCCATGATCCATGCCATCGGCAAATGTGCCGTTGTCGGCACAAGGTCCGCCAGAAAAATCGCCGTCTTTCCGCCGCCCTCGAGCTTCACGCACTGCATCGCCGGCGTATGGCCAGGCACTGGAAAAACAGTCACTCCAGGGACAATCACTTTTTCACCTTCGAGCAGATTCCATTGCCGCGCCTCTTCCACCGGGAGGTAATTCTCGAAGAGGTAGCTTGCGCGGTCGCGCAGCGTCGGGTTCTTTGCGTGCGCGAAATCGCCTTTCTGGATGATGTACTGTGCATTCGGAAACGCCGGGCGCGCTTTTCCATCAACGATACGCGTGTTCCATCCGCAATGATCGAAGTGCAGGTGCGTGTTGATGACAAAATCCACGTCGCCGGGCTTGACGCCATGTTGCGCGAGTTGCTCCGGCAAACGCGGCGCGCCTTCGAGTGCGTAAATGTCGCGCAACTTCGCGTCCCATTTGTCTCCCGCGCCGGTTTCCACCAGGATTGTCTTCCCGCCCACGCGAATCAGGAGACAATTCATTCCGAGCACGATGCGATTTCGCTCGTCGCCCGGAATTTTCTTCTCCCACATCGTTTTTGGCACAACCCCGAACATGGCCCCACCATCCAGCCGCAGGGTGCCGTCGGTCAGCACCAGAAATTCCAAGTCGCCGAGTCTCAATGTTTCTCCCTCGAGGCAGATTTTTCCATAATTTCATTCACCGCAGAATACGGGTCACGCTTCCGTTCCGCCACTTCCGCTGCGAGCCTTTCCAAAAGGTTTTCGCTTGAAACGTGCGCCAAAGCCAGCCGCACCAACTGCTCTTGCAACAGATTGAGCAAGCGTTCCTTCCACAAGGAGATTTCCTTTGCTCTCTTTTCCGCTTTGCCGCCGAAATGTTCACGAAAGCGGTCGATTTGCCTTGCCAGCTCCGCGACTCCCTCGTTTTGCGTGGCAACGGTCAATACAATTGGAGGCCTCCAACCGTCGCGTTCTGGAATGAGTTGAAGAATCGCACGAAGCTGCTGCTCGAATCGATCGGCGCCCTCGCGATCGGCCTTGTTCAGGACAAATACATCTCCGATTTCCATTAGGCCAGCCTTTAGGTTCTGTACGTCGTCGCCCATCCCCGGAACGAGAACGACCAACGTACAATCGGCCAAGCGTGCGATCTCGACTTCCCCCTGACCGACGCCAACCGTCTCAATCAGTACCAACTGCTTTCCGGCCGCATCGAGGAGCAAGGCTGCATCGCTTGTCGCCTGCGATAATCCACCAAGGGAGCCGCGCGTAGCCATCGACCGGATGAAAACGCCGCTGTCGGATGCATGCCCTTGCATTCGAATCCGGTCGCCAAGTATCGCCCCGCCCGTGAATGGACTCGAAGGATCGACTGCGATTACGCCAACCGTTTGAAGCTGCGATCGATAGTATGCGGCCAGCCGATCGACAAGAGTGCTCTTGCCCGTCCCCGGCGCACCGGTGATTCCGATGCAATACGATTTGCCCGTGTAGGGAAACAATTCGCGCAAAAGATTTTCCGCGCCCCGCGTCCGGTTCTCAATCCCCGTCATCGCACGCGAAATAGCGCGCACGTCGCCCGCGCGCACTTGCTTTGCCAACTCTTGAATGTTCTGCGTCATGGGCTGGACCGGGAGCGCAGCAGGCATTCTTGTGCGCCTAGCCCTTTCCGAGAAGCTGCCGCGCAATCACGAGGCGCTGAATTTCGCTCGTGCCTTCGCCAATCGTGCAGAGCTTCACATCGCGGTAGTATTTTTCTGCCGGATAATCCTTCACGAAACCGTAGCCGCCAAAAATTTGGACCGCCTCGTTGGCCACGCGTACAGCCACTTCCGCCGCAAACAGTTTGGCCATGCTCGATTCGCGTGTGAATCTTGTTCCTCCGCCCCCCTGCCGCAGTGATTTGTCCGCCAAGTAGGCTGCTTCCCAAACGAGCAGTCGCGCGGCCTCGATCTCCGTAGCCATGTCCGCGAGCTTGAATTGAATGGCCTGAAACTCGCTAATTGCTTTGCCGAATTGCTTGCGCTGCTTCGCGTACTTCACCGCCGCTTCATACGCGCCTTGCGCCATACCTAATGCCAGCGCCGCTATGGAAATTCTGCCACCATCCAGGATTTGCAGGCTATTGATGAAACCCTCGCCTTCTTTGCCCAGCAAATTTTCGGCCGAGACGCGGCAGTCGCTGAAAATCACTTCCGAGGTGTCGCTCGCGCGCATTCCCAGCTTGTTTTCCTTTTTCCCTGGATGAAATCCTTGTGTCCCTTTTTCCACGATAAAGGCCGAAATACCGTGCTGCTTCTGCTCCGCGGCGGTTACAGCCATTCCCACGCACACATCCGCATAGTGGCCGTTCGTGGTGAATGTTTTCGCACCGTTCAGTATCCAGCCACCGTCTTTCTTGACCGCGATTGTGCGCGTCCCGCCGGCATCCGAGCCCGCGCCTGGCTCCGTCAACGACCAGCAGCCCAGTTTTTTGCCTTGCGTGAGCTGCGAGAGGTATTTTTCTTTTTGATTTTCGCTTCCGAACTTGTAAATGTGATTGGAGCACAGCGAATTGTGGGCAGCGACAATCAGACCCACGGACCCATCCACGCGCGCCAGTTCCTCAATTACAATCGAATACTCAAGGTAGCCCAGGCCCGCGCCGCCATATTTTTCCGGAAAGATAACGCCGAGCAGCCCCATGTCTCCGAGCTGCGGAATGATTTCCTGAGGGAAATGCGAAGCTTCGTCCCACTCCATCACGTGCGGCGCGATTTCGCCTTCCGCGAATTCGCGGACGGTGCGCTGTAGCTGCTGCTGTTCCTCAGTTAGTGAAAAATCCACACCACCTCACTCTGGCCGTAACTCCGCCGCGCGCAAAAACTTTACCACATCGCGCATCGCCTCCAAACGACGGAAGACTATGCGTGTGTTTTGACGGCGGCGCTGCAAACCTCGCTCAATATTTCAATGGCGCGGTCCATGCCCGCGCGGTCCACATCGTAGTGCGTGACCATGCGGACCAAGTATTTGTCCGTCGCTGCGCAAAGTACGTTGCGCTTTCCAAGTTCTCGGCAAATCTCCGCGCCTGTCCTGCCGGTCCCGCCCACATCAAAGATCAGGATATTCGTCACAACTTTCTTTGGGTCAACCGCGATGCCCGCAATCCTCGCCAGCCCCTCGGCCAAGCGCCGTGCATTTTCATGGTCTCGATGAAGGTTTTTCGGTGATTCCTCGAGCGCAACCAGTCCGGCTGCCGCGAGCACGCCTGCCTGGCGCATTCCGCCGCCAAGCATCTTGCGATTCACGTGCGCTTTCTCAATGAACTCTTTGGAGCCCACGAGCATCGATCCTACCGGCGCGCCAAGCCCCTTCGACAAGCAGAACATCACCGAATCACACTTGCGGGTTAGTTCCTTAACACTTTTGCCCAAGGCAACAGAGGCATTGAAAATCCTGGCACCGTCCATATGCACACGCAGCCCCGCCTCATGCGCGCAGTCGCAAATTTCCTCGACGACTTGCGTCGGGTAGAGCGTTCCACCAGCCATATTGTGCGTGTTTTCCAGCGTAACCAGTCCGGTTTGGGAATAGTTCGGATTCTTGGCACGAATCAGTGACTCGACGACAGGCCAGGTCAAAATTCCATCCTGCGCGAAAGCCGCTCGCGGAAAGCACCCCGCCACGGCAGACATAGAAGCCAGCTCGTATTGATTCACATGCGCGCGCTGCTCACAAATCACTTCCATCCCGGGCTGTGTCCACGTCTTTATCGCGACGAGATTTCCCATGGAACCGCTCGGCACAAAGAGTGCAGCCTCGCGATCAAAGATTTCTGCGGCACGCGCTTGCAGATGGTTGACCGTCGGGTCCTCGCCGTAAACGTCATCACCCACTTCCGCTTCCGCCATAGCACGACGCATGGCCGGCGTAGGCCGCGTCACTGTATCGCTGCGCAGGTCAACGGTCGCTTTGCCCCTTTCGTCTGGTCCTTTGGAGTCATACATTGGCGTCTCCCGCTACCCCAGCAATTCAACAAACGCTTCATTCGAGATCGTGAGCTTCCCCGGGCTCAGGCGAATTCTCTCGGAGTTGCGCTCAATCAAACCATTATTGATCAATTTGGTCACACGCGCAGTCAGATCGGCACCGTACTGCTTTTCGATGCGCGTCAGGTCAACGCCCTTCAACTCGCGGAGTCCCAAAAACAATTCTTCTTCGAGCGCCTGTTTTTGTGTCACCGTCTCTTCCTGCTCGCGCACCGATGCTCCGGTCTTTATTGCCGCGGTATAGGCCGAAGGGTCGTGAACATTCGCCCAGCGCCGTTTACCATCAAAAGAATGCGCGCCCGCTCCGAAACCAATGTATGGCTCTCGTCGCCAGTATTTCAGATTGTGTTTCGACGAGCGCGCTGGCTGCGCCCAATTTGAAATCTCGTAATGCTCGTATCCTTCCGCGGTGAGCCTGGCGCAGCCTTCATCATAGAAAGATGCCATTTCATCGTCGCTTGGCACCGCGTTCGCTCCATATCGCGTCCCACCCGCAAGGATTTCTCTTCCGAGCCTGCTCGCTTCGTCCACTTCCAAGAGATAAATCGATATGTGCTCGGGGCGCAACACAATCAGTTCATCCAGCGACGATTTCCAGCTGGCGCTTGTTTGATGCGGCAATCCCGCAATCAAATCCATGCTAATGTTTTCGATTCCTGCGCCGCGGCATATCTCATTCGCGAAGTGAATATCCGCTCGCCGGTGCATCCGCCCGGCTGCGCGCAGTTCCTCATCACAAAACGACTGTGCTCCCATGCTGATGCGATTAATGCCGGCGGCGAGCCACGCTTCGGCCCTTTCAGACATGATCGTTTCCGGGTCGGCTTCGAGCGTGACTTCCTGCAAGTCATGCGGGTACGCCAAACGAATCGTGCCAAGAATTCGCGCTAGATCGGACGGCTCGAGCAGGCTGGGAGTCCCACCGCCGAGATACACGGTGTCGACGGTCAGATCGCGCAAATCACGAGACTCGCAAATTTCACGGCAGACGGCGTCTACGTATGGGCGGTACAAACCGCGTGAAAAGGCTCCCGTGTGGAAATTGCAGTAGGTGCATTTCGTCTGGCAAAAGGGCACCTGCACATAGATTCCGAGTCTGGAAGATGTCGTCATTGCGTTGTATCCGGTACAACTTTCACGCGCACTTCTCTCCGCCGCGGCCCATCAAATTCGCAAAAAAAAATTCCCTGCCAGCGGCCAAGTTCAAGTTTGCCATCCGCGATGAAGATGGTCGCAGTTGTCCCGGTAATGGCCGCCTTGATGTGCGAATCTGAGTTCCCTTCTGCGTGACGATAGCTACCCGCCGTCGGAACAAGCCGGTCTAGCGTCGCACCGATATCCCTGGCCACATCCGGATCGTCTCCTTCATTGACGATCACACCCGCCGTTGTATGCGGGACATAGACGTAACAAACGCCACTTTGACAGCCTGACTCTGCGACAACACTTTCGACTTCATCTGTAATCTTCTTGAGCTGCGTGTGCTGCGACGTCTGCACGCCGATTGTGCCCGTCATCGTTCGAGAGGAACGGGCGTGCTCGGCGTCGTTCTTCATCACAGGCTCGCTCAAGCCAATGCCGCCGCAGAGGCCGCGCCATAAAATCCATACCACGGCTTGGCCGCTCGTAGTCCGCGATTGACGTTCTCGATGTTTTTCACGCCCTGGTCCGCCAGCCAATCCTGAAAGGCACTCAATCCCTGCTTCGCATAAATCGGGACGCCATCCTTCCACGTCGCCCGCCCGCACAACACGCCAGAGAAATTCACCCCCGCTTCGCCCGCCAATTGCAGCGTCTCAATGAACGTATCGTTGCTAACCCCCGCCGAAAGATAAATGAACGGCTTCTTCGCCGCTGCCGCTGCGCGTAGAAAATGCTCTTCGGCTTCTTCCTTCGTATAGGCGGCTTCTCCTTTGCAAGAGCGCGCACCAGCGACGTATGCCATGTTCACCGGTACTTCCACTTTCAGAATGTCGATTCCATATTGTGGTTTCGAAAACTCTTCCATGCTGCGCGTTACGATCTCCGGCTTTTTCCTGGCGAAGTCGATGCCCTTCTCGTCCGCGCCTTCCTGATACCCGACAAACTCCGCGAACAGCGGAATGTCTTCACCGGCGCACTCTGCGCCGACGCGCTCCATCCACGCATGCTTTACTTCATTAATAGGCGCCGGATCGAACGGCGTGTAGTACATCAAAATCTTAATGCAGTCCGCCCCGGCTTCCTTCAGGCGGTGCACCGACCAATTCTCAAGCAAATCCGGTAATCGTCCTGCGCGCGTGTTGTCATACCCACTATTTTCGTAGGCCATCAGCAGACCGGCATTGTTGGAACGCCACCGCGCAGGCTGCAAGCCGTATTCAGGATCGAGCAGAATTGCGCTAGCGTGGGGCGTCAAGACCCGCACAACCGCTTGTTTGAATTCGCTCAGCATCTCCGGCGTCACGCCGTGGGGGTCAATGCCTTTTTCCTTGGCAATCGCCTTCCTTAAGGAGCCGCGCTGATCCATCGCCGCAGCGGCAATCACCCCTGCGGAATTCGAAACTTTTTCGAGTCCCTTCAGCTTGCCCGGTGTCATTTTCATCTTATCGCCTCCTCAAATCGCCACACACCGCGTTGGCAGCACATTTCGTCCGAATGGACGGCCAGCAACTCTGCAAGTCAGTCGATTTTATCATGGGGCTTCATCAGGAGGCAGTCATCGTTAACTTGTTACGAAATCCAGCAAAACCCCAGGTGCATAATTTACAGCATCACAACCCTATGCCCTGCGCACTGTTTCTCCATCTCTTTGGCGAGGCGGTCCAGTAGTTCCATTCCTTGGCTCGCCAGAAAAGGCAGCAGGCACATACTACGTTCTTGCAGGCCCCGATGCGGATACAGCGAGCTCAGAATCTGGCGTTCATGGCGGTCGAGGATCCCCGTTCGCAGGTTTTCCGCATTCCCCGTTTTTCCCTGCAGCTTCGTAAATTGGTGGAGCATTTTTCGCTCGGCCGTATCCAGCGCCCCGATGAGAGTCTTGTCCAACTTGCCGAGCGGTTTGCGATAGCCAACCAAGATCCGACGCAGCGTTTTTTCGTCGCGCGCGAATCGCGCCGCCAATCCTCGGGGAACGTGCTGCAGTCTCATTTTTCGAAGCAGCGATTGCCGGCCACCAAGGACTTCGCGAAAGTCCAATCCATATCTTTCCAGCGTGCGCTTCACTTCGGAGGGGATCAGCGTAAAGCTTGTGCGAGGAAGGATCGCCGGCATTCGCCCCAGAATGCGCTGGTACGTAACCTGCGCTTGCGCCATGTATGCGACTTCCGCCGGACCGCCGATGTAAGCCGCCGTCGGCAAAATCGCATCTTGCAAAACAGGCCGCAGGAGTACGCTCGCCGTCAGCGATTCCGGCTGTTTGTCAACTTTCTCGACCATCTCTGACGGGCTCAACTTCATATCGCCGGCAACGAAATCGCCATTCCGCCGCCGCACGGCTACGCGCTTACCATTCACATCGAAGAACAAAAGCGTTCCCTGCGGCGTCACTTTTACCTGTGCGTGAAAACCTCGCCGGTCCAACAATTTGCTGCGCGCCATCAACGCTTCATCAAGTTTTTGCGAATCCTCCACGGCTTGGCGATACACCGCGCGTGCAAGTTCGTGAAATCGCTCGTCAAGCGGATCGAGCAGAATCAGTCCGCGTCCTTTGAAAAGACGCGCGGACAATTTTCCGAATGCGGAACCAAATGTTTCATTGGAACCGTATGATTTCTGGAGCGCGTCCGCAATCGTTTTTGCGTCCGGCCCTTCGAGAAGCTCAGCCGCATGTGCAACGGCTGTCTCTGCCATCGGACCGAGACCAATTCGACCGACGCTCGCTCCCACTATGTCTTTCGGAAGTGGCAGCTCAATCCGCGCAACTCCCTCGCGCTGCCCGAAGTTTGCTTGATTGACTTCGGCCAAGTCGTGGTCTTCTGTCGCCATCCAAAAAATAGGCACGGCATCGACGCCGGCTTTCGTCAATTTCGCTGCCCACCGAATCGCGTCGAGCGCTTTGTAGATGCTATACGCAGGGCCGCTGAACAACCCCACCTGCTGACCGGTAACAATCGCCACCGCGCCACCCGCAAGCCGGTCGAGATTCGCATCCGTTTCTTGCGTTGAGCCAAACAGCCGATTTTGCTCGCGCAGAACTTGTGCCACGGCGGCGCGCGTTTTAGGGGCGAGGTGAACTTCGTTCGCCGCCGCACGCACACCAGCTTCATCCGGGGTGTGCGCATAGAATTCCTTCACGCGATTAAAATCACTGAGATAGGTTGAGAATAATTTCGTGGTTCCCGGAATTTCGTCGAACTGAAGACAGTGGCACTCCATGGAGGATGTGATGATACACGGCGCTTTCGGTCGCAGCAAGAAGCACAGCTTCTGCGGACAAGGCTAGAGTTATGCGGCGGAAATAGCTCATCGAAAAGCGCAACGGATTTGAATGATGCCGCGAATTGCTGAAGGAAAGGCCTAGCTCAGCACGTCCTCGGTTTTCATGGAAATGAGCAGCGTATCGATTTCCCTTTTCGCGTCTTCCGACAAGGGAAGCAACGGTGCGCGCGGTTGTCCACCAAAATAACCCACTCGGTCCATAGCGAATTTGAGTCCCGCAACTCCAAATTTTGTCGTAATCGTCCCCGCTGGATTGATCGCGCGCTTCTTGATCTGCTCGACTCGGCGCACATCGCCGGTTTTCGCCGCGTCGTATAATTCGACGCACGCTTCCGGAACAACACAGGCAATGGCCAGAATTGCACCCGACGCACCTTCGTTCAGCGCCTCTTCCAAAGTCAATGCAGACCCGGTCAGCGCGCTGAAAGTCTTTGGGACGGAAGCCACGATTTCTTTCATTCTCTGCACGTTCCCTGAACTGTCTTTGATTCCGACGATGTTCGGATGCGCGGCCAGCTTTGCGGCCAGAGGAGCTTCGACGGTATAGTTCGTGAAGACGGGAACCGAGTAAATCAGCACCGGGATCGGCGAAGCGTCCGCAACGCGCAAGAAATGCGCTGCTTCTGCCTCGAATGTCATGAATGGCTTGTAATAGCTTGGCGTGCGCACGAGCGCAGCTTGATATCCGAGGGCTGCGGCGTGCTTTGTGTGGCGGATCGTCTCATTTGTCGCTTCCGCGCCAGTGCCCGCGATCATGGCTTTTCCTTCTGCAGCGGCCTCTCGTGCGACAGCCCAGGTGCGCTCGATTTCCTCCCAGGTCAGAAGCACGGACTCGCTGGTGGAGCCATTCATTACATATCCGGCCAGACCGATCCTGTTATAGCGGCTGATGTTTTCCTTTAACCGTGACAAATCGACTTCACCATCCGGAGCGAATGGTGTCGTGACTGGCGGAAAAATTCCCTGGAGTTTCATTGCCTGCGGATTTTACCAGAATCGCGCTCTACTATCCCAGATAGTAGTTGCGCTTCAGCTTCCCGAAGAAACGCGCTGCGCTGCCGAAGAATTCGTCAGCTCTTTCGCATGCAAGTCTTGCAGCGCCGCAACGCCACCAAATCCCTCCGAGAGTGCGCGTATCCCTCGCGCCGCGGCAATCGCCGCAGAGAGCGTCGTAATGCAGGGCAGCATGTGGCGGACTGCAGCACGGCGAATCGATTTTTCATCATAGAACGACTCGCGTCCAAGCGGAGTGTTAATGATTAAATTCACTTTTCCTGTTTTGATCAAATCCACAATATTGGGCCGGCCCTCATTTACCTTGTATACGGGATCAACCTGCAATCCGGCCGCGCTGATCGCCTGATATGTCCCGCGTGTGGCGATCAGTTTCAAGCCCGCGGCAATCAGATCCTTAGCCAGCGCCAGCAAGTGCCGTTTGTCATGATCATTGACGCTAATAAAAACCGTTCCTTGCCGCGGGAGCCGCTGCCCTGCGGCCAACTGCGCCTTTGCAAATGCCAGCCCGAAACTCTGCGAAACCCCCATCACTTCGCCGGTTGAACGCATTTCCGGACCCAAAATCGTGTCCACACCGCGGAATTTGCTAAACGGAAACACCGGCGACTTCACCGAAAAGTATTCGCGGCTACGCAACTCCGCCACGCCGTTGTATTCCGTCACCGGCAATTTCATATCCGCCAGCTTTTTGCCGGTCATTAGTCGCGCCGCGACCTTCGCCAGCGGTACGCCTGTGGCCTTCGAAACGTAGGGTACGGTTCGAGAGGCGCGCGGATTCACTTCGAGGACGTAGACTGTGTCGCTGCCTCGGGGAATGGCATATTGGGCGTTCATTAAGCCCACGACGCGCAGCGCCCTGGCCAGCTTGGCCGTATATTCACGAATTCGCGCAAGATCGGCAGGCTTCAGCGTCACCGGCGGCAGGACGCATGAAGAATCGCCGGAGTGAATGCCTGCCTCCTCGATGTGCTCCATAATGCCCGCGATCACAACGTCACTTCCGTCGGCAAGCGCGTCCACGTCCACTTCTACGGCGTCTTCGAGAAACTCATCCAC
This sequence comes from Candidatus Acidiferrales bacterium, assembly GCA_035934015.1. Classification (NCBI taxonomy): domain Bacteria; kingdom Pseudomonadati; phylum Acidobacteriota; class Terriglobia; order Candidatus Acidiferrales; species Candidatus Acidiferrales bacterium. The sequence goes on from DASYYH010000003.1 coordinate 218,817, forward strand.
AAGTATCGGCCGAGGAACTCCGCCGCTGCTCATCAACGACGCCTGCAGCGCCGTGCGCTGCACCGTTTCCATGTCGTAGGCGATGACCATGGCGCGCCCGCCAAGCACATAGCTTGGACGGACAAGCACTGGCAATCCGATCTCTTGAGCCACGCTTACAGCTTCGTTTGGAGTCAGGGCTGTTCCATTTCGTGGCTGAGGAATGCCCAGCTCTTCGAGCAACTTGCCGAATCGCCTGCGATCTTCGGCCAAGTCGATCGACTCGGGCGCCGTTCCAATGATTGGCGCACCATTACGCTTTAGATCCAGTGCCAAATTCAAAGGCGTCTGCCCGCCGAACTGAACTATGACGCCCTCGGGCTTCTCCCGCTCCATCACCGAGAGCACGTCCTCAAGCGTCAAAGGCTCAAAATACAGCCGATCCGATGTGTCGTAATCCGTGGAGACGGTCTCCGGATTACAATTCACCATCACTGTCTCATAGCCATCTTCTTTGAGTGCGAACGCTGCATGGCAGCAGCAATAATCAAATTCGATTCCCTGCCCGATACGGTTCGGCCCACTGCCCAGAATCATGATTTTTCGCCGCGCCGTCGTCTCCGCCTCATCCTCATCTTCATAAGTTGAGTACATATACGGTGTGAAGGACTCGAATTCCGCAGCGCATGTATCCACGCGCTTAAACACGGGCCTCAAGCCGTGCTTTGTTCGCACGGCTCGCACTTCCGCGGCCGTCGTATTCCAAAGCTGCGCTAGTTGTTCATCGCTTATTCCTGCGCGCTTTGCTTCTTTGAGGACAGTCTTCGAGACCGCAGGAGGACTTACGGAAGTAATTTCCTTTTCAATCGTTATGGCTTGTTCCATTTGGCGCAGAAACCACGGATCAATTTTCGTCAGCGCCACAATGTCAGCAACTTTCATTCTCTGCCGGAGCGCCGTCAGGAGCCAGTGAATCCGATCCGGCCCCGGAACATGCAATTTTTCGCGCAGCACCGCATCGCTGATCTCGTCCGGCGCGCGCCAGGGCGCGTGCGGTTCCAGGGAACGAATGCCCTTGCCGAGAGCTTCCGCGAACGTCCTCCCGATGGCCATCACTTCGCCCACGGATTTCATTTGCACAGAGAGGGTGGGATCCGCGCCCGGAAACTTTTCGAATTGCCACTTGGGAATCTTCGCCACAACGTAATCAATCGTCGGCTCAAACGACGACGGCGTTTTCTTTGTGATGTCATTCGGGATTTCGTCGAGCGTCATGCCTACGGCAAGCTTCGCCGCGATTTTCGCGATGGGGAATCCGGTCGCCTTACTCGCCAACGCGGAGCTTCGCGAAACGCGCGGATTCATCTCAATCACCACCATCCGCCCCGTTGCTGGATCGACCGCAAACTGAATGTTCGATCCGCCTGTGGCCACGCCAACTTCGCGGATCACAGCCGCAGCGGCGTCGCGCATGCATTGATACTCTTTGTCGGTCAGCGTCTGCGCCGGCGCCACGGTAATTGAGTCTCCTGTGTGGACACCCATGGGATCAAAATTCTCGATGGAACAAATCACCACGAAATTGTCGCGATGATCGCGCATCACCTCGAGCTCGAATTCCTTCCAGCCGAGCACCGATTCCTCGATCAACGCTTCGTGCACAGGGCTCGCATCCAGCGCCCGGGCGATCGCTTCCGTGAATTCTTCATGGTTGTATGCGATCGAGCCGCCAGTGCCGCCGAGGGTGAACGACGGCCGAATGACCACGGGATAACCCATCGCGTCGGCAATTCTTACAGCCTCTTCAATATCGTGAACCACTGCCGATGCTGGCACGTCCAATCCCACGCGCTGGCACGCGTTCTTGAATTGCAAGCGGTCTTCGGCAATGCGAATCGCCTCGAGCGACGCTCCGATCAACTTCACACCGTACTTTTCTAGAATGCCGTTTTCCGCCAGATCCACGGCAGTATTCAGCCCGGTTTGGCCGCCGACCGTCGGCAGCAGCGCGTCCGGCCGCTCTCGCGCGATAATCAGCTCCAGATACTCCTTCGTCAGCGGCTCGATGTAGGTTCGCTCCGCAATTTCCGGGTCGGTCATGATCGTCGCCGGATTCGAATTCACCAGCACTACTTCGTAACCTTCATCGCGTAGCGCCTTGCACGCCTGCGTGCCGGAATAGTCGAACTCGCACGCCTGGCCAATCACAATTGGCCCCGAGCCAATGATCATGATTTTCTTTATATCAGTGCGTTTGCCCATGTGCCTATGATTTCTTGAATGCCAGTAAAATCGTGAATCCGGCGATAACAAGTGTCAGAACCACCAGAACAATCGTCAGGCCGATGAGCCAACACGTAAGCGTTCGGCTCGATTTGTCAAACTGCCTTATGGCGTGTAGCAAACGGCGGGTCAGTTCCAAATCCAGCATGTGCCGGTGGTAGTCGCCGGCACCGGCCATCCACGTATACAACTCCCGACGTTCGTCGTTAGACAGACGCTCCGCGCGGTCCAGACGACCGAGCACTTCCTCTAGGTCCCTAAAGTTCATGTCCGGTGCTGCTTCATCAAAGTAACGAACTGTTCAAACAAATAGCGCGCGTCGTGCGGACCGGGCGACGCCTCCGGATGGTACTGCACGCTGAACATCGGCAAATTCCTGTGCCGCATGCCTTCATTCGTGTGGTCGTTCAAATTTACGTGCGTAATTTCCACGTCGCTCGACGGCAGCGAATCCGGGTCCACACAAAATCCGTGATTCTGCGCGGTAATCTCCACTTTTTCCGTCAGCAAATTCTTCACTGGGTGATTCGACCCGTGATGGCCGAATTTCAGCTTGAATGTTTTCCCGCCGAGCGCCAGCCCGCACAACTGATGCCCGAGGCAAATTCCAAAAATCGGCACACGCCCCATCAGCTTGCGAATATTCCGGATGGCAAAAACGGCCGGCTCGGGATCACCAGGGCCGTTGGACAGAAACACGCCATCGGGCTTCATGGCCAAGACGTCTTCCGCTGCAGTTGCCGCCGGAACCACCGTCACGTCACAGCCGTGGTCGACCAAGAGGCGCAAAATGTTTCGCTTAATGCCAAAATCGTAGGCCACCACTTTGTGCTGCCGCCCTGCAGCCTCATCTCGCACTTTTGCCGAAACCGCTGCTGCTTGCCACAGCGGACCTGCTCCCACCGCCGCTTGTGCCGCGAAGCCCGCCGCCAGAGGAATCGAGCCGCGCTCCCAGCGATACTCCTTCGCACACGTCACTCGGCTCGCCAGTTCTTGACCGGCCATCGAAGGCAGCGCTCGCGCCTCCGCGACAAGAGCCTCCACGTCGCTTCCATCCGTGGACACCACACCGCGCAGCGCTCCGGTGATTCGCAAATGGCGCACCAGCGCACGCGTGTCAACATCCCAGATGACGGGAATTTTGTGCCGTTCCAGATAAGTATTCGCGGTTTCGCTCGCACGCCAGTTCGATGCCACTTGAGAAAAATCGCGCACCACGAGCGATTCGATGTAAGGGCGCGGCGATTCCTCATCGTCGAGGTTCGCGCCAACATTTCCTATGTGGGGATACGTGAGGCAAACAATCTGGCCTGCATAACTAGGGTCAGTGAAAACTTCCTGATAACCGGTAAGACTGGTATTGAAAACGACTTCGCCGCCGCGACGGCAACGTGCGCCCGCCGCGCGGCCCTTAAATACTCTTCCGTCTTCGAGCGCGAGTATCGCGCTCTCTTCGTGCGACCGCTTCAGTGTGTCCTCCGGTTGCACTCATCTTATATCAGCTTCTCGCACTATCTCGTGTCACAAAATTAAGGTGCGGAAATTTCCCCGAACCGCCGGAAGGGCCAGTACGCGAACACAGCCTTTCCATAAATATATTTTCTCGATACCGGCCCGAAAATCCGAGAATCGTTCGAACTATCTCGATGGTCACCCATAACAAAGTATTGGTTCCGCGGAATCGTCACCGGTCCGTAGCTCGAATCATCAAAATATCGCCTTGGAACATAAGGCTCGTTCACTTTCTGGCCATTGATGTAAAGCTTGCCCTCGCGGATCTCGATGGTATCTCCCGGCAAGCCAATCACGCGCTTGATGAACGATTCCGATCGGTCCAGCGGATACCAGAAGACGATTACATCGTCTCGATGAATTGGCTCAAATCGATAGACGAACTTGTTGATAAAAATTCTTTCTTGGTCGCTGAGCAACGGCGCCATGCTCGTGCCTTCGACCTTCACAGGCTGGTACAGAAATACGATGATGACGAGCGCCAGAGCTACGGCGAACGCAACGTCGCGCAACCATACCCACATTTCCGCTTTCAAAGAAGGATGATGCTGCTGGTCTATTGGGGAGGTGAAATTAGGGCTTTTTTCGTCAGCCATTCTTTGCTTCCATCCAATATAACATCCGAGAGTTAGCTCGCCAACCTAAATCTCGCATGAAGCGAGCCACCGGATTCTGGGTGCTCGCAGCACGTTAGTGCTGTAAGATGCGCTTTACCCCATCCGCGTTCACGGCGTCAAACAGCGAAAACCTGCAACCGAACTACCTATGAAGAGATCCGTTCAGTTCCCGTGTCAGCAGCACTATCGAGAAACCAGATCTCTTCGCCTTCCGGGCGCAGCATCGCAACGGGGAGCCCCTCAATTTCCTCGGCCAAATTCCGCTGAAGCGTGGCGACGATTCCTCGCTTATCGGCGCCAGCCACCAAAAAATACGTAGCTCGCGCGCGACGCAGCACCGGAAAAGTCAAGGTAATGCGGAGTGGCGGATCAGCCGGCGCGCGGACACCCACGACCCATCGCTTCTGTTCTGCAAGTGCAGGAGAACCTGGAAACAGCGAGGCAGTGTGCCCCTCAACCCCTACACCAAGAAACAACACGTCGAAGGATGGACCTGTGTCCCCGATAAAGGTTCGCAGCACTTGCTCATATTCTTTCGCGGCGACCTCGGGCTGGCTCGCGCCTGTCTGTATTGGATGAATGTTTTCTGGAGGAACAGGCACATTTTTGAACAGCGTCTCGCGCGCCATGTGATAGTTGCTCTTCGGGTCGTCCGGTCCGACAAATCTTTCGTCACCCCAGAAAAAATGCGTCTTCGCCCACGGCATCTTGTTGCGGTATTCGTCTGCCCAAATTTGATTCGCCCGCTCAGGGGTGTGACCGCCAGAAAGGGCAATCAAGCATCTTCCCCTGATGCTCACAGCTTCGTTCGCCACTCGAACGCATTCTTCAATCGCCGCGTGACTTAAAGCGTCTATATCAGGAAAAATCCTCGCGCATTGCTTCAGGCCTTTGTCCACGTTCGTCCCAGATCCTTCAACAAGTTATCTGCCTCCGCCGGGCCCCAACTCCCCGCCGCATACGGCACAACCTTCGGCTTCTCCTCGAGCAGCGGCGTATAGAGTTTCCACGACGCCTCGACCCAATCGTCGCTGACAAACAACGTCGAATCGCCGCGGAACACATCGAGCAGCAAGGTTTCGTACGCCTCTGGCAGAGGCCCAAATTCCTCTGAATACCGGAAATGCAAATCGCTTCGCTGTATCTTAACGTCCTGCCCCGGGGCCTTGATTTCGAAATAAAGATCGAACCCCTCGTCGGGCTGGATTGTGATGACCAGTGAATTCGATTGAATATCATCGGCTCCAAACGGTTTGAAAATCCAGACCGGCGGCCGTCGAAAATTCACCACAATCTGGCTCGCGTGCGCCGCTAATCGTTTCCCCGTGCGAAGAAAAAACGGCACGCCGTGCCAGCGCCAGTTTTCGATTTCCAGGCGCATGGCGACAAAAGTCTCCGTTTGCGAATCATTCGCCACGCCAGGCTCCTCGCGGTATCCCGGCACAGGTTTTCCGCCAATCGTTCCAGCCGTGTACTGGCCCAGAATCACATCTTCCACGCGAACGGGTAACACCGAATGCAAGACCTTCACTTTCTCCCGCCGAATGGACTCTGCGTGAAACGCCTCTGGCACTTCCATGGCCGCAAGAGTCGCGAGTTGCGTCAAATGGTTTTGCACCATATCTCGCAGCGCGCCAGCGGTCTCGTAATATCCGGCGCGATGCTCCACGCCCAACGACTCCGCGACGGTGATCTCCACACTCTCGACTCGATCACGATTCCATTGCGGCTCGAAAAGTGCATTTGCAAAACGGAAAACCAATAAATTCTGCACCGTCTCTTTGCCAAGATAATGATCGATGCGATAGACCTGTTCTTCCTCGAAATGTGCGTGCACCACGCGGTTTAAATCCTGCGCGGACTTCAAATCCCTTCCAAACGGCTTCTCGATCACCAGCCGAATCCAGCCGTTGCTTTTGTTCAAACCTGCTTTTCCCAGCCCGGCAATCGCCAAAGGAAAAACCTTTGGTGGCAGGGCCAAATAAAAAACGCGATTCCCTGGCAAGCCAAATTGCTTCTCGATGTTTGCAACGCGACTGGAAAGTGTCTTGTATTCCTCATCGGTTCCCTTTCCGATCGTTTGATAAAACAAGCGATTCTCCGAAGTTACGTTTGCAATCTGATCCTTCGGAATGTTTTCTCCTTCCAGGTCACCACGGCATTTCGCCCGAAAGCTTGCATCGTCCAAATCCGTCTCGATACCAACGCCAAGAATCACACTTTTGGGACCCAGGGCGTTCCGCGCGATCAAGTTATTTAATGAAGGCAAAAGTTTCCGCCCGACCAAATCACCGGTTGCGCCCATAATCACGAATAAATGCGGATCAATTTGCGCTTCCATTTGTGTCCCCTTTTCCCAGGCCGTACTGCGCCAACATTTCTCTACGCGAACTCCACACCGTATTTCCTCAACTCTTCCTCCATCTGCGTCGCGTGACGAAAGTGAATTGTGCGCATTCCCATTTCACGTGCGCACTCAAGATTCAGCCCGCGGTCGTCGATGAACACACATTCCTCGGCCACACGCTGCGTAATACTCAGCGCCAGATGGTAAATGGCCGCGTCCGGCTTACGCACACCTAAGTAACACGAACTTAAAAACACATCGAAATATTTCCTCAAATTGAACCGGCGGATGCGATATTCATTCAAATCGCGCGACTCATTATTCAGCGAACCCAACAAATAATTCCCAGTTGCTGCTAAACGCCGCAGTACCTCCAATGTTTCTGGAATCGGCTGCGACTGTGCATAAATAAAATCTGCGAAATCTTTCTTGGTAAACGACCGGTCGCGATAAAAAACGACCCGGTCCAAATAGGCATCGAGGCTTGCTTCCCCAATCTCGAATGCGTTCAGCATCAGCTCGTGCCGGTCTTCAAAATCCTCCCAATCCAAATGGAATTTTACCGCCGCCTCGCGCCGCGCAGCTCTGTCCCAACCATTCGAGAGAATTACCCCGCCGACATCCGAAAATACCGCTGTTACTGGCGTCATTTCTACCTCGCGCTTGCACAACAAGTCCGGCTTCCGTGCCACCTCAATGCAATTCAGTCTTGCAATCGGTTTGAAACAGGGTAAATCATACCAAACGCGGCATCAGTTCAGAGAGTCGAGTGCTCTGTGCGGTCTCTTATGAAGCCTCTCATTTTCACCATCGGCCATTCGAACCGTTCCGGAGGCGACTTCCTCGCGCTTCTGCGCGCCCACAAGATTCAACGCCTCGTCGATGTGCGGACAATCCCGAAGTCCCGTCACAATCCACAATTCGACGGCGAAGCACTGGCCGCGGCGCTTCGCGCGCAGCAGATCGCTTACACGCATCTGTTTAAGCTCGGCGGCTTGCGGCGCGCCGACCCCAATTCTGTAAACACAGGCTGGATCAACTCAAGTTTTCGCGGCTTTGCCGATTACATGCAGACTCGCGAATTCGCCACGGCGCTCGCCCGCCTGGAAAAATATGCCGCTCATAAAACCTGCGCCATTATGTGCGCGGAGGCCATCCCCTGGCGTTGCCACCGTTCTCTCATCGCGGACGCACTCAGTGTGCGCGGCCATGCTGTCAGACACATTATGACTGCCCTGCGCGCCGACCTCCACGAGTTGACGCCTTTCGCGCGCGTCCGCGGAATGCAAATCACTTATCCGCCGAACAAAACTACGCTCGCCTATGCCGCCAAGAGGCTTCGGTTGAACAAAGGAAAAGTTTTCCAGCGTAAAAGCTCGCATGCTTCAGCTGAAAGAAGAATCCTAAGGACAATTACGAAGAAAAATAAGTAATGGACAATGGCTTCGTGAGCAACCCGCATCGCTGTGGGTGCTCACGCGGCAACTAATGAATTCCACTTCCCGCGTTGGGTCGCGCGTAGAACCCCATGCTCTCCGGAGAAGGAAGCTCTCCCAAGACCGAGAAGTTTTCTTCCAAGCCATCGATGCTTTCGATTTTTTTCTGAATGTTTTCTGCCGCACTATCGTAACGAACCAAAACGTTTTCCAGCCAGCCTTCGTTGTTTTCCGCGAGCCAACGCTTGCTGTATTCACGACGCAATTCCATCAGGCTCTCGCGCAAGTCTTGCAAATCTCCGTTGATCGAACTGAGAACCTCTAGGTTTCTCATCACATTGCTTTTTTCCTTCATGTCCAAGAACGCAGTCCAGTACGCCTCACTCATTTCCTGTGTGTACTCGAATTTCATTCCCAGCATATCCAGACGTTTCGCAGCAAAAAACAAGTCGTCTAAGGTGCTGGCGTTCATCTTTGCCTTGCTACGATTTTCAAGAAGCGATTCCCATGCCCGCTCTGCATCCACGCGCAATTCATGCGTTACCGGCTCGGCCGTCGTCGCGTCGTTGGCTCCGATTTGCGAAAAAGGGTCGCTCCAGAAATACCGGACGTGCGTCGCATCCATCTTCAAACTATTCAGAAGTGTGTTCGTAGCTGCAAGTTTGTTTAGAATGTCCTCGAACGTATGGTCTTCGTTGCGGTAAAACGCCCAGTCATAGTTGTCGCGAAATTGCTCGATGGATGACTCGCCCGCCTGCCATCCACAGGCGGCGCCAAATACCAGACCTGGCCAATCCATCCCACCGAGTTCTTCGCCGCGATCCTTCCATTCTGTATTTAGGATTCCGATCGCGCCGAACTTCTGACCATCACGCGTTAAATTCGCGATATTCCGGAAAGCCGCGTTGAAATCAGGATACAGTCGTCGCCAGTTGGAAATCCCCGGCGAAACAAAAATCGGCAGCCCGGCTTTTTGAAACGGTGCGAGCCGATTGTCGTACGAATCCTCCGGCTCGTACGCCCAAACTACGGCAATCAAGTCCTTCGGCAAAGTCGGCAGAAGGTCGGAAAACTTTTCGGCGATGTCCGCCCAAAACATGGTCTGCTTCTGGTACGGCTTCAGCATCGCATCTAGCTTCGCGATGTGCGCGAGATACACTTGGCCGAGGCCTTTTTCTGCAATGAGTTGTTTGGTTTGCCCTTGGCCAAGTTCAAATGTTTCATCCGCACCGATGTGAAAAAACGGTCCAGTGAATAACTTTGCCATCGGCTCGACTAACTTCTGAATCAAGTCGTACGTTCCCGGTTGAGTCGGCGTCAGCACCGAGCCGTGAGGGATCTCGGCCAGGTCGCTATAAATGTCGTAACGCAAAATATTATGTACATGACCAAAGGTTTCGAGCTCCGGCACAATCGCGACGTAATATTTTTTTGCGTATGCGACGAGTTCTGTGATTTCTTGCGCCGACAAGGCGTCCGGTGGCGCAAATAATTCGTTCCCCTCAACCTTAAACACATCCTCCATGTACAACCCATAGAGGTTGAGCTTATATCCCGCGAGCACGCGAATTTGGTTTTCCATGAACGCCAGCGTCGGGATCGGCCCGCGGCTGATGTCGATGCTCACACCGCGCCATTTCATTGCCGGCCAATCGCGAATCGTCACAGCAGGACAATTTAAGTTTTCTTCCGCACGCTTTCCATCTGCTGCCGCCGGATGGAGCAACTGCCGCAAGGTTTGCACACCATAAAAAGCACCTTGCTCGCTCGCGCCTGCAACGAGAATACGGTGACTGTCGGCTGATATCGCATACCCCTGCGTATCGAATTCTTTGTGCATCGCCAAACCTGATGTTCGCAGCGCGTTGCGCAACTTCGCGTCTTCCATCGCATCGCCGATGTAAATAAAATCGGATCCGCCGGGCATTTCTTTTGCATCCGTTATTCTTGGCTTCCAGCCTGTCCATCGTGTGATTTCTTCGGCTAACATTTGCGCGCCCTGGGAATTTGCTCCGCCCATGGACCTCTCAACTACAACGCGTGTGTGCCGGGTCACTGTGAAGGCGGCGCCGCCCATTTCTTTCACTTCTCTAGGCTGTGGTATCAACTTCAAATCTGCGGCGCGCGCCGACTGCGCACAAATTGCGCCTGCTAAAATCGCCACGCTGCAAATCCATGCGTTTCGAAGCTTCATTCTCTCGTCCTTATTTCGTTATTCATCTGGCGTCGCAGCCATGACAGTCTCCGGCGCTTGCCAGAATTTTGTTGCGCTTTCCCGCCACGCTCGGAAGTTGCGTAGTATACCTGCGACAGGCAACGCGCCACAGAAATCTCTTGGCCGATTCGCCTCCTAGCGCTCGCCGCAGGACGCAAAAAAAGGTGTGAAATGTGGCGATTAGAAATGCACCGGTCCTGTGTTTTGTGTAAGTTACGGGCAATTCTAATTTCAGATGTGTGGCGATTAGAAATTATGCATTTTCGGGGGATTCTCTCTGCAGAAGGGCTGCTCTGGGCCTGCCTTCCGCCGCAGCGGGCAAGCAGCAGGCAGAGCGGGTTTTGCTTGGCGTATGGCCTGCTCACCCGGCTCCTTAACCGATTCAATTAACGACACAACTAGCAAAGCATAGATGCCACGAAAATGCCAGAGGCAGCGGGTGTGGATACGGTGTCGCGCAATGCGGGGCGGCCCCAACAAACTGGCCCACTGCGACAGTGTGAATTAGCGCGACGCGACCAGAAGCACACCGGTTTATCGCATCAAAAAATCGCCTCGCGGAAAGCCCAAAGTGCGCGCGATGGTTTCAGTACACTACGTCTTAGGAAAAAGCCAGTACGACAGATGCAGCAGCCCCGTGCGGGCAAAGAGCGCTTCGCCATCACGGCGAAATCCCAGCTTTTCGAGAACGCGATGCGACCCAGCATTCTCGGGATGACGCCCGGCGAAAAGCTTCCGCGCGCCGAGCGTGCCGAAAGAATAGTCAATGATTGTGCGGCCTGCCTCTTCTGCCAGGCCCCTACCCCAAAAAGCAGGACGAAAATGAAATCCCAACGTGAAGATCTTTTCGTCGAGATGATAAGGACGCAATCCGCAACAACCCGCGAATTCGCTGCCCTCGAGGAGAAAGACCGGCCAATATTGAAATCCGTTTGCCTGCTGGCAAGCCATTTCGCGCGCCACCCTCTCCTGCACTTCGGCGCGCGAATACGGGCCGCCGATGAAGCGCATCACATCGGGATCGCAGCAAAGAGAAATCGCAAGGGGAAGGTCGTCAGGCGACCAGCATCGAAAACCCAACCGTACTGACTTCAGGAAATAACCGGTCCCGGGCGCAGCAGGCACACAAAAAGTTTATTGCGACGGCGATTCGTGAACAAGCACGAAAATGCCAGCCAGCGCCACGCCGTAGCACATCCCTGTGGCCAAAAGCTGAATTACGTCGACGGTATGAAACGCTTGAAAGCGCGGGCGCGCCGTGAGATTGATAAAACCGATCGACCCGACCACGACAGGAAGCAGGATGGAAGAAACAACGGCCTTGGAACGGGCCAACATAGACCCTCCTTGGAAGCACGCAAGCTAAGTGAGGTGACACTACGCTTGAACTCCAAGGGCGTCAAGTAATCACCTGCTGCAATGCTCGCAAGCCGCGCCGTTGGAGAAGAGTCACGACGACAGACCAACCCATGATGAATGCGATGCGTCGAAATAACGTGGCTTGAAAGTCGCGCGGAAAATTGTCACCCTTAGTCCTCCAGCCATTTGCTTTCACTGTTTGTTGGGCGAGCATTGCAAAAATGAATTTGGGCTCAACGCCCGGGGAGAGGTCCCATTATGTTGAGGCGGCTTGTGATGGCGTGGGTGATGTTTTTCGCGGTGACTCCCGCCTGGGCACAAGCTCCAGCGCACGGGATGCACCGAGGGTTGACCATTGAGGTCGGAGGCGGCTATGCCTTCACGCAATTCAATGCGGGTCCAGGATGGCCGAATGTGATCGGAGTGTATGGCTCCCTCGCCGTGAACGTCACACCCTGGATGCAGATTTATGGCGATGGTGTCGCGCAATTCCGCTCCTATTCGAACACGAGTACGAAAATCTACACGAACGATTTTGGGCCGCGCTTCTTTATTCACCGAAAGTCTCTCCCTCTGACGCCCTTTGCCGAGTTCTTTGTCGGCGGAGCGCGCTTGGACTTCAACGTCACAAGCTCGGGCACGACAACAAAATATTCTCAGAACGGATTTTCTTTCAAAACCGGTGGTGGATTCGATATTCCGCTCACGCCGCATTGGACCTTTCGTGCGATTGACGTCGATTACTTCAGCACTCCTTTTTTGAATACACGGCAGTCGAACGTCTATTTCGCTACGGGTATCGTTTATACCTTTGGACGTCGAAACTATCCGCGCTAGGCATTACCGCTAGCGGCTCCAGTCCAAGCCCGATTTATCCCCTCGTATAAAGAATTCCATTGCGCGCGGCAATCAAACTCGATAATTCTTTATACCTCGCGCCCGTAGCTCAGCTGGATAGAGCATCTGCCTTCGAAGCAGAGGGTCGGGAGTTCGAATCTCTCCGGGCGCGCCACTTTATCGCGCACCATGTTGGCACTCTTTCGCGATTTTTTCTCGTTTCGCTTTTTATCTAGGGTAATCAAATAGGTCTTCCCTTCAGGGCCACAGGAAACGACGCCGCCACTCGTTCGGCCTCCGCTGACGTTCACGAGCATTCGACTTTGGGCAAATGCATGGCAGGCCCAGGATTATAACTGCCGCATTTTAAACACGTACGCTAAGTTCGACTTTACGTAATTACGAATCATTGACATAGCCAAGTGGGGATGTTATAGGAATGAAGCTCCCTTACAGAGAATTACGGTGACCCAGCTCAGGCCTAGAACAACCGTTCCTCGGCATATGCGTACCTTCAGCCAGACCTCATTGCTCTGCGCAAGAGGCGCTTTTCTGCTCTTTTCGCGTGGGGCCCCCCACGCCGACCACAACGGTGCTCTCTGTACCAGCTGTGAAAATACCTCAGGCTTCCACCCTGCCGCTTACAGCCACGATCAGTCCGGGAAAAACTGCCACGGGACTTGTAACTTTCACGTTGGGATATGACCACTTTGCACAGGTGCCCGTAGCTGGTGAGGTGGCGCAGACGGGTGTGCAGACAGATGAAATTGGTACATATGTCCTCAGTACACAGTACAGCGGCGACGTGAATGACCTGGCCTCTCAGAGCGGGAACCTAAGCGTCGCTTTCACTGGAACAACCCAGCAGCAAATCGTGGCGCAAACCGGCACGCTTGCCCACTCGATTACCGTGAATGTCACGGTCCAATAGGCGCCCGGGACCGGCGTTTTAACGGACAAAGACATCTTGCATAACTTACAATAATCTCAAGCCGCCGACGTGTAATCGAGAGCTCACGAGTGTGGCGCTTCAGTGATTGCCGCGAACGCCATTCGCACCGCTGAGTTGCGCGTCAGCGGCTTGCCGCATCGTGCTTGCGGGCGGAAGGAGTCAGTTTTTTGATGAGAAATTCCTGGAGGAGATTATCCGCGGCTGTTAGGGCAATACCGACGCCTGTGACTTCAAATGTCAATGCAACGCCATTTTGACTCTGGGGCGGGTAGTAGAGATTTGAAAGGCCGCCGGACGCGAGGTTCCCCAGAACGCCCGAATAATTCGGCTGCCAATGCCCATTGTCGCCTTTGCAGATGACCGCGTTGGCGATGGCATATAGAATCCGCGAGCGCTTGCTGCCTGTTCCCTTATAGAAATAACGCGGATCCTGCTTGAGAATCGCGGGAAATATAACGCTTCCGAAAAGCGTACCGGTGGCGAAGTCAGCATAGGAAGCGCCGTAGCGTTTGCCATAGCCTTGCGCGCCTTGGCCGTACCCGGGAAACTGATCATCCGATTGTTGAATTCCGGCGATAGCTCCAATGAGGACGAACGTGACCGGATCTACGGCGTCTTTCCAGGAAAGCTCGGCCTTCTGTTTAGCATCCAGCGGAGCCGCATTAGGAATATAACTGACATAAAAATTCGGAATCACTTTGAGGACGCGCTGCTGTTCTTCCACTTTAATTTGACGTTCGGCGACTACGTTCGTTGGCTCCACATGTATGACCGTCGTGACTGTTGCGAGCGTCACTATGATGGGCGGCACCATGAAATTCTGCCCCGAAATCATCGTCCCGGAGTATGTTTCCGTAGCGTAGGCTGGCGCTTCAATGCTCAAATGGAATGGCCCGGGAGCAACGTTAAAAAAAACGAACCCCCCGTCATCGCCCGACTGGACGACTTGTTTGGGCGATTGATCATCTCGCGTGAGCGTCACTTGAGCGCCGGAGATGACGTTTCCATCCTTGTCGGTCACCCTACCACTGATGTTAGTCGGCTCTGGTTGACTGGTTTGCTGCTGCCCGAAGGCGGTCGGCACAAACGAGCACAGAACCGCGGCAATAGCAACGAAAGCAATCCCAAGCACAAGCCGGCTGACAGCGCTCATTTTATTCACTATGCCAAAACTCTCTCGCCATATCGAGCGAACGATCCAGCGTCCTCACAGTAATAGTTACGGCCGTTTTGATTCGCGAAATCGAACAATGGTTTTGTCGATTGCGTTTCGCTATGCCTACCGGCTGTGGATTATGCGCAATTACTCCCGTGAACATGCCGGCTCCTATTTGAGCCTCATCTCCGCCGACCGGTGTATACTCCCGGACATCTGACAATGTTGCGAGAACATCATTATTTTTAAATCTTTAGGCGAAATTTTTTGTGGAGGACACCGTCATGAATGCCAAGAAAGCCCTGGGTGCAATCGTTGTAGCTTATCTCGTGCGCATCGGTCTGCAGTATTTTGTCTATAGCGTTCTCATGAGGCCAGAATTTGCGGCCAGTGCCGACGTTTGGCGCTCCCAGGACGACCTCATGCACCGCATGTGGATCATGCTGCTGGCCCAGTTTATTTTCACCGTCGGAGCGGTGCTCATCTATCAGCGTGGAATCGAGAAGAAGCCTTGGCTCGGCCAGGGAATTCGCTTCGGCATACTGCTTTCGTTCGTGAGTGCTTTTCCCTTCGCGATGTCACAGTATGTGGCCGTACCGATACATCACCGCGTCGCTCTGCACGAAATCATCGCTGAGACATGCATTTCAATTCTCATGGGACTGGTTATCGCCGCGATCTGCAAGAAAGAAACCAGCACAAACTAGCTTCCAGATTCGTGCGATATTCATTGGTTCAAGCAAGCAGTGAAGTGATCTTTTTCGACGACGAAAAGCCGCCGTCAACATAACCGAAAGGTCCGCAGATAACCAACTTCCCGGCACGCTACATTCCTGCCACAGTTCCACAATAGAATGCATCCTTACATATCGTATAGAATCGTCTTGTACTGACGCTTCTAGACGCATTAATATGCGCACTCCGTTTGCGGATGGATTGGAGATGTGATTATGCGTAGGGGCATCTTGGGCTTGGGTATTGTTTTTGCATTTGTTTGTTGGGGGCCGCGCGGTTTCGCACAAACAGGCGCACAAATCTCTGGAATGGTAATCGACCAAACCGGGGCTGTGGTTGCACATGCGGCTGTGACGGCGACAAATTTGGAAACTGGCGAAGTTCGCACGGCAGAGACGGACAGCACCGGCAGGTTTCAGTTATCGGCCCTGCCGGTCGGCGTGTATGAAGTCCAGTCTTCCAAGGCTGGATTCGAAAGAGAAATTCGAAAGGAAATTCACCTTGTTGTGGGACAAGACGCGACGATCAACTTTCGCTTGAATGTCGGCGAGGTAAGCCAGCAAGTCACAGTCAATGGAGAGCCGCCGGCCGTGGCCGTTACGACCGCGGACATTTCCGGTCTGGTGGGTGAGCGCCAAGTGAAAGTTCTTCCGCTCAACGGCCGCAGCTACGATGAATTGATGACACTCGATCCGGGGGTGGTGAATTTTACGTGGGAGAAAACGGGCGGCGTAGGAGTATCAAATTCCACAGTCGGAAATATGTTCTCTGTCTCCGGGAATCGTCCGCAGCAGAATTTGTTTTTATTGAACGGAATCGAGTTTACTGGCGCTGCGGAAAATAATATGCAGCCCGGTGGGACCAGTGGCTTGCTGCTCGGCGTGGACGCGGTGAGAGAATTTAACGTCCTGCGTGATTCCTACGGCGCAGAGTACGGCAAACGCCCCGGAGCGCAGGTGGTGATGGTCACGCAATCCGGCACGAATGCACGGCACGGTTCCACATATGAATTTTTCCGCAATAATGCCCTGGATGCAGCGAATTACTTCGATCACGGAGGGACCCCGCCCCTGTTCCAGCGCAACCAGTTTGGCGCCTCTCTGGGAGGTCCAATCAAAACGAATAAGACGTTCGTTTTCTCGAATTACGAGGGCTTTCGGCAGCACTTGCATGAGACGAACGTGACCCTCGTCCCCGACACGAATGCGCGGAATGGCATGTTGCCATGTGCGCTTGTGACGCCAGCGCCCAACCCATGCCCCGGCAACGGGCTATACGACGTCGGCGTTGCGCCGGGAGTAGCGCCTCTGTTTAACCTCTGGCCCGCGCAAAGCTCGACGGCTCCGGACTTTGGGGGCATTGCCGAGACCTTCAGCAATCCCCTGCAGACAATTCGCCAAGATTTTGGAACCACACGTCTCGACCATATTTTTTCGGAGACCGATTCTCTGAGCGGCGTCTACACGATCGACGATAGCGCGGATACGACTCCGACGAGCAACCCCTTCAGCACGGATATCGAAAGCTTGCGCGAGCAGGTTTTGAGCTTCGAAGAAACGCACGTGTTCAATTCGAACTTGATCAATACAGCCCGCTTCGGCTTCTCCCGCGCCAGCTATTTTTACACTGGTGAGCCCACGCCAGGCACCTTGGCCGCAAGCGTACCCACATTTTTGACCGGCGATCCTGTCGGCGCGGTGGTTGTGGGAGGCAGTGCGGCCTCGAATCCCGCAGCCCAGCTCAGCCTTGCCGGCAGCAACAATGGCAGCAATCTGGACGTCAATCGAAATATCTTTACTTACGAAGATCAGGTTTCCTTCACCAAGGGACGGCATCAATTCTCCTTTGGCGCATCATTTCAACGCTTACAATCAAACGAGAATCTAGCGTTGAGCCAATACGGTCAGGCGACATTCACCGGTTTGCAGGGTTTCTTGCAAGGCAACGCCAATTTTCTCTTTGACCCCACATCTACGCCGCTCGGATGGCGGACACTTCTCGGAGCGTTTTATGCGGAAGACATAATCCGCGTGAACTCAGAACTTACGCTTTCTCTCGGGCTGCGCGACGAATTCACCACCGGCTGGAACGAGGCATCCGGCCGAGCGTCGACATTTGTCTTCACCAACGGCGTGATGCAAACGCAGCCACGGATCGGAGATTCGGCGTTCACGACAAACAACGCCACGCATCTCTTCCAACCGCGCATCGGCATGGCATGGAGCCCGTTCAGTTCGAAAACAGTGATCCGAGCGGGATTTGGGATGTATAACGACCTGCAGGACGCACTCGGCTATCGCATGGATCAAAACGCGCCCTTTAATCCGACCTATAGCGTCGCGTTGCCAGTATCGCAGTTCCCTCTTACACCGAGCGCGCCCGTACCGGCAGGAACTAAAATTCTCCCCGGCGGAGTTCAGCCGGATTTGAACACGCCGACGCTGGTTTCGTACTCACTGCGAATCGAGCAGGCCTTGGGAGCTAATACGTCCGTGAGCGCAGGCTACGTGGGATCGCACGGCTATCACGAAATCGTCAGCTTGGATGCCAACGAACCGATCCCCAAGATTTGCCCGGCGGCCGCATGCCCCGCAACCTTGCCGACTGGCCAGCCTGTTCCTGCCGGAACGTTTTACATCCCCGCAGGAACGCCAAAAGCAAATCCGGCGCTCGGAAACTCGTGGGGCTGGCATTCGGAAGGATCGAGCTCGTATAACGCACTGCAATTGGACATGAATCATCGTTTCAGCGAAGGGCTTGCGTTTCGCGTCGCGTACACCTGGTCAAAGGCGCTTGATGACGGCGATTCTCTAAACGCCACGGCCGCGGGCAATGCGCCTGGGCTGGTGATGAATCCGTACGACATTCGGGCCGATTGGGGACCGGCGACTTACGACGCGCGCAATGTTGGCGTAGGAAACGTAACTTACGCACTGCCCTTTGGCCAATCGCAGCGATGGCTTGGCAACTGGAATGGATGGCGCGGTACGATGGTGAGCGGGTGGTCGGTTAACAGCATCATCACGCTTCAGGGCGGCTTTCCTTTTACTCCGCAGCTCAGCTACAACCCGTCGAACAACGGCGACACACGAAATCCTGTGCGGCCATTCGTCAATCCCGCGTTTACCGGCAACGCGATCGAAGGAGGAGTCACCCAGTATTTCAACCCCGCGGCGTTCATCGCTCCGCCGCTGAATAGCGGATTCTATGGGAACCTTGGCCGCGATGCGCTCACCGGACCCGGCCTGGCAACCTGGGATTTCTCTGCAATGAAGGACACGCAAGTGGCCGAACGAATACGGCTCGAATTTCGCGCGGAAATTTTCAACCTTCTCAATCGCGCGAACTTCAATACGCCGAATCCCATCGTGTTTACCCCATCTGGAGTGTCGCCAACGGCAGGCGTGATCACGAGTACTTCGACTACCGCCCGGCAAGTGCAATTCGGCCTCAAGCTCCTATGGTGAGCGGCGCATAGGGTATACTCTGCGGGCGGCAGACAGCGAATGGTGGCCGAAACCGCCCTTCCGGAGGCGCTCCGATGCGACGATCAGAGATTGCCCTGACTTGCGTGATATTTATTTTCGCACTTCCCTTTCTTGCTCAGCTTGCCCATGCCCAAGAAACATCCGTACCGGAAATCCAGTACGAATCAGTTCCGAATTTCCTGAAGCTTCCACCGAATTTGTATCTTGGGGAGGTTTCTGGCGTTGCCGTGAACTCCAAGGGGCACGTGTTCGTCTTTTCGCGCGGCAATACAACTGGCCCGGCGTACGGCGCGACGGCCGCACAACTGCTCGAATTCGACGCGAATGGAAATTTCGTGCGCGAGATTGGCCACAATCTGTACGCGTGGTCCTTTGCGCACACCGTAAAGATCGATTCGGAAGACAACATTTGGGCGACGGATAAAGGCTCGGACATGGTTATTAAGTTCGATCCGCAAGGCCGCGTGGTGATGGTCTTTGGTCGCAAACAAGAAGCAGCCGATGAACACACCGGCCCACTCGCCCATCCGAATCCGCCTTTGCCCCCAGTCGATGGGCTTTTCCGCCAAGTCACAGACGTCGCTTGGGACGCCGCAGGCAATACTTACATCAGCGATGGCTACATCAATTCACGCGTGGCGAAGGTAGACAAGGACGGCAACTGGCTCATGTCCTGGGGCGGGCCGGGCGATAAGCCGGGCCAGTTCAATACTCCGCATAGCATTGCCGTTGACGCCGCGGGCCGTGTTTACGTCGCAGATCGCGGCAATCGCCGCATTCAAGTCTTCGACGGCAATGGAAAATTCCTGCGCCAAATCACCATTGACGCCCCGGCGCCGCCCGATGCCCGCCCCCCGATTGGAAACAAGGCGGCGAATCCCCGCGGTACGATGGCGCCGGGCGCGCCCTGGGCCATTTGCATCACGCCGGGCCCGCATCAGGTGCTATACAGCGCCGATGCATTTCCAGGGCGCATCTATAAGCTGAGCCTCGACGGGAAAATTCTCGGAATGTTTGGCAAATCAGGCAAACAGCCCAAGGAATTCGGCTGGATTCATGAAATCGCGTGCCCTTCCGAAAACGAACTTTACGTCGCGGAAATACTCAACTGGCGTGTGCAGAAACTGATTCTTCGGCCGAACCAATAACGTGCGTTCAATGACGCTTCGAGTGGGAACTCCGAGAATTCAACTTTGAGACTTTTGCGATTTGTATTATAGAGGGCTGCTCACTGGCGCGCGGTCCTGAAAACTGCCGCGCTTATGCGACCTAGTATAAAGTGAACGACTGCAATCTTGGGGGTGTGAATTGAAAGCTACAGAACCGTCATTAATCACGTCTGGAAATCTTGCCGCCGGTGTCTTGCTGATTCTGTTTGCCATCCTCTCGTGCGTTCCTGCTCGCGCGCAGCAGAAGCGCCCTCTTAGCCTTGACGACCTCGCGCGCATGCGCGATGTTCGTGATCCGCAATGTTCGCCTGAGGGCAAGCAAGTCGCCTACGTCGTGAGTACTATCGACGTAAAAGGCGACAAACATAGTTCGCACATCTGGATGGTCAGCACCGACGGTTCGAGCGATCGCCAGATTACGGAGAGTCAGGAGTCCGAGAGCAGCCCGCGGTGGTCTCCCGACGGGAAATACTTGGCGTTCACTTCTGGACGCCCGGGCGAAACTAAGGGAAGCCAGGTCTGGCTTCTCAATCGCGATGGTGGCGAGGCAATGCAGATCACAAATGTCACCAAAGGCCATTTGCAATCCTACGAATGGTCGCCCGATTCAAAGCGCCTTGCGCTCGTGATCAAGGATCCGAATCCACAGCAGCCCGAGCAAGAGGAAGAAAACGGCAAGCCGCAACCTCCCAAACCCATCGTCATCACGCGCTATCATTTCCGGCAGGACGTCGTCGGCTATGTGCTCGCCGATCAGCGCACGCACATCTATCTCTTCGATATCGCCACGAAGAAAATGGAACGCCTGACAACGGACAATTCGCATGACGAATTGGGCCCCGTGTGGTCTCCGGACGGAGCGCGCATCGCATTCTTGAGCAATCACGAGCCAGATCCTGATCGCGATCCTGTCCCGCAGATTTTCGTCGCCGAAGCACGACCCGGCGCGCCGGAAACTCAAGTCACCCACTACGCGACGCGCGGAACACGCGGGCGCCTCGCGTGGAGCCCGGATGGAAAATGGATCGCTTTCTTGCTTGGCGATGAAAAGAAGTGGGACGCGTATGGCATGAGCCGTCTGGCCATTGTCTCCTCCGACGGCTCCGCCGAGCCGGCCGTCCTCACTGAGAAGCTTGATCGCTCCGTTTCCGCACCCTATTTCAGCACCGATGGAAAATCGATCATCGTTGATGAAGAGGACGATCGCTCGGAATATCCGATCTCCGTGAATATCGCTGACCACAGTGTCCAGCGGCTTCTCCAACCGCCCATTGTCATTGGCAGCATCTCGCATTCCAAAGGATGTCTTGCTGGCCTTACAGGCGGCGACTACAAAGCGACTGAAGTCTACTCATGGGATGGCGGTACGCTTCGGCAACTGTCCCATCAAAACGACGCGCTCTTCTCTCAGCTCGAACTGGCAAAGACCGAGGACGTCAACTACAAGTCTCCCGATGGAACGGAAGTCCACGGCTTATTGACCTATCCCTTGGGATACACCCAGGGCACGAAAGTCCCACTGCTCCTGCGCATTCACGGCGGCCCGAATGGACAGGATGCACATTACTTCAGCTTCGAGCGCCAGATTTTTGCTGCCAGTGGATACGCCGTGCTCAACGTGAATTATCGCGGCAGCTCTGGACGAGGGCAGAAGTTCCAGCGCGCGATTTTCGCCGACTGGGGACACTACGAAGTCGAAGATCTGAAAGCCGGAATTCAGCGCGTCATTTCGATGGGCGTTGCCGACCCAGACCACATCGGCGTGGGCGGCTGGAGCTACGGCTGCATACTCACCGACTACATGATCGCGAGCGATCCTACGCTGAAAGCCGCAACGTGCGGCGCCGGCACGGGCTTCACCGTGGCGCTTTACGGAGTGGATCAATACATCATTCAGTACGACAATGAAATCGGCCCGCCCTGGGAGCCGAAGGCCTGGGACACCTATCAGAAAATTTCGTATCCGTTTCTGCATGCCGATCGCATCAAGACGCCCACGATCTATTTCAGCGGCGATAAAGACGCCAACGTTCCAATGATCGGCAATATGGAAATGTATCAGGCGCTTCGCAGCCTGGGCATCCCCACCGAATTCATTATTTACCCGAACGAGTTTCACGGCATTCAGCGGCCCAGCTTCCAGCGCGACCGCTACGAGCGCTATCTGGCGTGGTACGCGAAATACATTAAAAATGGCAACGCACAGTAATAAAATCGGCGGCAAGCGACTCTTTTTGCGCCAACGAGCTGATTTCATTTGCGGCATAAGACGGCAGTGATGCTTTTGCGCGCAGTTTAGGACTATCGGGACTTTTCGTCCGCATCTGCTCGCCACTGTCTGAATCTGCGCGACATTCCAGTCTGAGTCTCCTTACGATGAATTGGCCCCCGCACAATTGTGGTGGAGGCCGGCGCATGCGCGGAGAGAGCCTTCGGCTAATGCATCTTGACGCGTAGCCGGAGAATCTAATGCGGACATTTGTGCCAGTTTTACGGGAGGAGCCTTGATCGATCGTGCCGATCATGTTGTTGCGGTGATTTTTGTTTTGAGCGTCGTGCGTGGGAACGAGACCATAGGGAAGCCGCAACCGAATGAACCGCTGGGTTCGTTTCGCCGGCGCTTTGCCGGAGCGGCGATGCTGGCCTTACTCTGTCTTGCCGCGGCGATCGGCGGCGGAATATTCACGCGACAGACTGCCCACGCGGCTGCTCCTCCGCAAGGGCAGATGAAATCGCATATCTTCGGCAATCCGGACGTCTGGCATTGGGCGCCCAGCCGGACGTACCACGTGGAGAACTATAAATTGGCATTTCATTTTGATGAACCGAAGGGCAAAGTCTTTGGCGACGAGGTCATCACACTCCGTCCATTCGATCAGCATTTTCACAAATTTTATTTGAACAGTGCGGGACTGCGGATTGAATCGGTGACCTTGGAGCCTGCGCAGGGCGCCGCCGTGAGGCTCGCCTATGACGCTGACGGTAAAGATTCGCGCCTGTGGATTACACTCAATCGCGAATACAACCCTGCGGACTCGCTGCGTGTGCGCATCGTCTACCACGGCCTTCCGCGCACCGGCCTTTTTTTTGTGAATCCCACAAGGGACTATCCGAATTTGCCGCGCGAGGTCTATTCACAAGGCGAGCCGGAGTTCAATCAATACTGGTTTCCGTGTTGGGATTATCCGAATGACATGGCCACGAGCGAAACGATTACGACCGTTCCCGAGGGACAAGTCGTCGTTTCCAATGGCAAACTCGTGAAAGTCACTCGCGCAGCCGGACAAGTGACCTACGACTGGGTGGAAAGCATTCCCCACAGTTCCTATTTGACTTCGCTCGCCATTGGCCCATGGCATAAAATCTCAGATAAGTACGAAAACAAGCCCGTCGATTATTATGTCCCGCCGTATATTGATGACGCCACGACGCGTCGCTCCCTGCATCTGACGCCGGACATGATTGCATTTTTCTCGCGCGCTACCGGCGTCGATTACCCCTACGAGCAGTATGCACAAACCATGGTGCACAATTACGTTTTCGGCGGTCAGGAGAACGTTAGCGCGACCACGCTCACCGATTTCCTTTTGCACGATGCTCGTGCCGAGCAGGATTACCCGAGCACGGACGTTGTCTCCCATGAACTCGGCCAGCACTGGTTCGGCGATTATGTGCAGGGGTACGACTGGCCGGATATCTGGCTGAATGAAGGATTTGCCACGTACATGGAGGCACTTTACACTCAGCACCACGAAGACTATGACGCCTATCGCTTCGCTATTTACAACGATCAAATGACGGAGCAGACGGAAGGCCGCGAAAATTACTCGCGCCCGATCGTGGACCGTCACTATAACGATCCCCTCGATATGTTTGACGCGACAACGCACGAAAAGGGCGCGGCAATCCTCGACATGCTTCGGTATCTGATCGATGGCCCCGAGGCAGCCTCTCACGAGCCGTCGCAAAATGAACTATTTTTTCGCGCTTTGCATCACTATCTCGTAGCACACCACGAGCAAGTTGCGGACACTGCGGGTCTGATCTCCGCGTTCCGTGACACAACCGGACAGGAACTCGGCTGGTTCTTCCACGAATGGGTCTACATGGCCGGTCATCCGGCGTATCGTGTGCAAGCGACATACGACGCCGCGGAAAAAATGGAAAAGATCAGCGTCGCGCAGACTCAGCACGTGGACGCAGAGACGCCTGTCTTCGACATGCCCATTGAGCTTGCCTTCTACGGCGCAAACGGCGAACACAAGCAGATTCAAGTTCGCGATAATTTGCAGCAGCAAGAGTTTTTTGACGTTTCGCTGGACTTTACGCCTCAGTGGGTGGACTTCGACCCCGATGACTTCATAGACAAAATCGTGGACTTTGAAAAGCCGGCGGCCATGCTGGCAGCAGAGGTGCAAAAAGACCCCTCGATGATGAGCCGCCTCTGGGCAGCGCAGCAGCTCGGCAACGAAAAGAGCGCTGATGCAGATGCCGCCGTCGCAGCGTTGGCTTGGACGCTGGCCAACGACAAATTTTACGCCGTACGAGCTGCCGCAGCTTCCAGCCTTGGAAATCTTCGAACCGATCAAGCGAAAGCCGCGCTCCTCGCTGCCTTGCGCCAGCCTGACAGCCGCGTCCGCACGGCAGTCGTCGAAGCGCTTGGTAATTTTTCGCAGGACAAGACAGTTTACGACGCCTTCGTTAACGAACTTCACAGTGACGATAGCTATGCAGCCGAAGCTGCAGCAGCCGAGGCTATCGGCGCATCGGGCAATGCACAAGCATTTGAAGTCCTGCAAGCTGAAAGCGCGTCGCATCTGGAAGTTCACGTGATGCAAGCCACGCTCGCTGGACTGGCGGAGACAAAAGATCCCCGCGCTCTTTCAATACTGCTTGCGCAATCGCGTGCGGGCGTGGAAGAACGCGTCCGCATGACCGCGCTCGCGCTCTTGCCAACGTTTAAGGACGCAATGAAACGCGAGCACGCGCAGGAACTTGTTAACCTTGTCCGCACGGCGCTTGACGATCCTTATGTTCCCGTGCGCATGGGCGGTGAACGCCTCGCGGCGTCGTTTGACTTGACACAGTTCCGGACCGATATTCAGGCCGATGTCGATGCCCCGCTCGTATTTCGACGCGAACTCGCGCGCAAAGTTCTTGAGGAATTAAAGACATCCAAACAATAAACCGAGGATATGCTTGGAAACGAAATATGAATTCGGCCGCGGCCCAACGCAAGAAGGATGCACCGTTCGCCGCTCTGGCCCAGCCGATAGCCAACGAATGGCGAATTTTTCCGGCCAGCTCGGTTATCCTTCCACTGCCAAGGAAGTCCGCGCTCGGCTGGCGGAAATTCGGCGATCAGATGATTGCGCCGTCTTCGTCGCGGAACTCGCCGATGGTCAAATCGCAGGATGGATTGGCGTGTATATTTTTCGAAGCGTTGAAATGAATAAGCTCGTAGAGATCAGCGGCCTTGTCGTGGGAGAGGGGTACCGCTCTCGTGGTATTGGGAAGGTTCTTCTGGATGCCGCCGAAGAATGGGCGCGAAGTCGCGATTGCAAAGTGATCTCCGTGCATTCAAACGTCAAGCGCCAGCGAGCCCACGGATTTTACAAGAAAAACGGCTACGGGTGGTGCAAAACTCAGGAATTGTTTACGAAAGACCTTTGAATTAAACGGTCGATGTCGCAACCACGTTTCTGCAAAACATTTTCGAGTCGCCGCGAGCGCCTTCGCCGCAGGCTGCGGAAAAGCGATCTTGTCCTATTTTGCGAAATCAGCTTGGCCCAGGGACTGCGTTGAGGTCCGGCAAGCAACCACCAGACGTCGCCTCCTCCCAGCAAGCCAAAAGCACGTCCACTTCCCCTCATAACCTGCGGAAAGAACTCAATCTTTTCGATGCCGTGGCTATCGTCGTCGGGACAACGATTGGATCTGGAATTTTTCTCATTCCCAGTTCCATTGCCTCGGAATTGAATTCCCTTGGCATTGTTCTTCTCGTCTGGATTATCGGCGGGGTTTTGACCATTTTTGGAGCTTTGTCTCTGGCCGAACTCGGCTCGATCTATCCCGGAACCGGCGGACTCTGCACGTACTTGCGTCAGGCGTATGGCCCATTCGTCGCATTTCTCTATGCTTGGGGTCTGCTTTTCATGATTCACTCCGGCAGCATCGCGGCGCTTGCGGTTGGATTTAGTCTGTATGCCGGGCAAATTTTCCCACTGACATTAATTGACGAAAAACTTTTGAGTGCCGCTCTAATCCTGATCTTCACGTTCATCAGTTGCCTTGGAATCCGCGGCGGCAAACTCACGCAGAATCTCATTGCCACGGCGAAAATCACTGGCCTTGCGGGAATCATCCTCCTTCTATGCTTTAAAGGCACGCGCCCGATTCATCTTTTCAACGCGCTGGCGGACCCGGGCGCTCCGGCGTTTTCTTTCGCAGAATTTGGTATTGCATTGGTCGCAGTGCTCTTCGCCTACGAGGGTTGGCATGTCATTTCGTTCGTTGCGGGTGAAATGAAGCGTCCGCAAATTGATCTGCCGCGTGCCCTTTTCTATGGCACCGCCATCATTATGCTGATTTATCTGACGGCGAATATCGGCTACTACCATTTGCTCTCGCCCGCCGAGATTCGTGGCAGCGCCGCCGTCGCAGCATATTCTGTCGGAAAAATCCTGGGGCCCATTGGCAGAAACGGTATCTCCGTTCTCATCCTCGTCTCCATTTTGGGCTCCATAAACGGCATGGTGCTTACCGGTCCGCGTGTGTATTACGCAATGGCCCACGACAGCGCGTTTCCTCGCATCTTCGGCCAGATCAACGATCGGTACCGGACGCCGATGCTCGCTCTGATCGTGCAAGGAATCTGGTCCGCCGTCTTGGCGCTGTCCGGCACATATCAGCAGCTTTTCACCGACGTGATTTTTGCCGCGTGGATTTTTTATGGCTTGGCCGTCGCCGGAGTTCTGGTTCTCCGTCGCAACCGCCCGCAACTCGAACGGCCGTTTCACGTTCCCGGATACCCGTGGATCCCGCTTCTATTCTCCATGGCTGCCATTGGAGTCGTGCTCAGCACGATTATCGAGCGGCCCATTGGGGCGCTCGTGGGGACTGCTCTCGTGGCTAGCGGCGTCCCGGTTTATTTCTTTGTCGTTAAGCGTGCAGCGCTGAAAACGCAGCAGATCGATCGCGCAGAAACCTGAAATGAGAGTTTCCGCGGAAATTTTGGAATAAGTGTCCCGCGCAAAGAATGAGGAAAGCGGCGGACAACATCTGCGGCCAGATACCAGTCTTAATTTAGCGGGCGAATCTATAAGCCGGATTTTGTACGTTTCGCGCCGCCTTCGAATTGCTCCGAAGACAAACGAAAAACGCGGCGATCATTCCTCTGGGCCTTCGATCGCTCGAAAGCTCGATGCGGCCTACCCGAGGGTAAATCCTTTTCGAAGCGGCGAACCGCCTCTCGAGGATGAGGCTCGCGAACTGATTTGCAGTTCTCGAAGCCTCGTCGGGCCGGGCCAGCCCTTCCCTCCTATTTGGCCTTGCTCCACGCGGGGTTTGCCGTGCCTCCAATGTCGCCATTGGAGCGGTGGGCTCTTACCCCACCGTTTCACCCTTGCCTGTGCGGCTGCCCAAGAAGGCCAGCGAGAGGTTTTGCCTCATGCCGGCCGCCGAGGCGCGATCCTCACCGGCGGTTTACTTTCTGTGGCGCTTTCCGTGGCCGGACCCTTGCGAGTCCTGCCCCCTGGCGTTACCAGGCGCGTCGCCCTATCCGTTCCTAAACGGCGGAGTCCGGACTTTCCTCCAGCGCAGCCATCTTTCGACGGCTGAACCAGCGATCACCCGATCCGCCCGCTACTGCAATTATAGGCGCCCGCGCATCATCAGGCAACCTGTCATCATTAATGTTGCCCGTTGCATGATAACTGTGCCGGGGGTACCATCGTCGCAAAGACCCTAGGGACCTGGCGAGCGTCCGGCGCAGAACGTCTCGAACGTGGCGCTCCCCGCGCAAACAACGGAAAAGCGTGAGTAACGCTGCTCATTCCTCGAAATCCACAGCCGAAAGGGATCTCGTTGGAAAGACTGTGGGCCGCTTCGCCATAGATGCAAAGCTCGGTTCCGGCGGAATGGGCGAAGTTTACCGCGCACGCGACACCAAACTGCGCCGCATTGTGGCGCTCAAGCGCCTTGCCGCGAATCTCTACACCAATCAAAACTCGCGCGAGCGTTTGTGGAAAGAAGCCGTATTCGCCTCGCGGCTGAATGACCCGCACATTGCGGCGATTCATGACGCCTTCGAGGAACAACACGAAATTTTCATCGTAATGGAATACGTCGAGGGCCAAACCTTGCGCGACCGAATGCAGCAACCGATTTCCCTGCGCGAGTTCTTGCCCATTGCCGTGCAGTGCGTGGCCGGTCTCGAGGCGGCACATCGCGCCGGAATTCAGCATCGCGACGTCAAACCGGAGAATATCCTGCTGACTCGAAATGGCCACGTGAAGATTCTCGATTTTGGAATCGCCCGTCGTTTGCCCGGCGACACCGAGGGTACGACGGTGGATACGTTGGCAAGCGGCGGCATGATTGGCACGGTTACCTACATGGCGCCGGAGATCATCGAACAGCAGCCTGCCGATAGCCGCGCGGATATTTTTTCCCTTGGCGTGGTTTTCTATGAGGCTCTCACCGGGCAGCATCCTTTTCGCACTTCCTCATTTTTCGAAATTTGTAACCGCATCCTCAAGCACACTCCGCCTCCGGTCAGCTCGTTAAACGCCGATGTGCCACAAGCGCTTGACGCCGTTGTCTCCCGCATGCTCGCAAAGCGGCCTGCCGATCGCTACTCAACAGCCGCGGACATTCTCGCGGACCTGGAGCAACTTCAAGAATCGCTCGATATAACCCGCGAACTGCCGCCATCTCCTCCGCGGCTTGCAAGGGGCTTTGCCTCGAAAAAGACTTGGGCTGGGATTGCAGCCATTGTGCTGGCGCTGTCCGCCGCATCGTGGTTTGCATACCGCCGCGTTCAAAAGCCGGTGCTGACGGAGCATGCTTCCATCCTCATCGCGGATTTTGAAAACCACACCAGCCAGCCGCTTCTGGACCAAACTGCCACCGAGGCGGTGCGCGAATCGTTGGAGCAGTCGCGTTATTTTCGCGTGATTCCACGATCTCAGATCCACGAAGCGCTGCAACTGATGAGCAAGACCAATACCATGCGAATAGACCGCTCCCTCGGACGCGAGCTATGCCTGCGGGAAAACTGCAGCGCGGTCCTCGCCGGCTCCATTTCCAATTTCGGCCAGAAGTATGAAATTTCCGAGTATCTGATTGATCCCCAGAAGGACACGCCCGTGCTCGTGGAGAGCGCATCCATGAATTCCGTTTCGGACCTCTATGCTTCCATTGACGCATTGAGCAGGCAATTCCGTAAACGTGCAGGCGAGTCCATCGCGCAGATCTCCCATGATAGTCAGCCGCTCGCCCGCGTGACCACGCCCTCTCTCGAAGCTCTGCAACGATATTCTCGCGGGCTTGACCTTTACGCCTCGACAGATCTCAACGGGTTTTTGCCGCTCGGTGAGAGCGCCGTTCAATTGGACCCCAACTTCGCGATGGCTCATCTTTATCTTGCCCGCGCCTACGATGCGCTCGGAAACGAACCCAGAGCTCTGGAGCATCTCGCAGCGGCGGAGCGGGGATTGGATCATGTAACGGATCGCGAGCGCGATTTGATTTTGGCTGATGGTTTCGAAATTCAAGAGGACTACGACAAAGCTGCGGAACAATTCCGCCTGCTGACGGAAACCTATCCGGATGATATTCAGGGATTCAGCGGGCTGGCGGCGACTTCCATTTGGACGGGCCGCTTGGAGGAGGCTGTTCCGGCTGAGGAGCATGCACTCGAACTTTCGCCTCACAGCGCAATTGACCATTTTAATTTGATTCTTGATTTGGATCGTTTGAACCGATTCGATGAAGCGCTCGATGCCCATGCGGACGCCAAAAAAGACGGCGTCGATATTCCCTTGCTGCACTGGGGAACCGGTCTGGCGTATTTGGGTAATGACGATGCTCAGCAGGCGCAAACGGAATTCGAACTACTGGCTTCTCAGGGAGGGCCTTCGGGCGAAAACCTCGCGTCGTTCTACCTGGCGCGTATCCTGATGTATCAAGGTCGCCTGCGGAGTGCCGCTAAGGAATTGCGCAGGGGCTTGGTGCTTGACGAAAAGATGAGGAGCGAGTCCTACATGCCAGTGCGGCATTATCTGCTCGCGGAGATAGCGCTGATGCGCGGCGACACCGCGGGGGCACGAAGCGAAGGCCAACAGATGGCCCGGGAGGCTCTTCGCAATCCTCAGTCGGAGGACCTTCGTCGCGCAGGTGAGATTTTGGTCCGCATCAAAGATCTATCTGCCGCCCAGACAGTGTTGCGCGGCCTGGGAAAGTTGCGCGCTGAGCACGACAGCGAATTCGTGCAAAGCTGTTATTACAATCTGGATGGAAGCCTGAAGTTAGCTCAAAATGAAGTTGCGGACTCGATTGAAAGCCAGCGCAAAGCTTCCATTTTCTTCCCGCTGTACGATGCCTACCTTGGCTTGGGCGATGCGTTGGCAGCACGGCGTGATTGGAATGGCGCGGCCCAGGCGTACAGCAACTATTTGAACTTCAAAGGTGAGATATTCGAAGACGACTCACCCGCCACTTGGGTCCTCGCCCATTTGGCCTTGGGCAGAACTCTCGCTCACGAAGGCAAAGATGCGGATGCTCTCAAGTATTACAACCAGTTCCTGCAACTATGGGCCAACGCGGATAGCGATTTGCCTCCGCTCCAGGAAGCTCGCTCGGAGCGTAGGCGGCTAAGTACGAATGGAAAGACAGCCCCAGCACAAGCGTCGGATGTCTTGCAGCACCGCTAAATAAACTTCGCATGGAGGCAGATATGTCAAGCGCAGATGCAGCCAGAGCAAAAAGCAGGATGCCACTGACCGAGGAACAACTCGAACACATGCTGGAATACCATGTTACTGCTCACCTTGAAAAGGACAGGAACATGATGGAAATTGGATGGGCGGTCAGCTGTGGCCACAAAACCTGCCCCATTCCCCATAAAGCCGTTGCTTTCTATTACTGTCCGTGCAGGCCTTGTCCGCCGACAAGTTGAGGCCGGACAGCGCCGGGTAGCTGGCGCCGAAAAATATATGCGCGGCCCGAAAACGTCCACGTGATCTCGGGCATGGGCGTTTCTGTATTTTCTCGCAGCCTGTCAATTCAAACGCTCGGCGAAGACGAAACGCCTCAGGGTTCTCACTGAAACTTTTCCTCTAGAGCATGCGTCAATCAATCGGGTAAGAACTCTGATACGAACGATACAGGCTAAGCCAACAAATCACGCTTGGTCACGTTCCAAGCATATTTTTCGCGGAAGCGCCCGAGGAGGCGATGCATGACCGAACATTCGAGAATGCGAACCTTGATTCGACCCGTCACTTTTTACACCACGGCCCTTTTACTGGCAGCTACACTCATCTCGACAACAAGAACTACAGCAAAAAATCACCTCGTCTCGCCACCCATGCAAGCAGCGGCAACGTCAGGTTATCACTTGATTAAAACCATTCCCGTATCGGGGGATAGTTTTTGGGATTATTTGAAATATCAGCCTTCGACGCATCGCCTGTTTATCACGCACGGAGACCACGTCGCCGTCGTGAACGCTGAAACCGGCGAGCTGGTGGCAAACATCGGCGGAATGCAGGGCATTCATGGAGTCGTGCTCGCGCCAGAATTCAATCGCGGATTTGTGACCGATGGCCGCGCCGCGAAGGTTTGGATTTTCGATCTGAACACTCTCAAAGTTATCGGAAGCGCTCCAGCAGATCCTGACGCAGACGGCGAAGTTTACGACCCCGCCTCGAAGCGCGTATTCACGATGAATGGCGATTCGAAATCGTCCACGGTGATCGATGCCAAAACAGGAAAAGTTGTTGGCCATATCGATCTCGGCGGTGGACCCGAATTTCCCGTTGCGGATGGACAGGGTCACGTCTATGCGAACATCGAAACGACGAGCGAAATTATAGAAATTGACTCGCACACAATGAAAATCACGCATCGCTGGCCGCTCGCTCCCGGCGAATCGCCGAGCGGGCTGGCGATCGACGTCAAGAATCGCCGCCTTTTCTCCGGTTGCCGCAATAAACTAATGATGGTGATGGACGCGGACAGTGGAAAAGTTGTCGCGTCGCTTCCGATTGGCCAGGGCGTGGACGCAACGCGCTTCGATCCCGGAACAGGCTATGCGTTCAGTTCGAATGGCGATGGAACGCTCACCGTGATTCATGAAGATTCGCCGGATAAATTCAGCGTGGTAGAAAACGTCAAGACGGAGCGGGGGGCGCGGACCATGGCGCTCGATCCGACGACGCATAATGTTTATCTCGTGACCGCTCAGGTGCAGCGTATCCCGAACCCGCCGCCGCACACGCGGCCATTCCGGATGGTGCCGGGAACATTCCACGCGCTCGTTTTTGGAAAAGACTGAAGCAGTCGAAACAAATTCAGACGCCGGGCGTCGCCATGCGGCGCTCGCCGTTTATTTTTTGCCGAGAAGTTTTTCGAATGCGGCTTCGTCGATTATAGGGACGCCGAGGGATTGGGCTTTTGCCAGTTTCGATCCCGGATCGGCGCCGGCGACGACGTAATCCGTTTTCTTGCTCACGGATGAGATGACTTTCCCGCCGTGCGCGACAACAAGTTCGGCGGCCGTTTCGCGGGGATGGCGATCGAGCGTTCCGGTGAAAACGAACGACTTCCCTGCCAGGCGGTTACTCGCGGGCGCGCGGCGCTCTTCCTTCATGCGCACGCCTCTTTCGCGCAGGCGCTCCATCAATCTACGATTCGCTTTTTCTGAAAAGAAATCAGAGACGGATGCGGCGACTTTCGGGCCGACCTCCGGCACCTCCGTCAGTTCTTCGACGCTGGCATCGGCGATTTTTTCGAGCGAGCCAAAATGTGAAGAGAGCAGTTGGGCCGTGCGTTCACCGACAAAGTCGATTCCCAGAGCGTAAATTAACCTGGGTAATTCATTTTTCTTGCTTGCGGCAATTTCATCAAGAAGATTCTGTGCAGATTTGTCGGCCATGCGCTCAAGCCCGGCAACCTCATCGAGCTTCAGATCATAGAGATCGGCATAGTCTTTGACGAGACCTTTGCCGACAAGCTGATCAACGATTTTTTCACCGAGACCGTCGATGTTCATGGCATGGCGGCCCGCAAAATGAATCAGCGATTCCTTGCGGCGCGCCGGACACGCCGGATTCACACAGCGATACGCGACTTCGCCTTCGACGCGATGAACGCGCGTGCCGCATTCAGGGCATTTCTCGGGCATGCGCACAGGCTTTTCTTCGCGGCCATGCTTCACGACCTTGAGGACGTGGGGGATCACATCGCCGGCGCGCTCCACGAGAACCCGATCCCCTTCGTGAATATTGAGGCGCTCGATTTCATCCATGTTGTGCAGAGTGGAGCGGCTAACGGTGACGCCACCGATGGGCACAGGTTCAAGAATTGCAACGGGAGTGAGTGTGCCAGTGCGGCCGACATTGAATTCGATGGTCTTGACCAGAGTTTCAGCCTGGCGCGCTGCCCATTTATAAGCGATGGCCCAGCGCGGGGCTTTCGAGGTGTAGCCAAGCTCATTCTGCAAACTGATTTCGTTCACTTTGATGACGACGCCATCGACTTCGTAGGGCAGCTTGTCGCGCTTAACTTCCCACTTGTCGCAATATTTCTCGACGGCTTCGACTCCGTGGCAGATTTCGAAATCCCCACTCGCCTTGAATTGCAGCTTCGTCAAATCTTCCAGAGCCTGCGAATGGCGCTTCACAGGAACGCGCCCTTCCGAGAGCAAGTAATACGCAAAAAATTCGAGTTTGCGGGATGCGGTAATCTGCGGATCGAGAACGCGGACGGCGCCAGCTGCAGCGTTTCGCGGATTGGCGAAGCGTTTGCCGCCGGCGGCATCCTGCTGGCGATTCAATTCTTCAAATGCAGCGCGCGGCATCATGGCCTCGCCGCGAACTTCGATGTCGAGAGGCAGGCCGAGCTTCTTAAGTGTTTCGCGTTTCAGGCTTAGCGGAATGGTGCGAATGGTGCGCACGTTCGCGGTGACGTCCTCGCCGGTCTGGCCGTCGCCGCGCGTTACACCGCGAACGAGAACCGCATCTTCATAGATGAGCGCGAGACTGAGCCCGTCGAATTTGTGTTCGGCGACGTATTCAACTTTCTCGCGGCCAGTCAATTCACGAACGCGGCGGTCAAAATCACGCAAGGCCTCCCGCGAGAGCGCATTGTCGAGGCTCATCATCGCACGGACATGACGGTAGGTTTGAAAACCTTCGCGAGGTGCGCCGCCGACGCGCTGCGTGGGGGAGTCGGGGGTGGCAAATTGGGGATGCTCGGCTTCTAGGGCCTTGAGGCGGGTCATGAGGCGATCGAATTGCGCGTCAGAAATCTCCGGCGAGTCGAGGACGTAGTAGAGGTACTCGTGCTTGCGAATTTGCTCACGGAGTTTTTCGACTTCCCGGGCGATGGTTGCCGTGGCGGCCATCAGGGCTTCACCGGGTTGAGATTGTCTCGCGAGATGACAGGTGCGAATCCGAAAAACGCGCAAAAGTTTACGATTAGAAAATGACTGGTCCTTTGTTTTGTGTAAGTTACGGAAACTTCTAATTTCGCGGTGTGGCGATTAGAATTCAGCCCCTGAGACCCCCGACAAAGGCTCTGGAGCGGCGAGAATCGCTCACAATTGCCCCCCTTGAACGCCGGAGCTTTGTTGGAACCGGGATTCGCAGCGGAGGTCAGGTGGGGGGCGCATAGAGTGGACGAAGGCGCGGTGGCGCGAAAGGCTCGTGAACCGGAATTTCTTTTGCCAAGCACCAGATTCACTTTCACCGTCAGCCTCGATTACAGCCTAATTAGGCTAGCACGAAGCGGAGAAATTTTCAGTGGGCGTTGGGTGTAAGACGCGTCGGTGTCCGGGTAAGTGGTTGGACAAAAAACAGAGCAAGCCTCACACCAGAGAAGGCGGGGCGTATTATACAATGCGCGGTGGCATGTGGCGGATCAGAAGATCTTGAGAACGAGCAAGGCAACGGGAGACATGAGTCATCAAGGGACAGGACGAGTTGGGGACAGCGTTCGGAACGCCGTAATCATCTACAACCCGACGAGCGGAGGACAGCGCGCACGGCGGCTCCGAGAACTCGAAGACGCGGCGCGAATTCTG
The DNA here is from genome assembly GCA_035934015.1 of Candidatus Acidiferrales bacterium. Classification (NCBI taxonomy): domain Bacteria; kingdom Pseudomonadati; phylum Acidobacteriota; class Terriglobia; order Candidatus Acidiferrales; species Candidatus Acidiferrales bacterium. The sequence continues at coordinate 254,209 of DASYYH010000003.1, forward strand.
AAAAACGCAGGCGTGAGCGCGGAACTGGCGCCCACGCAGCAAGCTGGCGCGGCGACGGAGCTAGCGCGCGATGCCGTGAAAACGGGGCTGCAGATGGTGATTGCGTGCGGCGGCGACGGGACGATCAATGAGGTGATTAACGGGCTGGCGGGGAGTGATGTGCCGCTGGCGGTGCTGCCCGCCGGGACTGCAAACATCCTGGCCAAAGAAATCGGCATTCCGTGGAATATTCCTGCGGCGGCGCGATTAATTTCGGGCGGTAAGCTGGCGAGAATCGCGCTGGGAGAAATCATTTGGCCAAACGGAAACCATACAGCCCTGGAAGGTTCGAGCGGGCCTGCGCAGAGATATTTTTTGTGCGTCGGCGGAGCGGGGCCGGATGGAGCGATTGTGCAGGCGATCGATACAGAAAGCAAATCGCGAGTGGGCATTCTCGAGTACTGGAAACAGGGATTCCGGCAATATTTCACTTACGGATTCCCGCAGTTTCGAATCGCGACGAACGAGAAGGAAATGACAGGGAGTCTGCTCGTCGTGGGGCGAACGAAATATTATGGCGGGCCGTTTCGAATTACGACGGGAGCGAGCCTGTTCGAGGATGCATTTGAAATCGTGGCCTACAGTGGACGCAACCGACTGACGGTGCTGCTTTGCTTGCCGGCTATTTGGCTGGGGCTTCTCCACCGGGTACCGGGGATCCACGTGTGGAAGACGCGGCGAATTCGTTGCGAAGCCGTGAACGGCGACAGAATTTTCGCGCAGGTAGACGGCGAAGCAGCAAGCGCGCTGCCGCTGGAATTTCGCATTGTGCCGAACGCTCTGACTCTGGTATTACCGGCGGCTGGCGCGCAACGATAGATGCTCTAGCCGCGCTGGATAAAAGATTTGGACCCTTTCACACATGCTCTGGCGTCCGTTGCGCTGGATCGGGCGGGACTGAGCCGCATCAGCCGGATGGCAATGGCCATTCTGGTCATTTCCGGCACGGCGGCGGACCTCGACTGGCTGAGCTACCTGGGCGGTGCGGGCGTTTACTTTCATTATCACAGCACCGTGCTGCATTCGATTGCGGGAAGCGCGATTCTTGCCCTGATTCTTGCGCTGATTATTTGCTGGGCGACGAAAAAATATGCAAAAACCCCACTAAAATTCGAACGCGTCCTATTGCTCTGCGCGATTGGCGCGGCAGGACACCTACTGCTCGATTTGGCGACGTCAGACGGCGTGCAGTTGCTCTGGCCATTCAGCGGCCGCTGGTTTGCGTGGGATTTACTCACCGGAATGGATCCGTGGATTCTGGCAATTCTGCTGGCGGGACTGCTGGTGCCGGGACTGCTGCGGCTGGTGAGCGAGGAAATTGGCGAGAAGAAAAAAAAGCCGGGGCCATCACGAGGAGCAGTTGCAGCTCTCGTGCTGATGGCGCTGTACATCGGCTGGCGGGCAGACTTGCACTATCGCGCGGTGCAGATGCTGCTGGCGAATGACTATCACGGAGCGATGGCCATGGTGGCAGGCGCCTTTCCGGACACGGATTCGCCGCTCACGTGGCGCGGCGTGGTGGACACGGAGAACACCATTGAAGAGGTAAACGTGCCCTTCGGGCCGGGGGCTACTTTCGATGCCATGTCGAGCCTCACGCACTACAAGCCGCGGAATTCGCCAGTGCTGGAAGCGGCACGAAGCGCTCCGCTGGCCAGAGAGTTTCTGCGCTATGCGCAGTTTCCTGTGGCGGAGGAGGAGGACCTCGGGGATGGGTATCGAGTCACGCTGCAAGATATGCGTTTTCCCGAGGGTGCGAGCACGCCGGACGACTTGATTGCGGTGATTGACCTCGACAATGGACGCAACGTGCGCTACGAAAGAATGCGATTTGCGAGGGAAAGCGGCCGCCGCTCAAGGTGAAGCGAGCGCTCAAGGTTCGTTGGAAGAAGCCGGCGAATGCAGCGAACGCACGACGATGTAAATCAGAACGATCGAGACGATTGACGCGCCAACAGTGACAAGTTTGTTCTGCAACATGAAGCTTTCGACGCGCTGACCGAATTCAAAAGCAAAGACGCCCTCCACGCCATAACGCAAGCTGCGTCCCGCGAGAAGACCGAGAACGAACGTGCGCAGGGGAACTTCGGCGATACCTTCGGCGATAACGAAGGCTTTGAAAGGCGCGGGAGGGGGCAAAAGCGACGGCACGAAGACGCTCAGGAATGAGTGACGCGCGACCCAGCGGCGAATGCGACCGTCGGGTTTCTCGCCGCGACGGCGGCGGTAGGCTTCGCCGCCCTTCTTGGCCAGCAAATACAACCAGATACACCCCGCGAGAGATCCAATTGTGGCCGCAGCGACGTAATAAAGAATGCGGGCGGGACGCCGGATGACGAACTCCATGAAGAGCAGATCGGTGACAAAGGGAAAAGAAAGAACGGACGAATCCAGGAACGCAACAACGAAAAGCCCTGCGCCGCCGAGTAAGGTGACGATGCGCGCGAGCCAGCCGGGAATTTTGGGAGCAGGCGAGGAGATGATGTTCATTTTGCGCTGTGCATTAAATGCGAAGCGCGCATTGTAACAGAGTTGATGCCAGACGCGCGGTGCGGACTGGCCGATTCTGTTGGAACGGCGCCCGTGCGAGGAACTGAGTTATACTGGCGATGCAATTTTTCACTGAGGAGGATACTGATGAAAGCCAGAATTGCAATGTTTGGAGCGCTGGTTGTGGGGCTCGCGGTCTTTGCCATGAATGGCTATGCGCAGCAGGACAAGAGCAAGCGGCCAAGCCCACCGGCGCAAGCGCAGTGCAAGTTTGCCGATGGCAACACGATAACGACCGATTATTCCAGCCCGCGAATGAAAGGGCGGAAGATTTACGGCGGGCTTGTTCCGTGGGGCAAAGTGTGGCGCGTGGGAGCGAATGAAGCGACGACGTTTGTGCCGACGGTGAATGTCGTGGTGGGAGGAAAAGAGGTCGCGGCGGGAAATTATACGATTGACGCCATACCCAATGCGGACAAATGGACGTTTATCGTCAGCAAGAAGACGAAAATTTGGGGAATTCCCTACCCTGGGGAGCAATTTGACCTGATGCGCACGGACGATGTGAAGGTGTCGCAACTCAGCGCACCGGTGGAAGACTTCACGATTTCGTTTGAGCCTGCGGGCAATGTTTGCACGATGAATATGGATTGGGAGACGACGCGAGCGTCGATTGAGATTCAGGAAAAGAAGTAGCGCGGAAGACTTTCGAGTATCCAGTTGCCACCGTCTCCATGCGAGAACCGCAGGTTGACGAACGGCGGGAATCCTGCTAAAAACACTTGATTCGATACCTGTCTGCATTCGCTCCGTAGGCTCCCTGAAAGGAGTCGTAATCGCTTGGCGAAAGACATCGGTGGACGAGTGGGCCGATCTGACGACAGGTGTGACTGGATTGTCCACAATTATTAGACTAAACAGGGAGGATTTTGATGCGTAACTGGCTCGGAGGCATTCTGCCGCTACGAGGCCGAATTGGAAAGATTAGCGCAGCTAGCGCGATGACTTTGCTGAGCGCCGCGGCGGCGCACGCCCAAGGGGCATCGGAAAGCACGGGCGAAGCGAATTTGAAAGTACCGGATTTGTCGCAGGTGTCATTCCTCGGAATCAACGGGCACACGCTGCTGCTATGGGGGATTCTGTTCTGCGTTCTGGGCCTGCTTTTCGGATTGATGATGTATTCCCGGCTGAAGAATTTGCCCGTGCACAAGTCCATGAAGGACATGTCGGAACTGATTTATGAGACGTGCAAAACGTATCTGATCACACAAGGCAAGTTCCTCCTGCTGCTGGAATCGTTCATCGCGGTCATCATCATTTTGTACTTTGGCGTGTTGCGGCACATGCCGGCGACGAGCGTGATCATTATTCTTGCCTTCAGCGTGCTGGGAATTTGCGGCAGCTACGGCGTGGCGTGGTTTGGAATTCGCGTCAATACGTTCGCGAATTCGCGGACGGCTTTCGCGGCGCTGCCTGGGAAACCCTTTCCGATTTACCGCATTCCGCTGAGCGCAGGGATGAGCATCGGGATGATGCTAGTGAGCGTCGAGTTGCTGATGATGCTCATTATTTTGCTGTTCGTGCCGGGCAGCTACTCGGGGCCGTGCTTTATCGGATTTGCGATCGGCGAATCGCTGGGCGCGGCGGCACTGCGCATCGCGGGCGGAATTTTCACGAAGATTGCGGACATCGGCGCGGACTTGATGAAGATCGTTTTCAAAATCAAAGAAGACGACGCACGCAACCCAGGCGTGATTGCCGATTGCACGGGCGACAATGCGGGCGATTCGGTGGGGCCGAGCGCGGATGGATTTGAGACTTATGGCGTGACGGGCGTGGCGCTGATCGCGTTCATTCTACTGGGCGTGAGCAATCCGGTTGTGCAAGTCCAACTGCTGGTGTGGATATTCGTGATTCGCGTGGCGATGCTGGTGGCGAGCGCAGTGGCGTACTTTGTGAATGACACGATGGCGAAAGCGCGGTACGGCAATGCGACGCACATGAATTTCGAATCGCCGCTGACATCGCTGGTATGGATCACATCGATCGTGTCCATCGCGCTGACGTTCATTATTTCGTATTTCATCATCCCGGACATCGGCGGCGATCCTTCACAGTGGTGGAAGCTATCGGTCATCATTTCGTGCGGGACGCTGGCCGGAGCGATTATTCCGGAACTTGTGAAGGTATTTACATCCACGGAATCGCGGCACGTGAAAGAAGTGGTCAGTTCGGCGCAGGCGGGCGGCGCGTCACTGGATATTCTGTCAGGATTCGTCGCGGGAAATTTTTCGGCGTACTACCTCGGACTGACGATGGCCATTTTGATGGCGATCGGCTACCTGATCAGCACGCTTGGGCTGCACAATCTGATGGTGGCGGAGCCGGTGTTCGCATTTGGACTCGTGGCCTTCGGATTCCTGGGAATGGGCCCGGTGACGATTGCGGTTGACTCATATGGACCGGTGACGGACAACGCGCAGTCTATTTACGAGCTTTCGCTGATTGAGCAGATCCCCAACGCCAAACAGGAGCTGAAAAACACTTATCAGATCGACGCAAACTTCGAGCGGGCCAAAGAAATGCTCGAAGCGAACGACGGTGCAGGCAACACGTTCAAAGCGACGGCAAAACCGGTGTTAATCGGCACGGCTGTGGTGGGCGCGACGACCATGATTTTTTCCATCATCATGGACCTCACGAATCAGCTCACGACAAACGTCGATAAGCTTTCGCTGCTGCATGCTCCTTTCCTCCTCGGAATCGTATGCGGCGGGGCGATGATTTACTGGTTTACGGGCGCTTCGACGCAGGCGGTGACGACAGGCGCGCATCGCGCGGTCGAGTTCATCAAGGCAAATATCAACCTGGAAAACGCACAAGCAGCGTCCGTTTCGGACAGCAAGAAGGTCGTGGAGATCTGCACGCAATACGCGCAACGCGGAATGCTGAATATTTTTATCGCGGTGTTTTTTGCGGCGCTGTCGTTCGCATTCATCGAGCCGTTTTTCTTCGTTGGCTACCTGATTTCCATCGCGATGTTTGGGTTGTATCAGGCGATGTTCATGGCCAACGCGGGCGGAGCCTGGGACAACGCCAAGAAAATCGTGGAAGTGGAGTTGAAGCTGAAGGGCACGCCGCTGCATGATGCGTCCATCGTCGGCGATACGGTGGGCGATCCCTTCAAGGACACTTCTTCCGTGGCACTGAACCCAGTCATCAAGTTCACGACTTTGTTTGGGCTGCTGGCGGTCGAGCTGGCTGTGCAACTGACGAACCAGTTCGGCGGTGCGACGTTTACGAGGATTCTCGCTGCGATATTCTTTGCGATTTCGTTCTTCTTCGTTTACCGGTCGTTTTACGGGATGCGAATTCGATCCGGCAAAGAGGCATAGAAACCGAGAGCGGAACAGACTGCATTTGAAACTTTCGAACAGGAAGAGAACGGGGCCGGCGAAAGCCAGCCCCGTTTTTCTTTATCGCATTCGTCTCTGCGCTAAGCCTTCAGGACGTTCAGGAACTTGCGCGGATCGTTTTCGAAGCCGGGAAACACGGGGCTGAGGTCGCGATTTCCGAGATGTTTGTAAATAATCTCGCCGAGGACGCTGCGGAAATCGGTGGTCACGGCGAGATCGCGATCCTGATAGAGCTGGCCGTCGCTCATGCCCGGCCATTGCGTATAGACCTTGCCGCCTTTCACTGAACCACCCATGACGAACATGGCGTTGGCATGGCCGTGGTCGGTACCGCGATTGCCATTTTCGTGGGCGGTGCGGCCGAATTCGGACATGCTCACAAAAACAATGTCCTCCATGCGGTCGCCCAAATCCTGATGAAACGCAGCGATGCCCTGCGCCAAGTCGCGGAGCAAATTCGATAACTGCCCTTGCACGCCGCCTTCATTGACGTGATTGTCCCAGCCGCCGCTATCGAGAAATGCGATTTCCATGCCGATATCGGCTTTGATGAGCTCGGCAATTTCCTGGAGGCTTTTGCCGTAGCGGCTCTTGGGATACTCGGCGCCGTTTTCGGGCTGATAGCTGTCAGGGTCGAGTTTTTTGAGCGAGTCCACGGCTTCAAAAGTTTCCTGACCGACTCCGTGCAATGCTTGATCGACCGTGCTCGCGTACATGGATTCGAAGCCGCCCTCGGTGACTTGCGGATTTCCGAAAAGGCGAAATTGCTTGAGGTCGGGAATGGCGATGGATGAAGCGCTGCCGCGGAGAGTCAGCGGCAGATACGGCCCAAAGGCGACGGCGCGAAATGCGGAGACCTTCGGTTCGGGCAGGCCTTGCAAACCGCGATTCAGCCAGCCATCTTCCGTGCTGCGAACGCCGGGAGTGCCGGATTCCATGAAATCCTGCGCGTCAAAATGCGAACGGCTGGGATCCGGCGAACCAACGGCCTGAGCGACAGCGAGATTTCCGGCCTGAAACAAAGGCTGTAAGGGCGCGAGGCTGGGATGGAAGCCGAAGAAGCCATCGAGATCAATGGCAGCGTCTTGCGCACCACTCTTTGGCTGGGGAATGGCGATGGTTGGGCGGAGGCGATAGTAATTCGGCTCGGCGAAGGGAACCACGACGTTCAAGCCGTCCATGGCGCCGCGCTGGAAGAGGACAACGAGCTTCTTTTTGTTAGGCGCGGGCGTATCCGCAATAGCACGGCGCAGAAATGCAGGCATAGCGGCCATGCCGACCATGGCTACGCCGCCGCTCTTTAGAAATATTCGCCGAGAGATCTTCATAATGACCTACCTCCTTGGCCGAAATAAACCTTACTAGCGCCGCTGAAACTCCGGCGCACCAAGAACGAGGCCGGCGATCAGGCCTTCATTGACATGCTTCACGGGATCGTCGAGCCGAGCCTGCAAAATTTGAGGATCATTGAGCTGCTTTTCGAGCGTGCCCTGCGTGGCGGAAGAAACCTGGCCACCGAGAAAATCATTCACGGCGCGCGTGAGGACGAGATTGGGATTTGCAACAGCATCCTGTCCAAAAAGCGACGGAAGATTCGTCTCGACGCCGGGCATGTGATTTGTGGCCAGCGTGAGCGCGAAATTCAGGCGATTCAGAAGCGCGCCCGCGTTGACCCAGACGTCGGCGGTGTCCGCGTAGCCGGTCGGCGGCTCGCAACGATAGAGCGGCTGGCCCATACGGCCAACCCATTGCACAAGCTGAGGAGAGACGGACGTCTGAACGTCGAGAGCACGCGCGGCACTGACGGCAACTTCGAAAGGCGTTTTGATTTTGGCGCGATAGGCTTCGCGGGACCAAAACTCCGGAGAATAAATCATGGTTCTGAGGACGGCGCGAATGTCGCCATCGCTCGAAAGAAACGCACTTGCCATGCGATTGACGAGCGCCGGGGGAGGATTATCGGAGACGAAATGCTGCGCGAGCTGAAAGGAAATGTGATGCGCGGTTTGCGAGCTCGTTGCGAGCATGTGAAGCGCTTCGAGGCCGTCTTTTATGCCGCCGTAATTGAACGTAACGCCCATGACGACTTTCGGCGACTGATCGTGGATGCGGTCGTCGAAAAAAAACTGCGGATCGCGGCGCGGGGCGCGAATGGTCCAGCCAGTGAGGCAGTCTGCCATCTGGATGACATCAGCTTGCGTATAGCCGCCGTTGACGCCGACGGTGTGCAGCTCCATGATTTCGCGGCCGTAATTTTCGTTCAGGCCGCGCTCCTGTTTGCGCGGCGGGAGCTGACCTTGATTTGCGCTATTGCCCGGCTGAGGAAAGTCACGCTGGGCGGGAGGCGTCATACCTGCGAACAATCCCTCGAAGCGCCTGCGACGCGCGGCCAGCTCGGCTTGCATCTTTTGGAACGCGACGGGATCAGCGCTCAGCCAGTTATCGAGATAAAAAAGCATGGCCGGGCTCTTGGCCGTAGCGACAAGCAGATCCTCAAATTTGCCCATCGCGTGCGGGCGGATGGTGTGCTCGACGTAGTCGCTGATAAGCCAGCGATCGGCGCCTTTGTCCGCATTGACATTGAAATGATTGAACCAGAAATTGGCCATGACCTCGTAAAGCTGGCGATTGGAGTAAATGGCGCGGTCGATGGTGGCGAGGTCGAGTTCGACTTGAATGCGCTGCGGACCAGGAAGCGTGTCGAACTGAATGGTAGCGGGGTCAATTCCCTGCTGGCGCATCTCCTGACGCTTTTGCTGCATTTGCTGCTGAAACTGTTCGCGGTATTGCTGCGGATCGAGACCTTGCTGCTTCGCAACCTGGTTTGGTTCGGGGTATTCTTCGAGCAGCTGGGCTGACGACATTTTGAGCGTCTTGAATTGCGCGAGACGGGCGCTCATGTCGGAATCATCGATGGAGTCGTAGTTGAGTTGCTCATCAATCCATTTTTCGAGGCCGATATTGCGGATGCGTTCCATGTCGCCGGGACGAGGACCGTATGCGAGGCGATCGAGCGCGTGAAGAATGGCCTCGTCTTCAGTAAGCTGGGTGATGGGCAGTTTGCCTTTGAAGGATTTTGGGAGACTGTATTCAGGCTTCGCGGCACTCGCGCCGCGAGAATCTCTTGCGCCGCCTCCAGCGTGAACGTCCGGCGGCAACACAAATAAAGAGGAAACGAGAACGACGATAATTACCGCGCAAGACGTGGCATCAAGGCCGAGACACAGGCGCGAAGGAGCCAGCCCGCAAGATTTGCTGCGACGAGACAAACGGAAAAGCCGCGAATGACGAGAAGTTCGCACAGTTCCTCTCCCGATCTGTGACCTAGATTTTAACCCTGCGCGGTCAGGAAAGTTGCGGCGGGCGAATGGTACTACGCGAAGGCGGCAATACCCTGGCCTTTTCGGCGGATTCTTTGCGCTCGGATACAACATTGACCGCGAAGGCGCTGTGCCGTATATAGGATGCCGTTTCGGGAGTGAGGGCGAGTTGGTACGCGAGCTGATCTTCTGGCTGTCTAAAAAACCGGCAGTGACGCAGGCCATCGCGCGGCGCGGGATGAAAAGCGGATTTGCGCGAAGATTTGTGCCGGGCGAAACGCTGGCGGAAGCGCTCGGCGTTGCGGAAGAAATCTGCGGGACGGGACGGCGAATCAGCCTCAATCAACTCGGCGAGAGCGTGAAAACTCCGGAGGAGGCGCGTGCCGCACGGGACAGCTACATCACGATGCTGCGGGAGCTTTCAACGCGGCATATCGACGGCAATATTTCCATCAAGCCGACACAGCTTGGACTGGAGCAGGACCGCGGGATGTGCGAATCCCTGACGATGGAAATTGCACGGACGGCAAAAGAATTGGGTTTGACTGTCGAGATGGATATGGAAGGTTCGGGGCTGACCGACGCAACGATCGAGATCTTCGAGTCGGTTTGCGGAAAGTTTGACAACGTGGGTATGGCGATTCAGGCGTACCTGTTTCGGACGGAAAAAGATGTCGAACGGCTGGCCCGATTCCGTCCGAAGATTCGGCTGGTCAAAGGAGCCTATCGAGAGCCGGCGAAGATTGCGTACCAGGGCAAGAAGAACGTAGACGCCAGTTATCACAAACTGATCGACCGACTGCTGGCCGGCGATTTTTTCCCTATCTTTGCGACGCATGATCCGGTGATGGTCGAGCACGTGCGCCAGGCCGTGCGGGAGCGGAACTATCCAGCGGATCGCTACGAGTTTGAGATGCTCTATGGGATTCGTCGCGATTTGCAGGAGGAAATCCACGCGGCCGGCCAACCGTTGCGCGTCTATATTCCGTTTGGGAGCCAGTGGTGCCCGTATTTTATGCGGCGACTTTCGGAACGGCCTGCGAATTGCCTGTTTGTGCTGCGCAGCTTGATTGCGGAATCGGCGCAACAAAAATCATCGCGAGATTGAGAACGCAGGGAATGCACTTCTATGACTTTCCACTTGTGGCACGGAAGGCTTCGATGGACCAAATGTCGTCGGCTTCGCCGTGGCGGAGGACATACGTATTGCCATCGCCGGCGATGACGCGGAAGTAAGTCGCGCAGGGGGAATACCACTTGTCGTCGAGGCGCTCGACGGAATAGATGAGGTCGCCAATGCAAAAACGCAAGGGACGCTCGTCGGCGCGATAGCCTGAATAGCACTCAACGCGAGTCCTCTGCATCGTCTCACACCTCGCGCACTGCAGCGACGAACAGTCGATGCGACATTATAACTCGCCGCTGCCGCTATTGCTGCGCAGGAGCAGGAGGATTAGACTCTTTGTGACGCCAAAAAATGAATGAAATTCGCTCCTGAAAAGAATTACGCATGACGACCTCAGCGAAAACGAGAAACGGGCACCGGTGATGAAGCCAGATACAGGACGCAACAGATTGTGGAGAACGACTACGGTGCTGGGCGCACTGATGGCGGCCGTCACCATAGTTCCTCTGGTTCGAGCGCGAGTGACTGACACAATTACGTGGAAACCGATTGCCGAAGCCAGCCTGAAAATTACCGGCAGAAAACCACCAAAGGCTTGGAACGTATACCAGGATGAAAAAAACAAGAATCGCGTCCTAGTGCAGATCGACAACCGCTGTCTGGTGGTGGATGCAAAAATAAAGCAGGTCTACGAAATCGGGCCGACGGAATTGCAGGATCACGGCAAACGGCTCGAGAGCCCGAATCCAGAAAGCAGGCAAAACGCACTACTGAGCGACAATTGGGATATGCGCGACATCGGACCGGCGGAGCGCATTCAGTTTCAACTCACAAAGGAAAACATTTATCTCGATGTAGAGCTTCCCCACCCACTAATTCTGCGAACAGCTCACTGAGACAGCGAAACATCCGAAACAGGCCCGGGCGAATCCGCAGCGGATTGCGCAGGACCTTTCATCTCCGCCAGCAGAATCCCAATGAATACAAGCGCGGCACCCAAAAGCACTCTGCGGGAAATGACTTCGTGGGCGATACATACGGAAGTAAGCGCAGCGAAAACAGGCTCGAGGCTGATGAGAATCGCGGTGTGAGTCGGCGTCGTATATTGCTGCGCCCAGACCTGAAGCGAAAAGCAAAGCGCCGTGGCACCTACGGCAGTGATCAAGACTGCGAAGACTAAATTCGGCGTCCAATGGAGGCGCGGCGGCTCCCAGCGCGTGGCGTCGAGAACGGGAAGGCAGAGAGAAGTGAATAAGGCCGTCATGCCAACCTGCAGGAGACTTAGCGCGCCGACAGAATGGCGCGAGCTATAGCGGCCGATAACAATAATGTGAAGCGCGAACATCACAGCGCAGCCAAGAGCCAAAAAATCCCCGACGTTCAGGGCTTCGAAACCGGAGCGCGGGACGGTCAGATAATACAAGCCGACAAGTGCGGCCAGAGCGCCCGCCCAGACCCAACGATGGACGCGACGCTTCCAGAAAATCGCGAGCAAGACAGGGACCATCACTACGCCTGCGCCCGTGATGAACGCGGCCTTGGAGGGAGTGGTGAATTTGAGCCCGAGCGTCTGGAACGTGTACCCGCCAAACATGAAGCAGCCAATGAGCGCGCCGGCGAAAAACGTTGCGCGATCCATTTTGCGCAACGCGCGCCAGTAGACGAGAGCCATGACCGCGGCGGCGAGGGAAAAACGCAACGCGTTGAAAACGAAAACAGAGGCCGCCGCTAGTGCGTCCTTAACCACGACGAACGTCGCACCCCAGATGAGGGCACAAAGCGCCAAGGCAAGATCGGCTTGAATGCGGCGCGACTTCACAGCGGGCATTGTATGGGGATAAGGCTGAGCTTTCCAGTCATCCGGACAACCCGCGCGACTGGCTGGAGCAGAACAAGCCAGTGCACTATTCGTGGCGTTCGTAAACGACGCGCCCGCCGGTAATGGTCATATCAACGGGCGTGCGAAGCAGTTCCGGGGGCGCGACGGTCAAAATGTCAACGGGATAGACAACAATGTCGGCAAACATGCCGGGCTTGATCTGGCCTTTGCGGTTTTCTTCAAATTCGCCATAGGCCGAGCCGACGGTGTAATCGTAAATGCAGACGTCGCGAGGAAGCTTTTCCTGAGGCTCCCATCCTCCCGGAGGACCTCCTTTCGGCAGTTCGCGGGTCACGCATGCATAAATCCCTCGAAGCGGATTGATGCCTTCGACCGGAAAATCGGTGCCGAAGGCGAGATGCACACCATGCCGACTCATCGTATTCCAAGCGTATGCGCCCTTGGACCGCTCCGGGCCAATTCGCGCACCGGCCCAGCGCTCGTCATCGAGCAGATGGACGGGCTGCATCGAGGCGATCACATTCAGATCGGCAAAGCGACGAAAATCACCAGGGGCCACGATTTGTGCGTGCTCGACGCGATCGCGGCGGTCGCGCGGGCCATTCGCCGCGCGCACGGCAGCAAATGCATCGAGCGCAACACGGTTGGCCTTATCACCGATGGCGTGGAAATTCAGCTGGAAACCGGCACGGTCGCGTTCAATCGACATCTCGTTCAGCTGCAGCGGGTCCATGCGTAAAATGCCGGAGGTGGATGGGTCATCAGAATAGGGCGAAAGCATAGCGGCCGTGCGAGAGCCGAGGGAACCATCCATAAAGGCCTTGAGAGAACCTGTTTTCAGCCACGGATCCGTCATTCCGCCCTCGCGACGCTCCTCCTCGAGCTTGGAGAGCGGCTCCGTGAAGGTGAGCCATTCCGTGATGCGCAACGGCAACTTCCCTTCCTGCTTGAGGTCACGGTAAATCAGAAAATCCTGCCAGGTCGAATAGTCCTGAATTGACGTCACGCCTTGCGAGACAGCCTCCGCAAGGGCAAGTTCAATCGCACGACGGCGACGCTCTGGGCTGGCGGGAGGAACGTGGCGATAGACGAGACTCATTGCGGCATCTTCTTCCAACATTCCGTCCGGCTCGCCGGTCTGGTGGTCAAGTGCGATATGGCCGCCGCGGGGATCCTTTGTGTTTTTAGTGATTCCGGCAATCTTCAGTGCAAAAGAATTTGCGACAGCAACGTGACCATCAACGCGGCCGAAGATCATTGGGTGATCTTTTGAAACAGCATCGAGGTCCCATCGCGTCGGGAATTTCTTCTCCGGCCACAGCGTGTGATCCCAACCGCTTCCTGTAATCCACTCGCCCGGCTTGTAGTTTTTCAGCGAATCGCGGATGCGCTGCTGAAATTCGGCCAGCGATTTCGCACCTTCGAAATTAACGGTCAGCTTGGCCATTCCGCCCGAAGCCAAATGCGTATGGGCATCATTGAATCCAGGCATAGCGAAGCGGCCATGCAAATCGACGACTCGCGTTTGCGCGCCAATAAATGGGCGGATTTCTTCGTCGGAGCCCACAGCGATGATTTTTTCGCCGCGAATCGCAATGGCCTGCGCGTGCGGATGAGCGGATTCAACCGTATAAATATTGCCGTTTATAAGCGCCAAATCAGCTAGCGCTTCGGCGCGTGGTGCAGCATTCATGCTCTTCCCCATTTCAGGATTGATTCGACGGCGCGGGCGGCCATTCGATGAAATACAAAGAAACGCTCCGCAGAGGACAGCGGTGATGAAAGCAACAAATGAAATCAACCGGCGCAACAAATTCAGGGTTGGACTCCTGCGATACCAAATAACGTTAACAGCACGCGCTTCATACCGAGTTCGCGGCCAGCGGGATCATACCACTCCTCAAGCGAATGCGAACCGCCGCCCTGCCCTCCTCCACCAATGGCAATGGCGGGAATGCCGATGGAAAGCGGAAGATTCGCGTCCGTCGAAGAACGCTCAAGACGGGAACGATTGCCGAGAAAGCGATCGGCGTTTTCGATTGCAGCGAGCAAGGGCGAATCCGCGGGCAATTTTCCTCCCGGACGGATGCCGATCACGCTAATCTTCAGACGCAACTTTTCGCTTCCCGGAGCCGCAGCAGCCATTTCCTGATCCACGGCACTGGCAAACTTGCTGCGAATTTCGTTGTCCATCCGCAAAAGCTCGGCCTCGTCCTCCGAGCGCAAATCCACCTTTACGCTGGCTTCGGCAGGAATCGAATTTATAGAATTGCCACCTTCCATCACGCCAAAGTTGAATGTGGTGCGCGGCTCCTCAGGAACAGGCGCAGCGGAAAATTGAACGATTCCACGCGCGAGGGCTGTGATCGGATTCGGCGATCCGAAATCCGACCAGCTATGGCCGCCGGGACCGGTGACTTGAATATCCAGACGACGGGAGGCAAGACCGATCGTCGTGACGTAATCCGCCGCGGCGCCGTCAAGAGCGATCACGGCGCGGACGCGGTTTTTGTATTCGTTCATCAACGCGCGAATACCACGAAGATTGCCTTCGCCTTCCTCGCCCACCCCAGCTACAAATAAAATCGATGTCTGAGGCTTGAGATGCGCTTGGTCGATGGCGCGTAAAACGCCGGCCATTGAGGCGAGGCCGGCACCGTCGTCGGAGATTCCGGGAGCTTCGAGGCGACCTTTCACGCGCTTCACGCGCACGTCGGTACCGGCCGGAAAGACCGTATCGAGATGTGCGACGACGAGTACGACATCGTCACCGACCGAGCCAGCGAGCTCGCCGATGACGTTGCCAACCGAATCCGTATGCACATCCAAGCCATTGGCATGGAACAGCTTGGCCAGATACGCGCCGCGCTCTTGCTCGTGGAACTCCGGTGCGGGGATTTCCGTGATGGCGACCTGTTGATCGGTGACCCAGCCTGCATTGCCGTCGAGCCAGGCCAAGGCACGAGCGACGCGCTTGTCCTGAGCGAGAGCGTCAATGGGATTTGCGGGACGCGCAGTCAGCGTTGCCATGGCCAACAGGATACCCAACAGCGGAAAAACTTTCACGGATTTAATGAGGGCGCGTTTTCCCGATGCATTGCATACGATGCGCGGATTTTGCGAGGAATGCAAATTACGATTTCACAGACGCTTTTCGGTGTGTCGCTGAGCCGCACAAAGCGAAAAGTTCCGCGTCCGTCAAAATGCGTTCAGCATGCTTAGCCGCCTGAAAGATACGGTCGACAAGTTCGTCCGTAGCATCGATGCCTTGCTTCTCGAGCCAATACGTCACGTTTGAACGTCCGCTCAGTGGGCCGATCTCAATGATCTGCTCCAGGCCGAAGAGATGCGCGGGTACGCCGCTATAAACGGAGTCGGCCAAAACGACATCGTTCTTGCGATAAGCCTTAATGATCGCCGCGGCGTGAACTCCCGTTGCAGTGCGAAACGCATCGCGACCAACAACGGGATAATTCGGCGGAACAACTGTGCGCGTCGCGCGCGCGACGGTTTCGGAATACTCCTTGAGCTTCGATAGGTCACGATCGATTAAACCCATCAGTCGAAGATTCACGAGCATCAGTTCCATAGGCGTATTGCCCACACGCTCGCCCAGCGAATTTGCGGCAGCGTGAACCTGATGCGCGCCAGCGGCCAAGGCCGCAAGAGAGTTAGCGATGGAAAGGCCGCGGTCATTGTGCCCGTGCCAGTCGACGCGAATTTTCTCGCCGGAGGGCTTCACAACTTCATCGATTGCAAACTTCACAAGATTGAATGCGCCGCGAGGCTCAGCGTGGCCGACTGTGTCACACAGCACAATTGAGCGCGCACCGCAGCGAATCGCGGTGGAATAAAGAATCTTGACCGTCTCGGGGTCGGCGCGCGTTGTGTCCTCCGTGACGTACATAACGGGAAGACCTTCCGACACGGCGAACTTCACTGCGTCCTCGGTAGTGCGCTGGAGATGTTCAACCGTCCAGTCTTCTACCAGGCGGCGAATGGGGCTTGAGCCGAGAAACGTCGCGGCTTCGATGGGCATTCCGACTTTTTGCGAGATTTCGGCGATGGGATGAATGTCGTTTTTGTGGGTGCGCGCGGCGCAATTGGGCCGAACGCGCATGCGACAAGACACAATTTCTCTTGCCAGCGCTTCGGTGTCCGCATACGCGCGCGGGCCAGCGCCAGGGAGGCCGATGTTGACCGTATCGATGCCGAGGTCTTCCATCAGATGCAAGATTTGAATTTTTTCCTGAATGCTCGGATCGCGCACGGAGGGGTTTTGCAAACCATCGCGGAGCGTTTCATCGTTGAGCAGTACATTGCGCCCCGCCGGAATGTCGCGACCTTTGACGATGTTCCAGTCGTAGATTAAATCGCTATGATTCACTTCGACTCCGCCCGTTTTTTTGCAGCTTTGAAACGCTGCTTTTCTTGAACAGCGGCATAAGGGAGTGACCGTCGCTCGCCAGCGCCTTCCAGCGACGCTTCCAACTTGGCGCAAAAAGTATTTCGGTGAAACGATCTGCGGCCTCGGCGAGGCCATCGCCATAACGATACCACCAGGACTTCGCAAAACGCGGCAGCAACTCCTCATCGATGTACTTGACATGAGTCATTTCAAGCAAGCCGAGACGGGAGTGCACGCAGCCCCAGCCGCTGGCCCCGCGGCCGCCATGAGGAGCTTCGGTAATTCCGTAATAACTGGCGACATCGTTGACCATTACAGAACCGACGCGAAGGCGAGAGGCTATCTTGCGCCCACGTTTCGCGTCGCGAGTCCACACGCTCGCGGAAAGGCCAAATTCGGAATCGTTTGCGAGGCGCACGGCTTCTTCATCGTCAGCGACAACTTGAATCGCGATGACCGGGCCGAAGGTCTCTTCGCGCATCAGGCGCATGGTATGGTCAACGTTTGTGACAATCGCGGGAGCGAAGAAATTCGCGCCCTTTTCCGGGGTGCGCACGCCGCCAATCAGAATTTTTGCGCCGCGCGATACGGCGTCCCGCAAGTGCGCCTCGACTCGCTTAATTTCCTGATTGCGCACCATCGGGCCGATGTCCGTTTCCGAATCAGCGCTCGAACCTACTCTTAGATCCCTGGTTTTCTGCACGCATAGAGAAATGAATCGCTCGGCTACAGATCGTTCGACATATACGCGCTCAACGGACAAACACGCTTGACCACAGTTTGTGAGGCCACCCCAGATAGCCGCGCTCGATGCCTTATCGATATCCGCGTCGGCAAGAACGACCATGGGATCCTTGCCGCCAAGCTCAAGAACAGACGGAATTAGATGGCGGCCACACGCTTCGGCGACTTTACGTCCGGTCTCCACGCTCCCAGTAAAGAACACCTTGTCCGGGCGAGCCTCAATGATTGCGGCGGCGACTTTTCCTCCGCCCTGCAAGACCTGAACAAGCCCTGCAGGCGCACCTGCCTGTTCGCTGAGTTCGGCTATGAGAGCGCCTGTCCACGAAGTCAATTCCGACGGCTTGAGGAGCACAGCGTTGCCAGCAACGAGCGCGGGAAGAACCTGGCCAACAGGAATGGCGAAAGGATAGTTCCATGGAGTGATCAGTGCGACGAGGCCTAGAGGTTCATAATGAAGCCGCCCACGCTTGGACTTGAGCGCCCAATTGTGATGAGGAACTCGCTGCGTCTTGAGGAAGCGGGGAGACTTCCGAGCAAGGAAGCCCGCGGTGTCGAGCGCGAACATGATTTCGGCAAAAATGGCTTCGGCACGCGGCTTCCCTGTCTCCCGGCAAATGATATCGGCAATTTCTTTGCGGCGATCAAAAACAACTGCTTGAAATCTGCGGAGGAATGCGCAGCGTTCGGTAAGAGACATCGCCGCCCAAGCGGCTTGAGCCTCACGCGCACGAACAAATGCCGCGGGAATCTCCGAAATCGGTATCGCCTGAAACCGCGCGATTTGCTCAGCGGTTGCGGGGTCAATGGACTCAACAAAATCACCCGATTGCGCGGGACTCTTGCGAAAAGATGGAGCGGGAGCGCTCATGGTTACGTGAATTCTAACCGATTTTCCATGACTCAGGGTACTTCAAGGACACGAGATAAAGGCCATCTGGAGGAACGGTGGGACCAGACCGCGAGCGGTCGCGCGCCTCAAAGAGATTTGGGATGTCGCTGGGGCACAGTTTACCGCGGCCGACGTCAAGCAGCGTGCCGACGATCTTTCGGACCATGTAACGCAAAAATGAGCGACCGGTGACTAGGTAGACGAGCTCTTCCTGCTCTGGTTTTCGCGCGAATTCCGAACAAAGGATTATGCGCACCGGAGAGCGATCCTTATCTACATCTTCCGATCCGGAGGACGCAGCGAAAGACGTGAAATCGTGCTCGCCTTCAAAAAGCTTTGCGGCATTAACCATCGCCGCCTCATTCAGCGGATAGGGATAGTGCAAGACGCGGCGAAAATCGAAAGGAGAAAGAACAGAGCCGCGAAAAATGCGGTAGTGATACGTCTTTTCGAGCGCCTGCCAGCGTGCGTGAAAATCCGGGCCAAATTCTTCGGCAGCCACGACGCGAATCGTTGACGGCAACAAGGCATTGCATGCGCGCTGCAATTCATCAGCCGCGAGAGCAGATTGTGTTCTAAAGCTGGCCACCTGACCCAAGGCGTGGACTCCGGTGTCTGTGCGGCTTGCTCCGTGGATGGAGATATGCTCTTGCGTGATCTTTCGAATGACATCGGTCAGCGAACCCTGAATCGTCGCCAGCCCGGGCTGGATCTGCCAGCCGTGAAACGCCGAGCCGTCATAGGCAAGCGTCAGCTTGATATTTCGCATGCAAGGAAATTATCGCATGAGGGAACAGTTCTCGCAGGGACAAAGGGGAAACTATGCGGCATGAATCGTGCGGGAGACGCGCGGCTTCAGCCGCTTATATGGGAAGTACGTGAGACCCATGCAGACCGGTTCAAAGTCGTCTTCGATGCCGCTGCCGGTATAGTTCACGTGTGCGCGCTCCGAACGCGTAATGAAACGAATTGCGCGGAAGCGCCAGTCAGCACGGAGATCGAACCAGTGGCGAACACCAGGTCCCACTGAAAGCAGATCTCCTGGCTCGAGCTCCACCATGACGACGGGTCGATCGATAGGATGAATATTACAGAAGCCGCGTGCCGCCAGTACGAAATGCGCTTCGTCTTCGTTGCGCCAGTGCTCCCGCCTGAAATTCGCGAGCATTTCTTCGAATCCGCGAGAGTCGGGAGACAGATCGACGATATCGTAGCCAGCGAAGCCGCGTGCTGTTTTGTATTCTTCCAATTGAGGTCTATAGGCGGCCAAAACCTGACGGGCTGGAGCCCACACAGAAACAGGGTTTCGCGGCGACCATCGAGCATAATCCACGTCAATTTCGGCAAGGAGAAGTTGAATCTCCCGGGGCATGATGAAAGTGCGGCCGACTTGTGGAACCTTAACGATCGCCACGACAAGACGCCTGCCAATCCAACAGAAAATTCAATAAACGGAAAAAACACAGACACCGAAAATGAAGCTCTCGAATCGTGCTAGAGACACTTGCTCCAGAGGCTTTAGGAAAGTTGCGAAGCACCTACCCTCTAAGTAGAGCCACGCAAGGAATATGGCGCAGATGATCTTCCTAAATGAGAAAAGGCGCAAGCTTTTTTATTCGCGAGAGTGGTCAGGTTTCGGCGCGAACAAAATGGCTTCCCGGCTTGGTGATCGCTTCTCCTGCACGGCATTGGGGACAATCGAACTGCTCGTAGCTTGGGATGTTGATCTCGATCAAGGCGCGAGCGGGAACAGCGAGTTCAAGCCGCCCGCCGCTGCGGTCAATCAGGGCGGCTGCGGCGACTACGCGTCCGCCTGTCTGTTCGACAATGCTCATCGTCTCGCGGGTGGAACCGCCGGTCGTCCATACATCTTCAACGACGAGAACTTTTTCCGCTGGTTGCAGAGTAAACCCACGGCGCAGGGCCATGCGTCCTGAGGAATCTCTTTCGACAAAAATGGCACGAACTCCAAGTCCGCGTGCGACCTCTTGCCCGACAAGAACGCCGCCAAGCGCTGGAGAAACGACGCAATCGATCGCAGAATCGCGGAATTTATCCGCCAGGGCGCGGCCCAGTCGTTCTGCAAGGTCAGGGTACTGGAGGACAAGGGCACATTGGACATAGGTCGAACTGTGACGCCCACTGGATAGTTCGAAATGGCCGTGCCTTACCGCGCCAGCGCGCTCAAATATGGACCTGGCTTCATCCGCCTGCATCGCCCGCATCTCCCAGAGATAAAAGCGTCTCGATAGCCTAGGGCAGCCAGGAATCGTTGTCAATGCAAGGCATCAATGTTAAACTCAGCGCTCGACTTGTTCGATTTCGGGTGATTGTGTGCGGTTTCGAACACTCGCCCAAATACTGTCTTCTGTCTGCTCGGCACGTACAACGCAGATGCGGTTGATTGCCGCTTGGCATCGAATCAGTTGAAACAAATCATTGCTCCGGCACGTTTCATCCACTTAGGGCATTCAACATATTTCTCAATCAGATGGAGAGGAAGAAAACTATATGACTGGAAGGCTGATTCGTATAGCCGTTGCTCTTTACCTTATGACATGGATGGCTGTGGGGATGCCTGCTTATGCCCAGGCGGCGGGCCAACAATCCACGCAATCGAATGGACAGGCATCGAGCAGTGCGCAGGCGCCGAGCTCGATTCCTTACCCGAATCTCTTAGCAGGACAGGACTTTTCAAAGGGAAAGAGAGCTTTCCCCAATTTTTTTGCGCCTTATACACGGCGCTTTGTGCCGCAGCCCAATCTGGTCAACACGCCGACCATCTACGGGCTGGTTCGCGACGGCAAGTTGGATCTGAGCCTACAGGATGCCATCGCCCTGGACCTCCAAAACGATCTGAATATCACCGTGGCAGAGTACACCCCGTGGATTGACCAGACACAACTGCTCAACGCCGAAGGCGGCGGAACTCCGCTTGGCCAGTTCGTGATCGGCGGCGGTGGCGGCGGCACGTTCGACCCAGTCGTCTTCGCGGGCTCGGGCATTAACGACAGCGTGATTCCTGTGAATAACGCGCTCATCAGCGGCGTAGGCACAACGCCTACTTTCTTCAGCCTTCAGGATCATTCCTCGCAATTCAATTTCGGATACGCACAGCAACTCCATACTGGAACATCACTCAACGTGACGTTTAGTAACACCCGAACTTCTTCTTCGATTTCAGAGAACTTTTTCAATCCGGCAATTCAGTCGACGTTTACGGTGGGTTTCCAACAGCCTCTGTTGAGGGGATTTGGCCTGCTTCCAAACATGCGGTTTATCCTAGAGGCAAGAAACACGACCAAAGTTGGGAAGCTCCAATTCGAAGAGTCCGTGATTGCAGAAGTTACGCAAGTGGAGACGCAGTATTGGATTCTCGTGGCTGATCGGCAGGCCGTGGACGTCGCAAAACAGACGCTGGCGGTCTCGCAGAAATTATACGATGACGATCAGCGCCAACTTCAAATCGGGACCCTGGCGCACCTAGACGTGGTGACCGCGGAGTCTGAGATCGCAGCAAATAACCAGGCACTGATCGCAGCCCAGACAAGCGCCCTCCAGCAAGAGACCGTAGTTCTCAATTTAATTACAAAGGATCCGATGGATCCCAGGCTTCAAAATGTTGAGATCGTTCCGACCACGACCCTTGATGAGATTCCGCAGGTGCCGAATATTTTGATTCCGGATGCCGTCAAAGAAGCCTGGACGAACCGTCCCGAGTTAAAAGTTGACCAACTTGTGCTGGACAATGACGGTGTCGAAGTGAGGGCAACGAGAAATGCTCTGTTGCCATCGCTGACATTGTCGGGCAGCTACTCGAGCACTGGGCTCGCCGGCATTAACACCAATGCGATCTTCACGCCGAACGGGACGCTTTCCCCAATTCTCACCGAACCTATCATCGATCAGAATGGCAATCCGGTTCTATCTGGTGGCGTGCCCACATTCGTTGGGACTCCGAACGGCACTGTCGCCAGGAATACGACACAAAGCGGTGTGGGGACGGCCTATTCCGATGTCTTCCACAATCGTTTCCCGACGTATCAGGCGAGTTTAAACCTGAGCCTCCCGCTGAGGAACCGATCGGCACAAGCTGCCAATGCTCAAGCGCAATTGTCCGAACGGGAACAGCAGGTGTCTCTGCAGCGGGATAAAAACACCATCGTAGTCGGCGTCAGACAGGCTCTCACGGCGTTGCAACAGGACGCCGCACAAGTCGTTGCAACGGCGAAAGCTACTCAGCTTGCGCAGGAGACTTATGACGATGAAGTGAAGAAGTTTGACCTCGGTGCATCGACGACCTACAACGTCGTGCTGCAGTCCCGCGACTTGAACGCCGCCAAACTAAATGAACTGCAAGCGAAGACAAACCTAGCGGCGGCTTTGGTCAATTTCAATCAGGCGATGGGCCGAACGCTAAGCGCGAACAACATTTATATCGCAGACAACGTGCATATGCCGATTGACTTCACTCCGGTCGCGCCCCTAATCCCGGGCACGATTAACGGTCAATTGGCTGGCAGTGATGTGTTCGGGATTCGCGCAAATCAATAGCACCAGTACCTGCAAAAGGCCCCGAGGCAGCATCTCCGGGGCCTTTTGTTTGTCTTGCGGAAATGTGCGCCCAAGCGCTTGCCCGCTTTTTCTCATTGCCCTACAATGAACGAAGGATTGAAGCAAGGTGTGGCGGGCCGCTCGAATAGACCAGGAGCCGGGCGAGATGAATAAACAAAGCCATGTTTCCTCTGTGACAACAAACGTCGAGCAGGAATCGGCTCGCAAGCCATCGCCTGCCGAGGCCGAATGGGAGAAGAACGTTCTCCAGTCCACATTGGAAAAATCCCCAGAGCGCTCCGAGCACTTCACAACTATCTCCGATTTTCCGATCCAGCGTCTTTACACGGCCGCTGATTTATCCGGATGGTCGCCTGAAAAAGACCTTGGCAATCCGGGCCAGCCTCCCTATACGCGAGGGATCCATTCCACCATGTACCGAGGTCGGCTGTGGACAATGCGGCAGTTTGCAGGCTTCGGGACGGCAGAAGACACGAACCAGCGATTCCGCTACTTACTTTCTCAGGGCCAGACGGGACTGTCCGTCGCGTTCGACCTTCCTACATTGATGGGGTACGACTCGGACCATATCCTCTCGGAAGGCGAAGTCGGGAAGTGCGGCGTGGCTATCAGTTCATTGGCAGACATGGAAGTGCTTTTCGACAAGATCCCAATGGCGGACGTCAGCACTTCAATGACAATCAATTCGCCCGCCGCCGTAATCTGGGCGATGTATCTTGCGGTGGCAGAAAAGCAGGGAGCAAGCTGGAAAAAAATCTCGGGAACACTCCAAAACGACATTCTCAAGGAATACATCGCGCAAAAAGAATACATCTATCCGCCGGGACCATCGATGAGGCTGGTCATTGATACGTTCGAATTCGGCGCGAAAGAGACGCCGAAATTCAATGTGATCTCGATCAGTGGATATCACATTCGCGAAGCCGGCTCGACAGCGATTCAGGAACTCGCGTTCACGCTGCGCGACGGCATCGAATATGTGGAGTGGGCGCTGCGGCGCGGACTCGACGTGGATGACTTTTCGCCTCATCTTTCGTTTTTCTTCAATGCTCACAGCGACTTTTTCGAGGAAATCGCCAAATATCGTGCCGCGCGGCGCATCTGGTACAAGACAATGCGCGAACGGTTTGGCGCGAAGAATCCTCGTTCGTGGGCATTACGCTTCCATACGCAGACTGCGGGCTGCTCTCTCACGGCGCAGCAGCCATACAACAACGTAGTGCGCACGGCGCTTCAGGCACTGGCGGCCGTGATGGGCGGCACGCAATCCCTGCACACAAATTCCCTCGATGAGGCATGGGCGTTGCCGACGGAATTCGCAGCTACGATCGCTTTGCGAACACAGCAAATCATCGCGCATGAGAGCGGAGTTGCGAATACGGTTGATCCACTTGGAGGCAGCTATTTTGTCGAAAAACTGACAAACGACGTGGAACGCGCCGCCTGGGATTACTTCGAAAAAATCGACGCGTTGGGCGGGATGGTGAATGCAATTGAACGCTCGTACCCGCAGAGAGAAATCGCGGAGGCTGCCTATCGTTATCAGCTATCCGTCGATCGCAAGGAAAAAATTGTGGTCGGCGTGAACGATTTTGCCGCCGAAGAAAGACCGCTTGAGATTCTGCAGATCGACGAAACGGTCGCACATCGGCAGGCTGAACGCCTTCGCAAACTCCGCGCGGATCGGTCAATGGCGGAGGTTGATCGCCGTTTGAAGTCCCTGCGCAAGGCTGCTCAAGGGACTGAAAACCTGATGCCGCACATTTACGAAGCAGTGAAAGCGTACGCAACCCTGGGCGAAATCTGCGACGCGTTGCGAGATATTTTTGGAACGTATGAAGAGGTCGCCATTACATAGGAGCGCTCCACCTTCACGCTTCTGCAGATGCAAGTCTTCGGTACACAAAGCGACGCCAATTGAAGTATCCTTGCTAAGCCAATGACTGAAAAAAAGATACGGGTCTTGATCGCGAAGCCAGGACTGGATGGACATGACCGCGGTGCAAAGATCATCGCCCGGGCGCTGCGCGACGCTGGGATGGAAGTGATTTATACAGGTTTGCGCCAAACTCCGGAAATGATTGCCTCTGCGGCGGTGCAAGAAGACGTGGACGTGATTGGGCTTTCGATTCTTTCCGGCGCACACAATGCGCTTTGCCCGCGATTAATGGAGCTGCTGCGCGAAAAAGGAATGAGCGATGTCACCGTGCTAATTGGCGGGATCATCCCAGAAGCAGATATTCCGGCACTGAAAAAGGCGGGGATTGCCGAAGTATTCCTGCCAGGCACGTCTACGCAGGATATTGTGGACTTCATCCGCAAACGCTTAACGGCGAGCACACCGAAGGCATAAAACCGCGTGAACTCTTCCGTGCGTAGTTTTATGGGTCAGCGGCTCACGCCACGCAAAAGAGGCTCTTGAGATCGGTTTGGCCCACACGACTGCTGCGACCGTAGACGTTATTTCCACGTCTATCCAGATTGATTTGTAGCGGCGTTCGTTGAATTTGGAGCTCTTCCCCACCCGAACTTTACGAGCGAAATGATACAATGCAAAGCTCTGTAGCGGTTCAGCCAACGATCTTGGGCGAGGATTCGCGTTGTCCGACTCGGTGATTGAAACTCACATCAAGACCACTTCTCCCGATTTTGAGAAAAATCGGCGCGCGCTCATCGAGCGCCTTTCCCGAATCAAAACTGAAGAACAGCAGATTCAGCAAGGCGGAGGCGCAAAGGCAATTGAATCACAACATCAGAAAGGGCGTCTGACGGCCCGGGAACGCATCGCAAAGCTTATCGATCCGAAAAGCCGCTTTTTCGAGATCGGACTCTACGCCGCCTATGAGATGTACGAGGAGTGGGGTGGAGCGCCCTCTGCGGGAACGATCACAGGGCTGGGGCGCGTAGCTGGCCGACAGGTGATGATTATTGCCAACGATGCGACAGTTAAGGCTGGGGCATTTTTCCCGATGACCGCCAAGAAAGTCATTCGCGCGCAAAACATCGCCATCGAAAACCGGATTCCGACGATTTACTTAGTGGATTCCGCCGGCGTTTTTTTGCCTCTCCAAGAGGACGTTTTTCCGGACACGGACGATTTCGGACGCGTATTTCGCAATAACGCAGTGATGTCGGCGATGGGCATACCACAAATTACGGCGATCATGGGAATGTGCGTTGCCGGCGGTGCATATTTGCCGGTGATGTGCGACCACATTCTGATGACCGAAGGCAGCGGCCTTTTTCTCGCCGGACCCGCTCTCGTACAGGCTGCGATTGGGCAGAAAACTTCCGCAGAAGATCTTGGTGGCGCGAAGATGCACGCGCAGATCAGCGGCACAGTTGATTTCCGCGAACCTGATGACGATTCCTGTTTGACGCGCATTCGCGGCCTGGTCGAAAAAACAGGACATCGCGCGAAAGCGCCTTTCGATCATCGGGAGCCGGAGCCACCTAAGCATCCCGAAGCGGAAATTTATGGCGTATTTTCTTCCGATCCCGTAAGGCAATACGATATGCGTGAAATCATTGCGCGCATTGTCGACGGTAGCCGCTGGGATGAATACAGGCGGGAATACGGGCAAACTGTCCTGTGCGGTTTCGCGCGAATCGGCGGCTGGGCCGTGGGAATCGTCGCGAATCAGAAGAAAAGCGTTCAGGTCGCAGCTCCAGGAACCGGCGAGCGGCGCGTGGAGTTCGGCGGAGTAATTTACACAGAATCGGCGGACAAAGCGGCGCGTTTTATTCTGGATTGCAACCAGAATTTGATTCCGCTCGTTTTTTTGCACGACGTGAATGGATTCATGGTCGGCAAAGAAGCGGAATGGAGCGGGATCATCCGCGCGGGAGCCAAGATGGTCAATGCTGTCGCGAACAGCGTTGTACCGAAGATTGCGGTCATTTGTGGCGGGAGCTTTGGCGCTGGGCACTATGCGATGTGCGGAAAGGCTTACGATCCGCGGTTTATTTTCGCGTGGCCGAGCGCGCGCTATGCCGTCATGGCCGGCGAATCCGCCGCGGGGACGCTGGTGGAGATCAAAGTTAAGCAACTCGAGCGCGACGGGAAAAAACTCACTGAAAAGGAACGGAAGGAGCTTTACGAGTCCATCCGCTCAACTTATGAACATCAAACCGATCCGCGCTACGCTGCCGCGAGGCTCTGGGTCGACGCAATCATCGATCCAGCGCAAACACGAGAAGCGATTGTGGAAGCGCTCGACGCGGCTTCGCACAATCCAAGCGTCGCAGAATTCAAAACAGGAGTACTGCAAACATAGATGGAGCCTGTAACAATTATTGAGTGTCCACGCGACGCCTGGCAGGGGCTGCCACAAACCATTCCTACGGAAGTCAAGATCGAGTACTTGAGCCGGCTGATTGCGCTCGGATTCCGGCACATCGATGCGGTCAGCTTTGTATCGCCGAAGCATGTGCCGCAAATGGCGGATAGCGAGGAAGTAATGGCCGGACTAGCGAAACACGTCCCTGCCGACATGCCCGCGCCTGAAATTATCGGCATTGTAGTCAACGAGAAAGGTCTGGAACGCGCCCTGGCGACCCCGGGCGTCACAACGATCGGGTATCCCTATTCCGTTTCAGCATATTTCCGCCGCGCCAACGCAAATATGTCGCGCGCCGAGTCGCGCACACTAGTGGAGACGTTGCGCAGCAAGACGAAGGCCGCTGGACGAAATCTCGTGATCTACATTTCCATGGCTTTTGGCAACCCCTACGATGAGCCCTGGGGACCCGAGATCGTCGAAGAAACTCTGGTCTGGCTGAAGGAAATAGGAGTACAAACGGTGTCGCTGGCTGACACTATTGGCACAGCATCGCCGCACGACGTTGCGGCACTTTTTCAATCGGCCAAGAAATGTGCGGCCGGAGTCGAGATTGGCGTGCATCTTCACAGCCGGCCGGAGAGCGCCGCCGAGAAAGTGCTCGCCGCATTTGAAGCGGGATGCCGGCGATTCGATGGGGCGCTAACTGGTCTCGGCGGCTGTCCTTTTGCGGGAGATGAGCTGGTTGGCAATATTCCGACAGAGACTGTACTGGCGACGCTTGCTGCGCGCGGTGTTTCCACCGGCATTGATACGAAATCGCTTGCCGTGGCGTGCGCACTCACGGGGAGAATTCGCTCATCGTATGCGCACGCGGCCGATGCACCGAAACCAAACTGAAAATAATTCATGAGCTATAAAACGCTGCAATTCGATGTGACTGGCGAGCTTGCTACGATCACGCTCAACCGGCCTGAGCGCCGCAACGCAATTTCGCCGGAGATGATTGACGACATCCTCGGCGCGCTCGACGAGGCGGAGAAAAGCGAAGCTCGTGTCGTTATCCTGACGGGCGCAGGAAGAGCGTTTTGTGCGGGAATGGACCTCGATGCGCTGCAGGCGCTTGCCACTCAAACGCAAGACCAACATATTGCTGATGCCGAGCGCATGGGCAAGATGTTTCATCGCGTTTATAGTTTCCCGAAACCTTTGATTGCCGCTGTGAATGGACCGGCAATCGCAGGGGGGACGGGGCTGGCGACGCTGTGCGACTTCACTCTCGCTATTCCAGAGGCAAAGTTCGGATACACGGAAGTGCGCATCGGGTTCCTGCCTGCGGTCGTTTCCGTATTTCTACTGCGGCAGGTAGGAGAGAAAGTGACGCGCGAGCTCTTGCTTACAGGAAGGCTTTTCGATGCCACAGAGGCGCACCGGCTGGGATTGGTTACGGAAATCGTTTCTGCGGATAAGCTACTCAATGCAGCGCACGAGCTTGCACGAACGTTGATCAGCTCGAGCCCGACAAGCTTACGCATGACGAAGCGCTTGATTTTGCAGTGGGATGCTCCGGAAATTGAGCGGGATCTTGCGATTGCGATTTGTGAAAGCGCCGACATTCGCGGCACAGAGGATTTTCGTGAAGGATTGTCGTCGTTTCTCGAAAAACGGAAACCGCAGTGGCGAGGGCGCTGATGCGCCAGGTGCAGTTTGCTAAAAGTCGCGCTTTCTATCAAGGGTGAGCTTCGATAGAAATGAACACAATTGGCGAAACGACCGTCCGCGTGCGCTACGCAGAAACCGATCAGATGGGAGTGGTGTATTATGCGAATTTTTTCGTGTGGTTTGAAGTAGCGCGAGTCGAACTGATGCGCCAAATGGGATTCAGTTACAAGCAGATGGAACTGGAAGACGACAGTTACGTCGTGGTCGCTAAAGCTAGCTGCATGTACAAACGCCCGGCAAGGTTCGACGACGTGATTCGCATACGCACGCGCGTTACCGAGGCACGGAGGCGCACGATCGCGTTTTCTTACGAGATTTTTAACGGCGCAACTCGCGAACTGATCGCAACCGGCGAGACGCTCCACGTGATTTGCGATCAGAATGGACGTCCCAAGAGTTTGCCAGACAAATATAGGCACTATTTCCCGATCGGACGTTCAAAAGACACCATCGTGGCAGGTGCTACGTGACACCCGCGAAAAGAACGATAGCGATCTCCGGAAACGACCTTACGCTTTCCCATCTGTACCAGGCTGTGCTTGAACGCTTCGAGGTAACTCTGGCAGATGACGCACGCGAACGCATGACCGCTTCGCGCGCGGTAGTCGAACGTCTGGCAACCGGAGCGGACGCGGTCTACGGCATTAACACAGGCTTCGGTGCGCTCGCCTCAGTCCGGATTCAACCTGACCAGATTCGTGAATTGCAATTCAATCTTGTGCGCAGCCATGCCTGCGGTGTCGGCGCTCCGCTGAACGCCGAGGAGACGCGCACGGTCATCCTTCTACGCGCCAATGCACTTGCGAAGGGCTTCAGCGGCGTGCGGCCTGTCGTTGTAGAGACTCTACTTGCCATGCTGAATGCCGATGCGTTGCCGGTCATACCGTCGCAAGGCTCTGTCGGTGCATCGGGCGACCTTGCGCCGCTTGCCCATCTGGCGCTCGCGGCAATTGGAGAGGGCGAGGCTACTTACAAAGGCGAAAAGCTGACCGGTGGCGAGGCATTGCGAAAGGCGGGGATCGCGCCGCTAAGTATCGAGGCCAAGGAGGGTCTGGCGCTTCTGAACGGGACGCAGGGCATGCTTGCGTTGCTATCGCTTGGTCTCCGCGAAGCGGAAATATTGATTGATAGCGCAGACGTGGCCGCAGCTCTTTCGCTTGACGCGCTGCGCGGAAGCCCGGCGGCGTTCGATGAAAGGATTTCACGCATTCGGCCATATCCCGGGCAGGCGGCCACTGCTCGGAACCTCATCCGCCTGAACCGCGGCAGCGAAATTCGCGAATCACATCGTTCAGCGGAGAAAGATCCGCGAGTGCAGGATGCGTATAGCCTGCGTTGCACCCCGCAGGTGCATGGTGCGGTGCGTGATTCCCTTTCGCAAGTGCGGACGACGATTTCCATCGAGTTGAATAGCGCCACCGACAATCCCCTTGTATTCGCGGACTCGGGTGAAGTTGTCAGCGGCGGAAATTTTCACGGGCAGCCTCTGGCCATGGCAGCGGATCAAGTTGCAATTGCGCTTGCGACAGCGGCAGGAATATCCGAGCGCCGCATGGAACACATGACGAATCCGCACACGAGCCTTCTGCCGGCCTTTCTGACCGCTGATCCGGGGCTCAATTCCGGCTTCATGATCGCGCAAGTCGTGGCGGCATCTCTCGTCAGCGAACTTAAAACGCTTTCGACGCCGCATTCTGTCGATTCAATCCCCACATCCGGCGACCAGGAAGATTACGTTTCCATGGGAATGAGCGCCGCGCGGAGACTGGGACGCATGATTGAAGCTCTCAGAAACGTGATCGCCATAGAACTGCTCGCCGCATGCCAGGGCATCGACCTTCAGGCTCCATTGCGCACGGGCATGGAGGCGCGCAAGGCATACGCACTCGTGCGCGAGGTTTCACCTGTCGTTCACACGGATCGTTCCCTTGCCCCGGATATTTCCGCTGTCGGACGATTAATTGCAGAAGGCAAATTTCAGAAGCTGCTCGCCTGAACTAACGCGCTAGCTGATAAACAACCGATTCTGTTGCTCATTTCAGGTTCCGCTGTAAGAACTTCCCGAAGCGCCAGCCGACGATCCATTTGAAGGGGGCCTCGCCAAGAGAATAATGCCCGCATGGCAAGCGAAGAGAAACACAGGAGACGCCATTTCGACGCGTTGCGGCAAGAAATTCATCAGACAAGTCGACGGGGAAGGTGGGGTCGTACTGTCCGCTAATCGCAAGCAGTTTTTGGCCTATATGTCGCAGCTTCGAAATGTAAGGAATCGGGCTTATAGGCTCCCAGAAACGGCGAATCTCTTCGACTGAGACGTGCGCCGCGAGGGATTCCCAGACGTTTTTTGTGGTCAGCCCTCTTGCGACCACGTCGCCAAAATTCGTCGAGACGTGCAGTAACGCCGCCGCGCGAATTAGTCGCTCGTGTGAGGCAGTAACGCAGGAGATGCACGACCCGAGACTCGTACCGAGAATTCCCAGCGGCCCATAGCCACGTGAGTCGAGCCAGCGCAACGAACAGCGAGCATCACATACAGCCTGGCGGTTGGCCTGTAGCGTCAATCCGATATTCGGCCCTACGATATAATCAGCTCGCGGATGGCCGGGCACGGCGCGATGGTCGTGATAAGGAAGACTAAGGCGTAGCGCAGAAATTCCGAGACGGTTAAGCCATCGGCAAACATCGATGTAGGCGTCAGATGTTGCATTCCACTGTGGCAACAAAATAACAGCCGCTCCGCTCGTCGCGGCTGGGAAAAAACGGCCATAAACTCGATTGTTCTCTTCCCATGGAGAGCACACAGCACTCGTAAATGTTAATTCCCCGCTCCAGGCTGCCCTATTTGGTATCAGCTCATAGTGAAAATCAGCAGGCGTTTCGAAGGCAAACCATTCGTCGCTATTTGCCAGCGTTTCTTCGGCAAAGCGTGCGAGAAAATCTCGCGGCTTATTTTCGTCGGCCTTGCCGCCTATATGTTCGAGTCCCCACGCAAATGGCAAAACAGGGCGGTTCGGCTCCGCAGCCCAGCGGCGATGCTCGTAACGCAGGATTCTTTCTGCGTACCAGCGCGTATTCGTCAGTGGAATCAAACTACCGAATATAGCTTAGCGATAACCATCACCGCCATCTTTGCCATCTGCAAAAGTTTGCTGGCGCTGGGAATGCAGACTTTAGAAATCGGGCACGCTGTTCGCCGGTATTGTTGAGGGGCGTGCTTCCTTGTGGCAAAGTCGCATTATGCTTCCCACTGGTCTGATTGCTACATTCGTTTTCTTGCTCGGCCTAATGATTGGCAGCTTTTTGAATGTTTGCATCAGTCGGCTTCCGCAAGGAAAGTCCGTGGTCAAGCCAAGATCGCATTGTCCAAGGTGCCGGGCCGCGATTAAACCTTGGGATAACATTCCCGTGCTGAGCTACGTTTTTCTGATGGGGAAATGCCGCGCGTGCAAGGCGCGCATTTCGCCAATTTATCCAGCAGTTGAAATGGTCACAGGACTGCTTTTCCTCGCCTGTTATGCGGCCTATGGAAATTCTGTGGTCACGGCCAAGTGGATTGCCTTCTGCGCCATTCTCGTTGTGCTTGCCTTCACTGACTGGCGGGAGCGTCTGCTGCCAGACAAGGTTAACTTCACAGGACTTGCGATCGGCTTGCTTTTCAGTTTCTTCGCGCGTCCGGAAGACAGCACAGCTCTCTGGCTGGCAAATCATTTGTTTGAATTTCCTCCGCCGACACGGGTGATTTCTTTTGCGGACGCGCTGATCGGCGCCATTGTTGGGGGCGGGATCCTGTGGGTTATAGGAGAGGGTTATTTTCGGCTCCGGGGACGTGAGGGTATGGGGCTTGGCGACGTCAAAATGATGCTCATGGCCGGCTCTTTTCTTGGACTTCGCAGAACGATCCTCACAATTCTGATCGGCGCTGTGCTGGGCATGGTTTTTGGCGGAATTTTCATGCTCGCGTCGCGCAAGGGATCGGATTACGAATTGCCTTTCGGCACGTTTCTTGGAGCCGCGGCAATTCTCGTGATCTTCTTTGGCACTCCCATTATCGTGTGGTACCAATCGCTTTTTCAGATTCGATAGGACCGCAATGGTTTTCGCTCCGCCCAGTTCAAACTTCAAATTTGAGGTCGGATTCGGCTTGTTTTTCTTCATACTCGTTTTCCTCGGAATGATCGGGGTGCTCGTTGCAATTCGAAAATCGCTCGGAGGAAAGGACTCCAGCATTAAAGAAGGAGATGGAGCCTTTCGCGTCAATGCGGAAAATCCATCCGCATTCATGACTGCTTCCATGCAGGGTGTAATTCAGCGGCTGCGTGATCAGGAACAGGAACTCGCACGCCTTCATCGAGCGGAAAAGGAGCGCGCGGAGGAAACGGAACGGCTGAGCGAAGCAGTTACCCGCAATATGCCGGCAGGGCTTTTGCTCATCAATGCCACAGGGACAATCGGTTCTGCCAATCCCGCGGCGGAGAAAGCGCTTGGAATATCCGGACTTCAATATCACCGCTACTCAGAGGCGCTCGGCGCCAATTCTCCGCTTTCGCAAATGATCGCTGCCAGCTTGCGCGATGGTCAAACCTTTCAGCGGGATGTGGTTCCACACACGACCTCCGCGGGGGAAACTCGTCAGTTGGGCGTAACCATTTCGCCGATCTACCGCTCGATGCGCAACACCCTAGTTCAAGGGCCGACAGCTCCAGTTATCCAGACAATTATGGGTGCGATTTGCCTAATGAGCGACATCACGGAACTGGCCACGCTGCAAAAACAGATGCGCTGGAAAGAGAATCTGGCGGCATTGGGAGAAATGTCCGCCGGAATAGCACACGAATTCAAAAATGCGCTGGCGACGATTTCGGGCTATGCCCAGATGATCCATAGCGAAGCTGCATCGTCAGAAGCGGAAGATTGTTCGCAGAAGATTCTTGACCAGACCCGGTCACTTGCCCACGTTGTGACAGAATTCCTGCGTTTTGCGAGGCCGCTCGAGCTTACAAACGAAGATTTTGCATTGTCCGGCGTTATCGAAGGAGTCGTCGAGGAAATCGGAACGAGCGTTCCCGACGTCACGGTTTGCACTGAAGGTTCGTTTGGTGAGGTTTCCGGTGACTCCGGGCTCCTCAGGCAGGCTATCCTGAACCTTGCGAGGAACGCAGCGGAAGCGGCTTCGAGCAACGGGCATCGCGGCGAGGTTGTTATTGCTGGTATGAAAGAAGAGCATTCAGGCCGGTCCTGGCAACGGATTGCCGTCAGGGATAACGGCCCCGGCATCCCTCCCGGAGACATCGATAAGATCTTTGTGCCATTTTTTACGACCAAATCGAGCGGCACTGGTCTGGGGCTTGCCGTTGTCCAGAAAATTGCGCTACAGCATGGCGGACGCGTGGAAGTACGGAATCGGGCGACGGGTGGAGCCGAATTTGACCTATGGTTACCTTTGCGGCAGCAAGCGCCTTTATAGCCGTTCCCCCAGAGTGCAAAGACCATCTAAAATTAAGTGAAAAAGCATAGACACGTGGCACTTCAGAGGTGAACGCCATGCGAAAAACGATTTGGCTCGCAACAATTTTGCCGCTTTTGGCTCTGCCGCAAGCGCTTATGGCCCAGTCGGCGTCACAACAACAAGCACAAAGTCAGTCGCAAACCCAATCACAAACGCAGACGCAGTCTTCTTCAAGTTCAAGCGCCGATCCGCTTGCCGAAGCAGCGCGCAAGGCTCGCCAAGCTCAGAAAACCGCGCCTAAGGCAGCCGTTGTCTTTACAAACGACAACCTGCCCGCCTCCGCCTCAGGGGTTTCGGTCGTGGGCAGCACGTCTTCCGCATCTGCAACGGGAGACAAGAGTGCGAAGGGCTCATCCGCGGCATCGCAGGGAAAGAACGATGAAGCATCCTGGCGCAAGAAGTTCGCCGATGCACACCACAAGCTTGATCAGGACCAGTCCGAGCTAGCGATCATGCAGCGCGAGCTCAGCGAGCTTCAACTCCAGTACTATCCAAACGATCCAACCAAGGCGCTGATGCAATCGGTGACGCGCTCGGATATCACCAAGAAACAAGACGCCATCGACAAAAAACAGAAGGACATCGCAGCCGACAAACAGGCCATTTCCGATCTGGAAGACGCCCTTCGTCAGGCCGGTGGCGACGCGTCCTGGGCTCAAGACTAGCGAGTTGATATGGAATCAATCCTTCTGGTCGAGGACAAGCCTGAACTGCGCGCTATGCTTCGGCGCGCGCTGGAAAAGGCTGGCTACTCGATTGACGATGCCTCCGACGGAAACGCTGCGACTGAGAAAGTCCGCAAGCGCCGCTACCTGGCCGTCCTAACGGATTTAAAACTTCCGGGCGCTTCTGGTCTCGATGTCTTGCGCGAAGCGCGCCGCGCAGACCCCATGATTCCTGTAATTCTCATTACTGCGTATGGATCTGTTGAAGACGCGGTTACGGCCATGAAGGAGGGCGCTTTTGACTTTATTCAGAAACCGGTCGAACTTGAGCATCTGAAGCTACTGGTCGCGCGCGCCGCGCGCCAGCAGGATCTCCTTCGCGAAAATCTGCTTCTCCGCGAAGAATACGCCGAGCGTTACGGGTTTCCGCGAATCGTCGGAGAACATCCCTCGATGCAGGCTGCGAGCCAGATGATTCAACGCGTCGCCCCTACCGATTCCACTGTTCTTCTCCTCGGAGAAAGTGGCACGGGCAAGGAGCTGTTTGCTCGCGCCACGCACAATCTCAGCAAGCGACGTGAAGGCGCTTTTGTGGCGCTCAATTGCGCTGCGATTCCCGAAGGACTCGTGGAAAATGAATTATTCGGTCATGAACGAGGAGCCTATACGGGTGCGGGGACGCGAAAAATAGGCAAACTCGAACTGGCACACCGCGGCACGATCTTCCTGGATGAGATCGCCGAACTACCGCTCGCAGCCCAAGGGAAACTGCTCCGCGTTCTTGAGGAACGCCAATTCGAACGTGTGGGCGGAACTCAATCGATCGACATTGATGTGCGCATCGTGGTTGCGACGAACAAAAATCTTCAAGAGGCAGTAGCACAAAAAACCTTTCGCGAGGATTTATACTTCCGTGTCTCGCCGGTTCCTGTGACGATCCCCCCTTTGCGCGAGCGCGGAGATGATGTGATTTTGTTGGCCACTCATTTCTTGGAACGTTTTCGCCGCGAGTTCCACAAACCTGGATTGGAGTTTGCGGAAGCGGCACGCGCGCGGCTTCGCGGCTACCATTGGCCGGGCAATGTTCGCGAGCTTCAAAATACGATCGAGCGCGCATCCATACTCGCAAGCACGGACGAAATTGGCCCAACCGACCTCCAACTTCCTGCTCCTCGGCCAAATGCAACGGAAATGCCAGAGGGGATGCTAAACGAAGAGTTTCCCTGGGACGGCTCGCTCGAGGACGTGTCCCAGCGCGCTGTGCATCATGTCGAACGATTCAAAATTGAAACTGCCCTGCGGGAGGAGAGGTGGAATAAATCCCGTGCTGCGGAAAAACTCGGCGTTTCCTATAAGACTCTGCTACACAAAATCCGAGCATTGGGGCTCGAAAACTAACTGTCTGAAACTTCACTCATTTCCTTACCGCGGAATGCAACGCGACTATGCCGCAAGTCCAGCGTTCGAATTCCGTGTCTCGAAATTCCAGTTTTTCCATCCAATTTGCCAGCGTTTCAGGCCGTGGGAACTTTTTCACGGAATTCGGCAAGTACGTATAGGCCTCACGATTCCGCGAAATGGCACCTCCGATACGGGGCAGGACTCGCGTGAAATACAAGCGATACAGTTTCCCAAGAAATCCATTCTCAGGCTCGCAAAATTCCAAGATTCCGAGCCTTCCCCCGGGGCGCAATACGCGAGCAATTTCACGAAGGCCATTTTCGTAGTTCGTCAAATTGCGAAATCCGAACGCCGTTGTAATCAAATCGAAGCTGGCATCCCGGAATGGTAAGACGAGGGCGTCCACGGCGAGAAAAACGACATCAAGGTGAGCCGTGCGCTGTTTTTTTTTCGCGATTGCGAGCATTGGGAATGCGAAATCGGCGCCTATGAATCTTTTGCTAGAAACGCCCGCGCGCGGCCCACTTTGCTCCGCTTGACGCGTTAGAGCCAAGATCAAATCGCCCGTTCCGCAGCATAAATCGAGCACCTGTGCGTCGGGGCGAGACAAGATATCCGCAAATCGTTTGGCAGTTCGCCGCCGCCAAACCCGATCCAATGAAGCGGAAAGCAAATGGTTTAAGAAATCATATCGAGGCGCGATGCGAGTAAACATCTCGCGCACCTGCTGTCCCGCTTCGCGTTCATCACGGGAGCCCTCAGGACGGGTCCCGGGCGCAGCGTTGTGAGCCTCTGTATCCATTCCGTCACTTCCATCGCTGGTTGACCGGCTCACGCGGCTACATCCCTGCGCGCCTTCGCATAGAATCTGGGCAATTCGCGCCAGACCATTTCGACGAGCACGGCCGGCACTTCCATTCCAATGTCGGCAGCCCCGATTCGGCTCGGAATCACCCATCGCATATGCCCATGGCGGGATTTTTTATCTCTCGCCATTGCATTGAATAGCGTCGATGGCGGGATGGATGGCAGGGCCGGCAACGGCCCACACCGGGCAATCAGCGACGCGATTCTGCAGGCCGAGCGTTCGCCGATGCGATCCAGACCGGCACCGATCAAGGTCGCGCCGAGCATTCCCCATCCCACGGCTTCGCCATGCAGAAATCGCTCATATCCGGTCAAGGCTTCTAAAGCGTGACCCATGGTGTGGCCGAAATTCAAAATCTGGCGCAGGTTGCTTTCCCGTTCATCGAGCTTCACGATTCGCGCTTTTTGGCGCGCACACCTCTCGATTACGAATTCGAGCGCTCGATAGTCCTTTGCCATGATTTGTTTCATCTCGCGCTCAAGGAAATGGAAGAGTCCTGCATCTCCAATCACGCCGTACTTGATGACCTCATGTAACCCAGAACAAAATTGGCGCGCGTTCAAAGTCGTCAAAAGGGCGGGATCAGCGAGTACAGCTCTTGGTTGGTGAAACGCACCAATCAGATTCTTGCCTTCCGGCAGGTCGACGCCGGTTTTTCCGCCGATTGCGCTATCAACTTGGGCCACGAGCGTCGTCGGGACATGCACGATGCGCACACCTCGCATGTAGCTTGCCGCGACAAAGCCGGCCACATCACCTACAACACCACCACCGATGGCCACGAGCACGGCCTGTCGGTCTGCACTACTCTTTGCAAGTTTCCGGCATATACCCTGGACGGTCGCGAGCGTTTTTGCGATTTCTCTGTCATCAAACAAAATCACGCAGTTTCCAGGCACGCGCCCCAATCGCCGTTGAACCTCGCGACCCCAAAGCCCCCAAACACGGGGTGACGACAACAAAAACACCCGACCACCGCAGCGCAAATCTTCGACAGTATCCCTAAGCCGGGAGAGCGCACCATGGCCGACAATCATTGGATAGCTTGCTGAAGTGGTGCGAACAGAAATTGTTTTCACTTGGAGAATTTTGTCTCGAGCTCGCCGACTGTAGCCAGCACAACGTGTCCAACAATCGCCAGGCTTTTTGGACTGATCTTGTCTATCGTATCTTGGGTCGTGTGCCAATACCCTTCATTCTGATAATCAGTGAGGTCAATCAGGTCAACGGAGGGTATTTTCAAAGCCAAGAATGGGTCGTGGTCATCGTCGACGGCATCCGCTTGCGAAATAAACACGTCCTTGTACCCCAGTTTTGCAGCCGCGGACCATATCAGATCCGTGAGCCATGGCGTGGATGTGGTCTCTTTGGAAATATGCAGCCCTCTCTGTCCCACCATATCCACCAAGATGACAGCCTTGACGTCTTTC
Organism: Candidatus Acidiferrales bacterium; assembly: GCA_035934015.1. NCBI lineage: Bacteria > Pseudomonadati > Acidobacteriota > Terriglobia > Candidatus Acidiferrales > Candidatus Acidiferrales bacterium. The sequence goes on from DASYYH010000003.1 coordinate 292,928, forward strand.
ACCTCTCCCGTCAGCTCAAGATTGGCCGCCATTTGACGACTTCCATATGTGTGGTCGTCATCGCCCCAATCCGGATTCACTGCCTCTTCGCCATCGAGGAAAGCCATCCAAATCGCAACCTGCTGTTTTTTGCCACACAAGAGATGCGCCGCTTCAAGCATCAATCCCGTTGACGAACCGCCATCATCCGCGCCGACAAAGTCTTGTAAGCGTTTCGTGTCGTAATGCGTGAGGAGCAGGATTATGCCTTTCCCTTCGCCCGGGACCTTGGCAAAAATGTTTTTCATCGCGATTGTCCCGACCGGCGTCTGCGCATGAAAAGGATCGTCGGAGACATCGCAGCCATCTGACTTCAGCTGCTTTTCGATGTAATTCTGCGTCAACTGAATCGCAGCAGATCCCGAAGGACGCGGCCCGAAGCTGACGAGCTTCGCCGTATACTCATAAGCCTTCTGGCCATCGAAACCTCCCGTCTGTTGCGCGGGCGGCGCCTGATCGTTTGCGTCAATTACAGGCGCGGCGACGGCGGAAGCACTGGATGACATTGCGCTAGTTTTGTTCCCACTACCGCCGCATCCGGCAGTACAGGCCAGCGCCAGAATTGTCATCATACAGAGTCGAATCCTACTGCGCATATCAGCTCACTCCCTGACGCACCAGGTCGCGTTGACGCTTCCTGCGAAACACCATATAGGAAACCCCGATGCCAACAAAATACAAACCAATCATCGGCGTCATGAAAATGAGCATCGTCGTCATATCAGGAGTCGGCGTAACAAAGGCAGCGATAATCGTGATGATCAGAATAGCGTAACGGAAGTTCCTCCAGAGCCATTGTGGCGTCACAATGCCAAAAATGGAAAGCACAAAAATGAGCACGGGGAGCTCAAAAATTGCACCCAAGCCGACCATAACAATCAAGATCAAGTCAAAATATTCGCTGATGCTGATTAATGGCTGAAACGGACCTTGGGGCCCCTGAAATGTGATCAGGAATTTGAGGACAAACGGCAGCACGATGAAATACGCAAAAGCCACGCCGCAAAGAAACAGAAAGACCGACGAAAAAATAAACGAAAGGACGGCCTTGCGTTCATGCTTGTATAACCCCGGCGCAATAAAAAGCCATATCTGATGGAGCACCACCGGCAGCGCAAGGATAAGGCCAAGATAAAAACCCACCTTGATCAAAAGATTCACATACTCGGCAGGACCCGTGAAAATCAGCTTGTCAGGAAAGTGAGCTTGCTGCAGTGCAACAACCATCGGCTTTGCAACATAGTTGATCACCCATTTCGCAACCGAAAAACCAATCACGAAGCCGATGCCGATCGCGATGGCGGAGTTAAGCAGGCGCTTACGGAGGTCTGTCAGATGCTCAAAGAGAGACATCCGCTCAGAGTCTTCATTGCTGGACTGGCCGGGTTGCGCGGCTCCCGGCTGGCTAGGAGTCGCCATGGTCCGCCTTATGGATCATCGCCTCGTTATTCGATTGGTCTGGTGAACTGGAAGTCTGGGAGGTTTGCTCATGCGCAGATTCCTGTGCCGGCGGAAGAATTTTGTTTTCAACGAGGGGTTCGGCTGGCGATTCGGGCAAGGCAGGAGATGCTTGTTGAACCGCAGCGGATGAGGCGGCGGTCTGCTGTTTCTTGGTCTCAGACACGCGGGCTTCACGCTCAAGCTCTCTCATGTGCTCTTCGAAGCCGGCGCGAAGGTCTCCCGTCGCTCGCTTAAACTCGGCCATCACCTTGCCAAAATTGCGCGCTAGTTCGGGCAGTTTTTCCGGGCCGAATACGATCAGAGCGACGATAAAAATGACTATAAGATGGGGTAGGCTCAACATTTTTTGTGCGCAAAACCCTTCTTTTGCATCATAGAAGAGGCTGCCGGGTGTGTCAAACCGCCCGGAAATGTATGCTATACTTCGCTGTGCCCCGATGGGGGCGTGAAACGAGGCTCGGATGCATTCATCAAAACGCGGCGGCATTCTGCTGGCCACCATCCTAATTATCGCCGCGATTTTGGGCGGATTATGCGGGCCTCCTCTCAAGGCCACTGCTGCTGATGCTAACGACCTGCAGGATTCCGTCGAGTCTTTCGCCCGAGTGGTTTCCATCGTTCAGCAGAACTATGCCGAACCTGTTGACACAGATACTCTTGTATTCGACGGTGCAATTCCCGGCATGTTGCATGTCCTCGATCCGCACTCCTACTTTTTCGACCCGAAAGCCTGGGCTCTCCAGATGGAAGTTCAGCGCGGCAATTATTATGGCGTGGGCATGCGTGTATTCCAGAACGCTTTGAATCAAACCGAAGTCCTTTCCCCTTTTCCTGGTTCTCCGGCAGACAGGGCAGGAATCAAGGCCGGAGACATTATTCAGGAAGTGGATGGTAAGGATTGCTCTGAGCTCAACACTACTCAGGTTGCCGACCTACTCAAGGGACCCAAAGGAACCGTGGTCACCATCGCACTGAACCGTGAGGGATATTCCAAGCCCATTGCTGTAAATGTGATGCGCGATGAAATTCCGCAATCCGCAGTTCAGTACTCGGCGCTGCTGAGGCCTGGCATCGGCTATGCTCATGTTACCGGATTCAGCTCTGAAACAACCGACTCCGATCTCGCGGCGGCGATGAAGAAACTCGACTACTCGCATCTGGATGGCTTCATTTTGGACCTCCGAGACAACCCCGGAGGCCTGTTGATGCAAGCTATCGGAATGGCGGACATGTTCCTGTCGAAGGACCAGCTTGTGGTCTCGCAAAAGGGCCGTGCGTCACCTGAGCGTCGCTACTATGCACTGCGCGGGAACGACGGGCGCGAGATCCCGGTCGTTGTGCTTATCAATGGCGGGAGCGCTTCGGCGTCTGAAATTGTTGCCGGATCATTGCAGGATCACGACCGCGCCCTGATTGCCGGCGAGCGCAGTTTCGGTAAAGGCCTTGTGCAGACGCAGATGCCTTTGGCTGACGGAACTGCCCTCCTGCTGACAACCGCGCGTTATTACACGCCGACGGGGCGGCTGATACAGCGTGACTACAAGAACGTCACTCTTTATGATTACGAATTCAACCGTCAGCCAAATAAGGAACCCGAAGTCAAGCTGACGGACAGCGGCCGCAAAGTTTACGGTGGCGGCGGGATTACACCAGACGTAGCGGATCCCGCGCCAATGTACAACCCCTTCCAGACGCTTTTGCTGGCTCGCGGTGTGTTTTTTCCCACGAATGAGGGCGTTGGAAACTTCACACGCTACTTCATGGGGACTCGCCCTACAGTCACCAAGGATTTCACGGTCGACGACGCGGTCGTGAAGCAGTTCTATGGCTATCTCGATCAGCAGCACATCAGCTACACACCCGACGAGGTTAAAGCCAACGAGGATTGGATCCGACTTCACATCCAGCGCGAAGCCTTGACGTACGCGCTTGGTTTACCAGCGGGCTTCAAGGTTTCCGTTGATAACGATCCGCAGATCGAGAAGGCGATCGAGCTAATCCCTCAGGCGAAGGCGCTTTACGACAATGCGAAAAAAATTGTCGCTGAACGCCAAGCTTCGGAACTCGGCCAGCCGCAATAAACCGAACGCGCCTGCTGGTCCTCATTACCAGATCTGTACGAGATCTCTTCCTGAGACTTACTCGCTCGGCGGAATAGTCTCGCCCTTCACAAGCACGCGCTCGAAGAAATCCGCAGTCGCGGCATACGCTTTCATCCACGTCTTCCACATCAGAAAACCGTGAATCTCGTCAGGAAACACAATCTGTTCAAAGGGAACGTGATCGCCACGCAGCCGCTGCACAAGGTCCACCATTTGATCGAACGGCACATTGCGGTCGTCGTCTCCCTGAATCAGTAATACTGGAGATTTCCATGTGTCGATTGACGCGTCCGGCGAAGAACTGAAGGCTAGCTTCACCGCTTGGGCCAGGTCGGGCGCACCTTGCGCTTCACCACCCTCATAACGCGTCCACCGCGAGAGAAAAACGGACCAGTCGTGGACACCGTGCATGTCCACGCCGGCCTTGAAAATGTCGGAATTCCTCGCCAAACCCATAGCGGTCAGAAATCCTCCGTACGAACCGCCCCAAAGACCGATCTTGTTGGGATTCACGTAGGACAGTCCTTGCAGATACTTACCCGCGGCTACAATGTCCTTATACTCGGAAGCGCCTCTCCAGCCGCCATCCACCGGCTCGCGAAACGCGCGGCCATACATGATCCCGGTTCGGTAGTTCACGGACAGCACGACAAATCCCTTGCTCACGAGATACTGATTTTCCGCGTAGGCGTAGTGGTAGTAGTCCATATAATGGAAACCCAGCATCATCTGACGCATAGACCCGCCGTGCATGTATACAAGCGCTGCAGCATGCTCTAATCTCCCTCGCGGCACAAAGAGCTGGCCATGAATCTCAAGCCCATCCAAGCTCTTAAAAATGACCTGCTTCGGAGTCACGAGTTGAGCGGACGGAAAGTCACTGGGCAACTCCTCGCGTGCAATCATTTCGCGGCCGCTCGACGTGATTCGATAAGGCATCGCCGGAGTAGTGGCGCTGGAGCCAAGACACAGAACATACTTGCCGTCGCCGGTTTCGACAGGAAACCACTCGATTGTGTCGCCTTTGGTTAATGCTTCGGGCGGTGTGCCGCCAGCGATGCTTACGCGCCAGATGTGTCTGCGATCCACGTCGTTCTGGTTGGACTCGTAATAAAGCGTTTTGCCGTCAAAGCTCAGCGTGACGCCCTTCGCGTCGAAATCGCCCGGTGTTAACAACACGACGTCTCCACCGTCAGCCGAAACCGAATAGAGATGATTCCGGCCGTCTTTTTCCGAGGAAAAAGTGATTCGATTTTCTGCGGCAAAATGAAATGAATCGGCTTCCGTGAGACGAGGGATGGAGTCGTCCATAGTATTGCCGCTACGCCAGACCAGGTGGGCTTCCCCGCTAACTGGATTCCCAACCCAAATTGACCACGGCTGCGGACGCAAAGGAATGATTGGAAGGCCGCGCTCGGCACCGTTTGTCTTTACATAAGCGATACTCTTGCCGTCCGGAGACCAGCGGGGCAAGCCATCGCGATCTACCGTCGGATGCAGGTAGTGGATCGAGTCTTTTCCAAAGTTGTAGACGGCAATTAAACTGTGACCTCCGCGATTGCTCGTGAATGCGATCTCTTTACCGTCCGGAGACCATCGAGGATCGGAGTTGTCTCCTCGCACGTAACAGAGCTGATGGGCCTGGACAGCACCAGACACGGGAGCAATCCAGAGAGCGTCACGCGCAGCCCATACAGCGAATTGTCCATCGGGAGATAGCTCAATGTCTTCGCAGCCTTCATGTCCGCACTCCAAGGTGCCCAGCAGGCGCGGTTGACCACTCGCAACGCCAACGGCCCACACCTGCTGCTCGGGTTTCTGCACATCGCTCGTCGGATCGGCCACTTCATTGACGGAATTTGTTTCGCTGCCGCGCGCATACACGACTGCTTTTCCGTCCGGGGTTAGGCGAACGCTCGCGATGGCCTGGCCATCGTCTTCCGAATAATGAGTCACTTCGCGAGCGGCAAAATCCGGCGCATCGGCGACCCAGATATTTCGAACTCCCTTGATGTCGAAAGTCCAAGCAACGCGGTCTGACCCGCCGGAAGAAGCAATGTTGTCCGGAAAGGCGAAACTCATGACTTGTTCGAGCGTAAAACCATTCGGGGCCGCATATAGCGCATCCGCCAAAGCAAATAAACACACCGCCGCAACGATCAGCGCAACTTGCAGACTCCGAACATTCAGATATCGACGAAATTGCATCTGGCGCTCCTGAATGAGATTTTGCGCGTGCATAATACGCCGACAGGGTCGGAAAGAAAAGGAGAGTATCCCGTGGCAGCGATACTTTTAGCGGCTCGTCAGAAACTTATATTGCGCAGCCGTCAATGGAACAACGCTCAGCCTGGCCTGGCGAACTAGAGGCGACACTGCGAAAAGCTTTTTGCCTTTGATCTCCGCAAGCGTCGTCGCGTCCAAAGACTCACCTGCCCTAATTTTCACGTGAGGATCTTTTGGATTGTTTGCCTCAACCGAAATTACGATGGCAGTCCCGACGGAACTCTTTCGATCTCCCGTTTCATAAATCACCAAACGGTCGCCGGGCTTCATCTCTCTGAGATTCTTTACTGCGGCTGGATTCGAGACGCCATTCCAAATTGTGATCTTGTCACGCTGTAAATCCGCGAACGAATATTCGGAAGGTTCTGTCTTAAGCAGGTAATCCATATCCAATCTCCATCGGAGGGCTTGGCGACTCCCTCACAGTCATTAGAGCGTTGTCCATAATACACAGACCGCGCGGCCCGCAGAACTACTGCTCATCTTGAGGCTCGAAGGGTACAGGTTCTTGCAGCACGCGATAGCGACCGTTCCCTTCCCGCCCGAGAGTTGGCGCGTAAAGCCCCAGTAGTTTTCGTGTCCACCAATCTCCCGTCTCACGCTTCGTCGCCATATCCGTGAACCAATATTGCCAGATGACGCAGCGAATGACCTGCGGCGGCCCGTTGGGAAATGGATTGCGCGCAAAGAGCGAAAGCACTTCGGGACTTCCGTCAAGCAGTGATTCCTCCGTGTACACCACAAAATGGTATTGGCGCCAAGTACCCAAGGATGCGAACCACAAATTCCAATCAAATCGTGGCTGATACGGCGCGTAAATCCCCGGCGGTCTAGTCACGTCTTGGGGCTTATACTGAAACGGATAGGCAGTCCATGTCGCGCCGCCGTCGTTCGAGCCTTGAAACTCGATTTCATAACGTGCCCTGGTCATTACTTCGAAGAGCCCATACTGATTGGCAATCCGGAATGGTTCCAAAGCTTCCACCGGCCATTCCGGAAGATGCAGATTTTGCAGGGGCATCCAAACCAGTTGCGCCGTCGTCGCATAAAACAGCCAAGCGAAGCAAATTCCTGCCGACGTCATCCAAACTGGCTTAAAGATGCGTCCACCTCGCAAACGCCATGCCACAAGCCGGGTTCTCATATTTTCGAAAGTCGTCTTTCGAAGCAAAATCGATCCTGACG